>NZ_JBHYZW010000007.1:0-15318 GCF_042754005.1 Streptomyces sp. NPDC059247
AACTAATCTGGCGTTGATTTTTGGCACGCTGTTGAGTTCTCAAGGTGCGGACGCTTCCTTCGTTCCTGTTCCCAGGCCCTCCGGGCGCTTCCTTCGGTATTTCGTGTTTCCAGCTTAGCAGATCCGATTTCCGTTTCTGCCACCCGCTGGAGCGGGCTGCTGGGGCTGGAATTCGCTTTCGCGCTTTCCGTTCCCGGCGGGGTTGAACGTTACCAGGCTTTCTCGGCCTCCCCGACCACTTCCCCTGCGAGTACGCAGAGGTGTAGACCACTGGGGGTTAGGATCTGGCTTGGTAGGTGCTGCCGACCCACGACTCGAAGTCGCGTTGGGGTCAGGCAGGAGTACGACAGTACATCCCACCGTCAGTAGAGGCAAATCGTTTCCGGTGGTCCCTAGCTCCGCCCAACTGGTACGTCTCGTGCGGAACTGGGACTTCTTATGACTTACGCTTCTGAACAGTACGCCGTCCAGGACAGGTAGTGACGGCGCCACACAATCTCCGCCCCTGGGAGGCTTCCCATGACAACCGTGACGTCGCCGCTTGCTGGACGCGCCATCGGTCTCGCTGCAGTTCCCGACCCGGTCTTCTCCGGTGCGATGGTCGGTCCCGGTACCGCCATCGATCCCGTACGTGAGCTCTCTGAGGCGGTGTCCCCCATCGACGGGGTCGTCGTCTCCATGCACCCGCACGCCTTCGTCGTCGTCGACGGCGAGGGTCACGGCGTGCTGACACACCTCGGCATCGACACCGTTCAGCTCAACGGGCAGGGCTTCGAGCTGCTCGTGAACAAGGGTGACACCGTGACGCGCGGACAGGCCGTCGTGCGCTGGAACCCCGCCGACGTCGAGGCCGCCGGCAAGTCCCCCATCTGTCCCATCGTGGCCCTGGAGGCCACCGCGGACTCGCTCTCCGATGTCGTGGAGGACCGCGACGTCAAGGCCGGCGACGAGCTCTTCGGCTGGAGCTGAGCCGGATCGTCCCCGTGACGACCGCGAGTTCGACATTGATCGCGGCGGCCGGTGCCGCCGCTCTATCGGAGACAGGTGAGATGGAGACAACGCTGCGAGGCGTCGGCGTCAGCCACGGTGTGGCGATCGGCGAGGTCCGGCACATGGGCACGGCGGTTCTCGAACCTCCGGCCAAGCAGATTCCGGCGGACGAGGCGGAGCGCGAACAGGGGCGCGCCCGTCAGGCCGTCGAAGCTGTCGCTGCCGACCTGATTGCGCGTGGCAATCTGGCCGGCGGTGAGGCGCAGCACGTGCTCGAGGCCCAGGCGATGATCGCCCAGGACCCCGAGCTCATCGCCGACGTCGACCGCCGCATCGCCGTGGGCAGTACGGCCGAGCGAGGCATCTACGACGCGTTCTCGCACTACCGCGAGCTCCTCGCCGGGGCCGGTGAGTACATGGCGGGCCGGGTCGCGGACCTGGACGACGTGCGGAACCGGATCGTGGCGCGCCTGCTGGGCGTGCCGATGCCGGGTGTGCCGGACAGCGACGAGCCGTACGTGCTGATCGCGCGGGACCTGGCTCCCGCCGACACGGCGCTGCTCGACCCGGCGCTGGTCCTCGGTTTCGTGACCGAGGAGGGCGGGCCGACCAGCCACAGCGCCATCCTGGCGCGTGCCCTCGGGGTGCCCGCGATCGTGGCGCTGCCGGGTGCGGGCGAACTGGCCGAGGGGACGATGATCGCGGTCGACGGTTCGACCGGTGAGATCTTCGTGGACCCGAGCGAGGAGAAGAAGGCGGAGCTGACCCGGGCCGCCGCGGCGCGGAAGGCCGCGCTGGCCACGTCCAGCGGTCCCGGTGCCACCTCGGACGGGCACAAGGTGCCGCTGCTCGCCAACATCGGTGGTCCTTCGGACGTTCCGGCGGCGGTCGAGGCGGGTGCGGAGGGCGTGGGCCTGTTCCGTACGGAGTTCCTCTTCCTCGACGACAGCAAGAAGGCGCCGTCCGAGGAGACTCAGGTCGAGGCCTACCGCAAGGTGCTGGAGGCGTTCCCCGAGGGCCGTGTGGTCGTGCGGGTGCTGGACGCCGGTGCGGACAAGCCGCTGGACTTCCTGACGCCCGCCGACGAGCCGAACCCCGCTCTCGGTGTGCGGGGCCTGCGGTCGCTCCTGGAGCACCCGGAGGTGCTGCGGACGCAGCTGACGGCGCTGGCGAAGGCGTCCGAGGGGCTGCCCGTCTACCTTGAGGTCATGGCGCCGATGGTGGCCGACCGTACGGACGCGAAGGCGTTCGCCGACGCGTGCCGTGAGGCGGGGCTGCGGGCGAAGTTCGGGGCGATGGTCGAGATTCCCTCGGCCGCGCTGCGGGCGCGCTCGATCCTCCAGGAGGTCGAGTTCCTGTCGCTGGGCACCAATGACCTGGCGCAGTACGCCTTCGCGGCCGACCGTCAGGTCGGTGCGGTGTCCCGGCTCCAGGACCCGTGGCAGCCCGCGCTGCTCGACCTGGTGGCGCTGTCCGCCGAGGCGGCCAAGGCTGAGGGCAAGAGCTGTGGTGTCTGTGGCGAGGCGGCGGCCGACCCGCTGCTCGCTTGTGTGCTGACGGGTCTGGGCGTCACCTCCCTCTCCATGGGTGCGGCGTCGATCCCGTACGTGCGGGCGACGCTGGCCAAGTACACGCTGGCGCAGTGCGAGCGTGCCGCCGCGGCGGCTCGGGCCGCCGACACGGCGCACGAGGCGCGGCTGGCCGCGCAGGCGGTGCTGTCCGGGGAGTGATTCCCGGCAGTGCCCGGACGAAGGGGCTTTCCGTCACGGTGGTGACGGGGAGCCCCTTCGTCGTGCGCGGGGTCAGTGGTGGGTGGTCCATTCGTCGTCGGGGCCGGTGGTGAGGGGGAAGCCCGCGCGGTGCTCGACGCCCGGTTCCGGCGGGAGGGGTTCTCCGGTGCGGTTGTCGGTGCAGTAGGCGGCGAAGACCTCGGCCTCGGTGAGGGGGGTGAGGGTGCCGCCGGTGAGGCGCCAGCCGTGGAGCCGGTCGGGGGTCTCGGGGGCGGTGGTGCGCAGGACGAGGCCGCCGCGGGTGCCGAGGGCGATGCCCGCGGCGAGTACGGCGGTGAACTCGGCGGCGGGCTCGTCCGCGACCGAGGCGGGCTCGGTGGTGCCGTCGGCCCTGAGGGCGGCGACGAGCTGGTCGGCGGCGGCGGGGACGCTGCAGACGAGATGGTGGGTGCCGGGTCCCACGGCGGCGAGGAGCCGGGTGAGGAGCTCGGCGGCCCGGTCGAAGGCGGCCCTGCCGATGTCCGTGCCACAGGTGGCGCAGTCGCCCGTGGTGGCGAGGACGGTGGTGGCGTATTCCCAGGTGGCATGGCGTACGGCGGTGTCGACGAGCTCGGGCAGGAGGGTGCTGAGGGGTTGGCCCGTGTAGGTGACGCGTGCTCCGGTGGCGGCGAGGTGGGCGGTGAAGCGGCCTCGGGTGGTGGGGTGGTCGGGGTCGAGGGCGGTCTCGGCGCACCAGGCCGCGTACTCCTCGGGGTCGAAGAGGGTGACGGTGGTGGGGCCGCCCTGGGTGGCGAGGGTCTTGAGGAGGGCTTCGACCTGCCGGAGGTAGGTGGTGTGGTCGTCGAAGGCGAAGGTCCTGTAGCGGCGCATCGCGGTGAAGTCGTGCTCGTCGGCGAGGAGGCCGACGGTGCTGGGGACTTCGCGGCGCAGGGCGCGGCGGAGGCCTGCCGGGGTGGTGCCGGTCCGTGTCATGTTCTCCCCCTGCTCGTACGGTCCGATCAGTGCTCACTCACCGTAACCTTCGGCACTGACAGTGACGTTCCGGGGAGGCGGCGGCGGACGAGGCGGCTCTGGGCGGCGGCGGTGGCGACGAGGCCGGTGCCGAGGGCGGGCCAGGCGAGGGGGCCGGCGGCGACGAGGACGGTCATGAGGAGGGGGCCGACGCAGCGCTGGACGGACTGGGCGAGGCCGTGGACCCCGAGGTAGGCGCCCTGGGCGTCGTCGGGGGCCAGGGCGACGGAGATCTCCCAGGACGCGATGGTGTGGAGCATCTCGGCGAAGGTCAGGGCGACGGTCGCGGTGACCAGGGCCGCGACGGCGAGGGTCTGGCCGCCGAGGGCGGAGGCGGCGACGGCGAGGGTGGTGACGGCGAAGAGGACCGCGACGGGGCGGAACAGGCGGCGGGCGGCTTCGGTGGTGGTGGCGAAGCGGGAGAGCGGGACCTGGAAGAGGACGACGAGGGCGCTGTTGGCGACCATCAGGAGGGGTGCGAGGCCGACGGGGGCGTCGGTGGCGTGGACGATCCAGAGGGGCAGGGCGACCTGGAGGATCGAGTCGTGGAGGAAGAAGACCGCGTCGCCCGCAGTGAAGGCGAGGAAGCCCCGGTCGCGCCAGGGGCTGGAGGGCTTGGCGGCGGGGGTGGGGTCGGTGGAGGAGGCGGCGATCCGGGAGGCGGGGGCCGGGGGTTCGGCGCAGCGGAGGGTGAGGGCCGCCATCACGAGGTAGGAGAGCGCGTCCCCGATGAGCAGCAGGTGGAACGCGGTGGTGGTGCCGACGGCGAGGGCTCCGGCGGCGCCGAGTCCGCCGAGGGTCCAGCCGATGTTGGAGGTGGTGCGGTTGATGGCCTGGTAGCGGATGCGGTCGGGGCCCGCGACCCGGGCGGCGTAGAGCTTGGTGAGGACGTTGGTGGCGCGGTCGGGCAGGGCTCCCGCGGCGGAGATGAGGACCAGCAGCGGGTAGTCGTCGGTGGTGAGGAGGGCGAGGAGGGCCGCCGCGCGCAGCAGCTGGGTGCAGATCAGGACGCGGACGAGGGGGAAGCGGTCGGCGAGGAGGCCGCCGAGCGGGGCGCCCGCGATGCCCGCCGCGCCGGATACGGCGACGAGGAGGCCGACCTGTCCGAGGCCGAGGCCGGTGACGTAGGTGAAGTAGAGGGCCATGGCCGTGGACCAGAGTCCGGTGCCGCACTTGTCGATGAAGTTGACGAGGAGCATCCGGCGGCCGTCGGGGCCGCCGGGGACCCGGTCCTTCAGGGCCGTTCTCCTGAGGCGGGTGGTGCGGCTCATGGGTTCCCCTTGCGAACTTCTTTGTACCGATACATAATTGATTACGTGACAGCACAATATGCGGTCGAAGGTACGACAGCCAAGGGGATCGCCGCGTCCGTGGAACGCGGTGTGGCCGAGGGCGGGCTCTCGCCCGGCGACGCCCTGCCTCCGGTGCGGCGGCTCGCGGACGATCTGGGGGTGAGTCCCGGGACGGTCGCGACGGCCTACAAGGAGCTGCGGCAGCGGGGGCTGATCCTCACCCGGGGCCGGGGCGGGACCGTCGTGGCCGATGTGCCGTCGGTGGCCTCCCGGCGTCCCCCGCGCGTCCCGCGGGGTTTGGTGGACCTGGCCGGCGGACATCCGGACCCGGCCTTCCTCCCCGTACTGCGACCGCCGACGACGGTCAGCCCGGTCTACGGGTCCCATCGCGCCGCGCCCCGGCTCCCGGCCCTCGAAGGGGCCACCCGGGAGTGGTTCGAGCGGGACGGGGTGCCCGCGCGGCACATCACGTTCGCGCACGGGGCGCTCGACTGCGTCGCGCGCCTCCTGTCGACGGAGCTGCGGCCCGGTGACGCGGTGGCCGTGGAGGACCCCGGCTTCCACCATCTGCTCGATCTGGTGCCCGCGCTGGGTCTGCGGATGGTCCCGGTGGCGGTCGACGGCGAGGGGATCGTGCCGGAGTCGCTGCGGGCGGCGCTGCGCGGCGGGGTGCGCGCGGTGGTGTGCAGTCCCCGGGGGCAGTGCCCCACCGGGGCGTTCTTCACCCGGTCGCGGCGGGACGAGCTGGTGGCCGTGGTCCGGGAGTTTCCCGAGGTCCTCGTCGTCGAGGACGACCACAACGCGGAGGTCGGCGGGGCGGCGGCGCACACGCTCGCGGCGGCCGGGCTCGACCGGTGGGCGCAGGTGCGGACCGTGTCGAAGCACCTCGGGATCGACCTGCGGTGGGCCGGGGTCGCCTGTGACGCGGTGACGCTCGCGCGGCACGACGGGCGGATGCTGATGACCTCGGGCTGGGTCAGCCATGTGCTCCAGGAGACGGTGGCCGGTCTGTTCGGTGACGCGTCGGTACGCGCGCTCGTGGCGGCGGGCGAGGAGGCGTACGCGGAACGGCGCGCGGCGCTGATCGGCGCGCTCCGGGTGCACGGCATCCGGGCCGTGGGGGCGAGCGGGCTCAATGTGTGGGTGCCGGTGCGCGACGAGTCGGCGGTGGTCAACGGGCTGCGGACGCGGGGCTGGTGGGTCGCGGCGGGGGCCCGGTTCCGGATCGCGGCCCCGCCCGCCGTACGGATCACGACGGCGACGCTCGACGTGGGCGAGGCGGCACGGCTCGCGGCGGACTTCGCCGAGGTGCTCGGGGACGCCCAGGCCACGTATGGGGGGTGAGTGGGGCCGGGGTCGGGGGCTGTGGTCGGGGCGTGAGGCTGTCGGGGCGCGTGGGACGCGGGGGGGCTTGCTCCGTGGCTGCCGGACCGGGGGCGGTCGGGCAGTGGTGGGCGGTCAGTGGTGGCCGGGTCGGTCGAGGCGGGGCAGGCAGTGGTCGGACCGGTCTCGGGTCGGAACGTGTTCGCCCGGCACGGCTGGGGGGCCGGGCCGGGCGGTGGGGTGTCGTGCCGGGGCCGGGGGCCTCGTGGCCTGCCCGACGGTTTGCGGGCGGGCGCTCCGGGGAAGGGCGGGCTTCCCCGGAGCGCTCGTGGTGGAGGGCCGGTCAGCGGGTGCGGTAGGCCTCGGTCAGGGTCTGGTGCAGGGTGTTGCCCCGGCTGTCGGTCAGTTCGGCGCGGAGCGAGACGGAGCGGCCCGGGGCCGGGTTGCGGTAGGACACCGCGCCGTCGACGACGGGGACTCGGGACCAGGTGGCGCCGCCGTCCGTGGACAGCGCCACGGTGAGGGACCGTACGCCGGTCGTCGCGGCGGCGCCCTGGACGGTGACCGGGACGGTGGCGGGGGTGCCCGCCGGGGCGGTGCCGTCGAGACCGAGGGCCGGGGTGAAGCGGACGGCGCTCAGCGGCAGCGCCGTCGGGGTCGTCGTACCGGCCGAGGAGAAGGTCCAGGCGGCCGTCACGCGCCCGCGTGAGGCCGTGCCGTCGCCGCGGGTCGCGGAGGCGGTCAGCCGGTACGAGGCACGGCCCGGGGTGGTGGTGAACGTGGCACGGCCGGGGGCGCCGTGCCGGGTGCCGATCAGGACGCCGTCGCGCTGGAGGGTGGTGGTGGCGGTCAGGAAGCGCGGGGCGGACGGGGTGTGGCCGTCGCCGTCGGCGAGCAGCGGGACGTCGAGCGCGAGGGAGTCGCCGTCGCGAACGCCCGCCGGACGGGCGCCGGGCGCCCCGTCGATCGCGGGGCCGAAGACGGCGTTGTCGAAGGTCTTGGTCACGGTGGCGCCCGCGCGGACCGGAATGTCCTGGGCCATGTACTGGTTGGGGCGGGTCTCCGGGGTGGCGGGGCCCGTGTAGTCGACGTCCCACGCACCCCGTTCCGGCGTCACGAGGACGGTGGCGGTGTCGGACAGCTGGAGCGCCCGGCCGTAGCCGATGGTGGTGCCCTCTGCGGGCTGGACGGAGACGAAGGCGGTGCCGGTCGCGCCCCCGGTGGCGGCGCCCCGGATCTTGAGGGTGGCCAGCGAGGCGGCCGTGGGGTGCCGGACGACGCCGGTCTGGGCGTGCGTGGAGGTGAAGGTGTAGCCGAGCGCGTAGTCCTGGGAGGCGCCCGCCCAGTAGCTGTCGAACCACTCCTTGACGGAGCCGGGTTCGGCGGCAGGGCCTAGGTGGGCCACCCGCAGGTTGTCGCTCGCCATGACGATGTTGGCGGAGCGGGTGGTGCCCTCGTGGGTGACCTCGACGTAGCCGATGCCGCTGCGGTAGCGGGCGCTCCGCTCCGGCGGGCGGACGTCCACCGGGGCGGTGGTGCGGGCGTCGACGGTGACGGTCGTGTCGCCGGTCAGGTCGAGGCGGGGCTGGACGATCCAGTCGACCTCGGTGCCCTTCTCCAGGGTGGAGTCGAGCAGGTAGCGGCCCTTGGGCAGGCGGACGGTGACGGTCCCGGAGGCGTCGTGGGGCGTGACCGCCTCGGCCGCGCCGGGGCCGGAGACGCCGGTGACGTGGGTCAGGTAGTCGCCGGTGGCGGCTCCCTGCCGGTCGAGGTGGCGGATGGTGAGGGTGTACGTCTCGGCGGGGTCGGCGGCGACGGCGCTCGGGAGCGGTACCGAGAGCGAGGTGCCCGCGAGGACCGTGGCGACGGCCAGGGCCCGCAGGGCGGCGCGGCGGGTGGTGCCGCGTCCGGTGGCCGGGGAGGTGCGGAGGTGGGTCGAGGAATCGTTCATGATCAGCACTGCTCGTCCCGCGCGCCGCGTTCCCGTGACCTGCGCCACACCGGCCCGGGAGGGGCGCTCTTCCGGCCCGGGGCTTCCGGCCGGGAGAGGGAGTGCTTCCGGCCGGGCGCTTCCGTCCGGGCGCTTCCGGCTGAGGGGAGGTGCTTCCGGCCGAGGAAGAGCGCTCCCGGCCGGGAGCGGCGGGCCGGGAGCGGCGGGCCGGGAGCGGTCCGGCCGAGGTCCGTCGGGGCAGGGGCTCGCGGGAACCGGGACCCGCCAGGCCGGGGGCTCGACCGGACGCGGGACCCGCCGTCCGCCTCGGGGCCTCGGGCGGATGTGGTCCAGGTCACGGGAACCCGGACGAACCAGGGCCCAGTGCCAGATGTGGAATCACCTATGAGAGAGCGTTTCCGCGCCGGGGACCCCTCGGCGCTCGGGGAGGCGTACGACGAGCACGCACGCGTGCTGTACCACTACGCCCACCGGGTCTGCGGGGACCGCACGGCCGCGGAGGACGTCGTGTCCGCCGCCTTCCTGGAGGCCTGGCGCTGCCGGGGGAAGGTGCACGCCGACGGCGGCAGCCTGCGCCCCTGGCTCCTGGGCATCGCGACCAACATCATGCGGGGCGCCGCGCGGGAGGCCCGGCGGCGCGACGCGGCCCTGGCCCGGATGCCCGAGCGCGGTGTCCTGCCGGACTTCGCCGACGACGTCCTCGCCCGGATGACCGACGGGGAGCAGGTACGGGCCGCCCGCGCCGCGCTCGGGAAGCTGCGGCGGCGCGAGCGGGAGGTCTTCACCCTCGTGGTGTGGGCCGGGCTCGACTACGCCGCCGCGGGGGAGGCCCTGGGGGTGCCGGTCGGGACCGTGCGGTCGCGGCTGTCCCGGGCCCGTGAACGGCTCCGGAAGCTCGCCGAGGCGGAGTTGCGCGCGGCGCGCCGGAAGGACCGGGCGGCCGGAGCCGCCGTCCGCTCCCGGGGAGCGGGCGCCGTCCGGTCCCCCGGCGGGCCCGTCACCGGCGGCGCCCCGCCCGCGCCCGCTTCCTCCTCCGCCCGGCCGCCCGTCCCCACGCCCGCGCGTACGGGGGCCGGGGACGGCCCCGGAAGTACGCCCGCCCGTCCCGCCGCCCTCGTGCCCCGACCGATCCCGGAGAACCAGGCATGAACTCCTTCGCCCCCCGCCCGCCGCACGCCCAGGGCCACGCGCGCGTGGCGGCCGACGAGCTGCTGCGCGCCGAACTCACCGAGCTGCTGCCCCCGCCGCCGGTGCCCGAGCCCGCGCCCGGCCTGCGGCAGACCGTGCTGCGGACCGCCCTCGCCGGGGACGGTCCGGGGCGCCGCCCGGCCCCCGCGCGGCGCCCCGGGTTCCGCCTCGCCCGGATCGCCGCGCCGGTCGCCGCCTGCGCGGTGGTGGCCGGTGTCGCCGTGTTCGCGCTCCAGGAGGCGCCCGCCGGGGACCCCGACCGTCCCCGGGTGGGACAGCGGGCCCCGGGCGGCGCGGGTCAGGTGCTGACCCGGGCCGCGCTCGCCGCCGCCTCGGCTCCCGCGCCCGACGTCCGGGCCGACGGGTACGTCTACGTCCGGAGCCTGGTCGCCCACGCGGGCAGGGCCGCGTCCGGCGGGGCCGCCGTCCTCCCGGCCGTCCACCGGCGCGAGGTGTGGCTGTCGGCCGACGGCAGCCGCGCCGGGCTGCTGCGCGAACCCGGCGCCGCCGATGTGGAACTCGGCGCGCGGGCGCCCGTGTACGAGCTGGACCACCGGGGCGCCACCCCCCGCAAGACCACTGTCGACGTGGCGCCGCCGTCCGTCACGCACCCCACCCACGCGTACGTGGCGACGCTGCCGACGGACCCTGACGCGCTGCTGCGCCTGATCCGCGCCGAGACCGGCCGGGCCGGGGGCGACACGGACCAGCGCGCGTTCACCGCGATCGGGACGCTGCTCGCCGAGACGTGGGCGCCGCCGAAGGTCACCGCCGCGCTGTACGAGGCCGCCGCGCGCATCCCCGGGGTCACCGTGCTGCCGTCCGCGAAGGACGCGGCGGGCCGGGAGGGCGTCGCCGTGGCGCGTACCTCCGGCGGCGCGCAGACCCAGTGGATCTTCGACCGGGCGACGTCGGCGTTCCTCGGGGAGCGCACGGTCCTGACCGAGACCACCTCGGCCGGGCCCTCGGGCACCGTCCTGGGCGTCTCGGCGGTGCTCGCCAAGGCGGCGGCCACCGCCCCCGGCGAGCTGCCCGGCGCGGCGCGGGCCTGACGTGCGGTTTCCCCGGGGATGCCGAGACCCCCGGGGGAACGCGTCAGCCCCTGCGGGAGGCCGCCAGGGCTTCGTAGAAGCGCAGCAGGCCGAGGTCGTCGACGGAACCCGCGTTGACGGCCTCGGCCAGCGGTGTGCCCTGGAGCAGCCGCTTGACCGGGACCTCGATCCGCTTGCCGGTGAGGGTGTGCGGGACGCCCGGCACCTCGATGATCTCGTCGGGGACGTGCCTCGGGGAGAGTTCCGTGCGGATCGTGCCCTTGATGCGGGCGATCAGCTCGTCGTCCAGGGCGGCGCCCTCCGCCAGATGGACGAAGAGCGGCATCCAGTAGCCGCCGTCCGGCTCCTCCAGGCCGATCACGAGGGACTCGCGGATCTCCGGGAGCCGTTCGACGGCCTCATAGATATCGGCGCTCCCCATGCGCACGCCCTGCCGGTTCAGGGTGGAGTCGGAGCGGCCGTGGATGACGACCGAACCCCGGTCGGTGATCGTGATCCAGTCTCCGTGGCGCCAGACGCCCGGGAACATCTCGAAGTAGCTGTCGCGGTAGCGGCTGCCGTCGGGGTCGTTCCAGAAGCGGATCGGCATCGACGGCATGGGGTTGGTGACGACCAGTTCGCCGACCTCGTCGATCACCGGTTCGCCCGAGGGGTCCCAGGACTGGAGGTCGGTGCCGAGGCCCGCCGCCTGGAGCTCGCCGATGTGGACCGGGAGGGTCGGTACGGCGCCCGCGAAGCAGGAGCAGACGTCGGTGCCGCCGCTGACGGAGGCGATCCAGAGGTTCTCGCGGACCTCGTCGTGCAGCCAGCGGAAACCGTCGGGCGGCAGCGGGGAGCCGGTGGTGGCGACGCACTTCACGGACGAGAGGTCGAAGTCCCGGCCCGGGTGCGCGTCCGCCTTGGCGCAGGCCATGACGTACGCGGCGGAGGTGCCGTACAGGGTGGCGCGGGTGCGTTCGGCGACGCGCCACTGGGCGGCGATGTCCGGGTAGCCGGGGCTTCCGTCGTACAGGACGACGGTCGTACCGGTGAGGAGGCCGGAGACGAGGAAGTTCCACATCATCCAGCCGGTGGAGGTGTACCAGAAGAACACGTCCTCGGGGCCGAGGTCGCAGTGCAGCCCCAGCTGCTTGACGTGCTCGACGAGGATGCCGCCCTGGGACTGGACGATCGCCTTCGGCAGACCGGTCGTGCCGGAGGAGTACAGGACCCACAGCGGGTGGGAGAACGGGACGTGTTCGTAGACCGGCTCGACGTCGGCGGCGACGAGACCGGCCCAGTCGAGGGTCCCCTCGGGCGCCGGGGTGCCGAGGAGCGGGATGTGGACGACCGCGCGCAGGGTGGGCAGCTCGGCGCGGAGTTCGGCGACGGTGTCGCGGCGGTCGTGTTCCTTGCCCCCGTAGCGGTAGCCGTCGACGGTGAACAGGACGACCGGCTCGACCTGCTGGAAGCGGTCGAGGACGCTACGGGCGCCGAAGTCCGGGGCGCAGGAGGTCCACACGCCGCCCACGGCGGCGGTGGCGAGCAGCGCGACGACCGCCTGCGGCACGTTGGGCAGATAGCCGCTGACGCGGTCGCCGGGGCGTACGCCGAGCTCGCGGAGTCCGGCGGCGAGGGAGCCGACCTGGCGGCGCAGCTCGGCCCAGGTCACGGGGACCGGCCCGTGTGTCTCGTCCACGGCGAGCAGGGCCGTGTCGTGGGGGCGCTCGTCGGCGGCGCGCAGGGCGTGCTCGGCGTAGTTGAGGGTGGCCCCGGGGAACCAGTCGGCGCCCGGCATGGAGCGGTCGCCGAGGACCCGCTCGTACGGGGTGGCGAAGCGGATGTCGAACCATTCGACGACCGCCTGCCAGAAGCTCTCCAGCTCGTCGACCGACCAGCGGTGGAGCGCCGGATAGCCGCCCTCGGCCGGGGCGCCGTGGTGCTCGGCCGCCCAGGTCTGGAAGCGGGTGACGGCGGCCGAGGCGATCTGCTCCTCGTCGGGCTGCCAGAGCGGCTCGGTCTGCGCTGATGTCATGGGGGCTGCTCCCTGGCTGTACGCGGGTCGGCGTGTGTCCCGCGCACGTGCTGGGGTGTGCGCGTGACGCGGCTGACAGGACGATGCCATGTGATCGTCTTTCGCACCAGGGCTGCCCGCACATGGTCGGGGAGTTGAATATGTGCTCCCAGCACGGGTGAACGGAAGCTGAACGGAGGCGGTTCCGTCCCTGGTGGGTGGCAGGGTGAGCCGTATGTACGGTCGTGAACTGGTGCGTTCGGTAAAGGCGTTCGGCTCGCCGCGGGGATGGCGGACGGTGGCGGTGGCGTGGCGGCAGCGGCGCGCGGACGCGCGGGCGCTGCCGCCGAGGGGTCCGGAGAGGGCCCGGGTGCCGGGGCTCGCGGTGGTGGCGGAGGCCGCACCCGGCGGGGGGACCATCCGGTTCGCGCGGTCCGTCCTGAAGGTCTCCGTCTCGGCGGTCGGCACCGTCTTCTGGGCCTGGGACGGGGCCGGGCCGCTCCCCTCGTACGCGCTGGCGGGCGGGGCCCCCGATCCGGACCCCCGGGCCGTGCTCGAACCGGACACCGGCGGCGGCTGGCGGATCGTCTCGGAGCGGGTGACGGTGGCGGTCTCCCGGCACGGGGCGGTGGAGGTGCGGACGCCGGGCGGGGTGATGCTGCGCAGGGACCTGCCGCCCCGTTGGTGGGAACCGGTGGACGGGGAGGGCGGCCGGGCCCCCGGGGGTTCCGCGCGCTGGACGCAGCGCAGCGAGCTGCCCTCCGACGCCCGGTTCTTCGGGCTCGGCGGCCGGGCGTCGGGGCCACGTCTGCGGGACGGCTCGTACCGGCTGTGGAACACCGACCCCGGGGGCGGTTTCGGCCCGGGGGACGACCCCCTCTACATCACCATGCCGGTGCAGTTCGTGGTGTCGGACGCCGGGACGCACCTCGCCTTCCACGACAACACCTGGGACGGCCGGGTCACCCTCGCCGAGGGCGAGGAGGGGGCGGGCTCGGGGCACGACCGGCCCGCGACCAGCGAGGTCCGGATGGACGGCGGGCCGCTGCGCTGCTGGGTGGTGGTCGGCACCCCCGCGCGCGTGCTCCACCACTGGGCGGCGCTCACCGGCGCGCCCGCGCTGCCGCCCGCCTGGGCGCTGGGGCCGCAGCACGCCCGCTGGGGCTTCGGGAGCACCCGGGAGGTCCGGCGGGTGGTGGCGGGGTACCGGGAGCGGGGGCTCGCCCTGTCCGCCGTACATCTGGACATCGACCACTACGACGGGCACCGGGTGTTCACGGTCGACCGGGACCGTTTCCCCGACCTGCCGGGGCTCGCGGCGGAGCTGCGGGAGCAGGGGGTGCGGCTGGTGTCGATCGTGGACCCCGCGGTGCGGGCGGAGCGGGGGGACACGGTGTACGACTCCGGGCGGGCGGCCGGGGCGTTCGTCCGGGACGCGGCGGGCGCGGAGCTGCACGGGGTGGTGTGGCCCGGTACCTGCGCCTATCCGGACTTCACCGATCCGGCGGTACGGGAGTGGTGGGGCGGGCTGTACGAGGAGCGGCTCCGGCAGGGCTTCGCCGGGGTGTGGCACGACATGAACGAGCCCGTCTCGTTCGTCCCCTTCGGCGATCCGACGCTGCCCCGCTCGGCGCGCCACGCACTCGACGGGCGGGGCGGCGACCACCGCGAGGCGCACAACGTGTACGGGCTCACGATGGCCCGCGCCGGTTACGAGGGGCTGCGGCGGCTGCGGCCGGACGAACGGCCCTTCCTCTTCTCCCGCTCGGGCTGGGCCGGGATGCAGCGGTACGGGGGCACCTGGTCGGGCGATGTGTCCACGGGCTGGCCGGGGCTGCGGGCGTCGCTCGCCCTGGTGCTGGGGCTCGGGCTCTGCGGGGTGCCGTACTCGGGGCCCGACGTGGGCGGGTTCGACGGCTCGCCCTCGCCCGAGCTGTTCCTGCGCTGGTACCAGCTGGGGGCGTGGCTGCCGCTGTTCCGCACCCACGCGGCGATCGACGCGGGGCGGCGGGAGCCCTGGGAGTTCGGGCCGGAGGTCCTGGAGCACGCGCGCGCGGCACTGGCGGAGCGGGAGCGGCTGCTGCCGTACTTCACGACCCTGGCCCGGCTCGCCCGGATGACGGGCGCCCCGTACGTCCGGCCCGTGTGGTGGGGGACGCCGGAGGACCGGGCGCTGCGGGACTGCGAGGACGCGTTCCTGCTCGGTGACGCGCTGCTCGTGGCGCCCGTCCTGACCGGGGGCTCCGACCGGCGGGCGGTCAGGCTGCCGCGCGGGCGCTGGTACGACACGGCGACGGGCCGGGCGTACGAGGGTCCCGGGCAGGTGCTGCTCGACGCGCCGCTGTCCCGGGTGCCGGTGCTGGCACGGGCCGGGGCGGTGCTCCCGGTGCGCGGCGACGACGGTGGTCCGGCCCTGGAGGTGTGGGCGCCCGCGCCGGGACGGACGGGCGGCGGGCTCGTCGTACGGGACACCGGGGACGGGTGGGAGCCGGGCGAGATCGAGAGGTACCAGTCGCGCCTGGTGGACGGCCGGGTGGTCGTGGAACGGGTGACGGACGACGGTCCCGAGGAGCCGGAACTCCCGGTGCGGGTCCGGGGGCTCGGGGAGGGAGGGGTGGGGGCGGGGGTGTGAGAGCGGGGTGTGAGGGGGGTGGGCTGTGATGCGGCGGGGGCCGCTCCGGTTCGCGCCCGAGCGGCCCATGCGGCCCATGCGGCCCATGCGGCCCATGCGGCCCATGCGGCCCATGCGGCCCATGCGGCCCATGCGGCCCATGCGGCCCATGCGGCC
>NZ_JBHYZW010000007.1:15417-163320 GCF_042754005.1 Streptomyces sp. NPDC059247
GCGGCCCATGCGGCCCATGCGGCCCATGCGGCCCATGCGGCCCATGCGGCCCATGCGGCCCATGCGGCCCATGCGGCCCATGCGGCCCATGCGGCTGTGGAGCCGTATCGGGGTGGGCTGGGCCGTACACCCGTCCCGTCAGTCGTACTCCCCCGCGAACCACTTCGCCATCGCCCTCGTGTGGAGGGGGAAGGCCAGGTCACGGGGTGCGGGGAGCAGGTGGTGGCCGCTCGTCTCCTTCGTGGCGGTGGAGGGCGGGAGCGCGCTCGCCGCGCGGGGCGGGAGGAGGCCGAAGAGGAGGAGGTGCCCGGCCGGGGAACTCATCGCGTCGGCGAGCCGGACGTCCTCGGCGGGGGCCTCGATGCCGGTCTCCTCGCGCAGTTCGCGGACGACGGCGGCCCGCCAGTCCTCGCCGTGGTCGATGAAGCCGCCCGGCAGGGCCACCCCGCCCCGCGCGGGCTCGATGGTGCGGGTGATGACGACGAGACCCGTACCGCCGCCGTCCGTGACCGGCAGGAGGGCGACGGCGACGGGCAGCGGGTTGCGGTACGCGGTGACGCCGCAGACCTGGCAGGTGCGGGGCCACCCCGTGGCGGCCCGGTGGGCGGCGCCGCAGGAGGAACAGTGAGCGTCACGGGTGTCCTTCACACCGCCGACCGTACCCGTGCGCCCTTTCCCGGCGCTGCCGGAACTGGTAGACGGTGCGCATGACAGGACTCGTCCCCGCCCTCCGCACCCTCGCCGTCACGGCCTCGGCCGGGCTGCTCGCCGCCGTGGGCGCCCTCACCGCCCCCGCTCCCCCGGCCTCGGCCGCGCCGGAGCCCAGGGCACCGAAGGAGTTCGTGGCGCTCTCCTCGGTCGATCCGACGATCCTCCAGGAGATGCGCTACACGACCGGGCACAACTTCGTGGGCGCGCCGGTGGACGGCTACCGGCAGCCGCTGTGCGTCCTGACCCGGCCCGCCGCCGAGGCGCTGCGCCGGGCGCAGACGCGGCTGCTGGCCCGGGGGTACACGCTGAAGGTGTACGACTGCTACCGGCCGCAGCGGGCCGTCGACCACTTCGTGCGCTGGGCGGAGGACCTGGCGGACGAGCGGATGAAGGGGGAGTTCTATCCGCTCGTCGACAAGTCGAGGCTGTTCGAGGACGGTTACATCGCGGAGAAGTCAGGACACAGCAGGGGTTCGACGGTGGATCTGACACTCGTACGGCTCCCGGCCGCGCCCACGCGCGCGTACGTGCCGGGCGAGGACCTGGTGGAGTGCTTCGCGCCCCGGGCGGAGCGCTTCCCGGACAACTCCGTGGACATGGGCACCGGCTACGACTGCTTCGACACCCGCTCGCACACCGACGACCCCAGGATCGTGGGCGGGCCCCGGGCGAACCGGCAGCTGCTCAAGGGGGTGCTCGCCGGACAGGGCTTCGTGAACCTTCCGGAGGAGTGGTGGCACTTCACGTTCCGGCCGGAGCCCTTCCCCGACACCTTCTTCGACTTCCCGGTGTCCCGGCGGTCGGTGGCCGGTCACTGACGTCTTCCCTGGGCCGGTCTCCCATGCCACACTCCTGACGGTTCGTCAGATACGGGATGGCCGACGGTACGGGAGACCTCGATGGCACGGACGCGCAGACCGGTGGTGGCCGGGTGGTTCACCGACGACACCGTGCCGGAGGACCGGTTCCGGCTGCTCGGGACCCGCTGCGCGGCCTGCGCCTCGGTGTTCTTCCCCCGTGAGGACGACGCCTGCCGCAATCCGCTCTGCGCGGGCGGGGAACTCGTCGAGGTCCCGCTCTCGCCGCGCGGCCGGGTCTGGTCGTACACCGACGGCCGGTACCGTCCGCCCGCCCCCTACGTGTCCGACCCGGACGCCCCCTGGGAGCCGTACACCCTCGTCGCCGTGGAACTGGCGGCGGAGGCGATGGTGGTCCTCGGGCAGGCCGCGCCCGGCGTCACCACGGCCGATCTCGCCGTCGGCACGGAGGTCGAGGTGGTGCCCGGGGTCCTGGGCGAGGACGAGCGGCACATCTGGACCACCTGGAACTGGCGGCCCCTAGGGGGGAAGCAGGGGCCCGCTCCCGGATCTCGGGGTTCCGTACCGGGGTCTCGGGGTTCCGTCCCCGGGTCTCAGGGTTCTGCCCCCGGACCTCAGGGTTCCGTCCCCGGATCTCAGGGTTCCGTCCCGGGCGGACAGGAGGAGCGGTCGTGAACGACATCGCCGTGCTCGGGGCGGGGATGCACCCCTGGGGCAAGTGGGGGCGCCGCTTCGTCACCTACGGGACGGCCGCCGCCCGTGCCGCGCTCGCCGACTCCGGGCTCGACTGGACCGACGTCGGCTCGGTCGTCGGCGCCGACACCGTGCGCTGCGGCTACCCCGGCTACGTGGCCGGGGCGACGTTCGCCCAGGCCCTCGGCTGGCAGGGCGCCCGGGTCACCAGCGTCTACGCGGCCTGCGCCTCGGGCGCCCAGGCCGTCGCGGTCGCACGGGCCCAGATCCTGGCCGGTCTCACGGACGTGGTCCTGGTGGTCGGCGCGGACTCGGCGCCCAAGGGCTTCTTCGCCCCCGCCGGGGGCGACCGGCCCGACGACCCCGACTGGCTGCGGTTCCGGGTGCTGGGGGCCACCAATCCCGCGTACTTCGCCCTCGCCGCCCGCCGCCGGATGGCGCTGTACGGCGACACCCCCGAGGACTTCGCCCGGGTCAAGGTGAAGAACGCGGCGGCCGGGGCGCTCAACCCGCTGGCCCGCTACCGGACCCGGGTGACCGCAGAGGAGGTCGCCGCCTCCGCCGTGGTCGCCGATCCGCTGCGGCTGCTCGACATCTGCGCCACCTCGGACGGCGGGGCCGCGCTCGTCCTGTCCGGCATGGACTTCGCCCGCGCGCACGGGCACCCCGATCCCGTACGGATCAGGGCCGTGTCGACGGTCTCCCCCACCTACCCCAGGACGGTGCTCGACCTGCCGGACATCGCGACGGACTCGGCGGTGGCCGTCGCCCCGGCCCCGTACTCCTTCCGTGCCTCCCTCGCGCGCGCCGCCTACGAGGAGGCGGGGATCGGGCCCGAGGACCTGTCGCTCGCGGAGGTGTACGACCTGTCCACCGCCCTGGAGCTGGAGTGGTACGAGGACATCGGGCTCTGCCCGCCGGGCGAGGGCGCCAAGCTGCTCGGAGAGGGCGCGACCGCGCTGGGCGGACGCGTCCCCGTCAACACCAGCGGCGGGCTCGCCTCGTTCGGGGAGGCGGTGCCCGCGCAGGCCATCGCCCAGATCTGCGAGCTGACCTGGCAGCTGCGGGGCACGGCGGGCGACCGGCAGGTGCCGGGGGCCCGGGTCGGCATCACCGCGAACCAGGGTCTGTTCGGGCACGGGTCGGCGGTGGTGGCCGTGCGCTGACCGTCCCCCTGAGGACCGTGAGGGGGACGAGGGCCCGAGGGCCTCAGGGATCGTGAGGGGCCCGAGGCCCCCGGGGTCCCCGAGGGGCGCTCAGGGGGTGGCCGTCGCGTGGCTCCGGTCCGCGAGGACGAGCGCGTGCTCGACGACGGCCACCAGCACGTTCTTCACGGACTCGCGGTCCCGTGCGTCACACATGACCAGTTCCACCTCGGGGTCGAGGTCGAGCGCCCCGCGCACGCTCTCGGCGGGGAACCGCCGGGCGCCCTCGAAGCAGTTGACGGCCACCGTGAACGGGATGCCGCGCCGCTCGAAGTAGTCGATGGCCGCGAAGCTCTCCTCCAGACGGCGGGTGTCCGCGAGGACCACCGCGCCGAGCGCGCCCTGTGCCAGCTCGTCCCAGAGGAACCAGAAGCGGTCCTGGCCGGGGGTGCCGAACAGATACAGGACGAGGTCCTCGCGGAGGGTGATCCGGCCGAAGTCCATGGCGACCGTGGTGGTCCTCTTGGCCTCGACGCCGTGCAGGTCGTCGACGGGCCGCCCCGCCTCGCTGAGGACCTCCTCGGTCCGCAGCGGCCTGATCTCGCTGACCGCGCCCACCAGTGTCGTCTTGCCGACCCCGAACCCGCCCGCGACGAGGATCTTCAGGGTCATCGGTTCGACGTAGGGGTGTTTGCGGCTAGAGCGCCCGAAGGCCATTGATCACCTCGCGGAGAATGCTCACGTCCGGCAGTTCGGCCGGCGGAACGGGGCGGGTCACATGGACGAGTTCGTCCTCGACGAGATCACCGACGAGGACCCTGACGACCCCTACGGGGAGGTCGAGTCCCGCGGCGAGCTCGGCGATCGACTGGGGCTGCTCGGAGCAGCGTTCGACGATCTCCACGTGCTCGGGGGAGAGCGACTGGTCCCGGCCGGGGTCGTCGGCGGCGGGTTCGGGGACGACCAGCGCGATGAGGTCGAGTCGGTGACGGGTGGCGGCGCTCGTCCGGCCGCGGGTCATCGCGTACGGACGGACCACCGGCCCCGCCTCGTCGTCGAACCAGTGGTGGTGGCCGGGGGTCGGGCCCTGGTTCAGCTGGTTCCGCTCGGCTGCGTCTGTCATGCCGTCCCGCTCACCCTCCCGAGGGCAGACCGGACCGGGGGGCCGTCGTGAGGTGGGCCCCGACCCGCTT
Source organism: Streptomyces sp. NPDC059247 (assembly GCF_042754005.1). Classification (NCBI taxonomy): domain Bacteria; kingdom Bacillati; phylum Actinomycetota; class Actinomycetes; order Kitasatosporales; family Streptomycetaceae; genus Streptomyces; species Streptomyces sp. NPDC059247. Next base: position 19,978 of record NZ_JBHYZW010000007.1, read on the forward strand.
CACCATCAGCGTCATCTCGTAGGCGACCTGGCCGATGTCGGAGTCGGAGTCCGCGAGCACGGCCAGGCAGCTGCCGTCCCCGGCGGCCGTCACGAAGAGGAAGGCCTCCTCCAGCTCGACGACCGTCTGGCGGACCTTGCCCGCCTCGAAGTGGCGGCCGACACCCTTGGCGAGGCTGTGGAAACCGGAGGCCACGGCGGCCAGGTGCTCGCCGTCCTCACGGGTCAGGTCCCGGGAGGCACCCGTGGGGAGTCCGTCGCTGGAGAGCACGAGGGCCTTCCGGATCGAACCGACGCGCTGGACGAGCTCGTCCAGGAGCCAGTTCAGCTCGCCGTGCCCGTGCGCGTGACCGGACGTACTGGGTGCTGCGGCGTTCGGTGCGGTCATCGACCGTCCCCCTCGGGTGTCGTTCCTGGTGCTGTCGGTTCGTCCGGATCGGCGTCGTGGCCGCGCCCGCGCTGCCAGCCGCGCTGCATGGCGGCCATCCGGGCGCGCACCTCGTCGGCGTCGCGCTCGAAGGAGTCCGGGCCCTCGGCGGAACCGGCCCTTCCCGTACGGGCGCCGGCGCGGGAACCCGTACGGGTTCCGTCCGGTCCTTCCGTCCCGCGCAGCTGCGGCGCGAGGCTGGCCTGGCGGACCCGGCGGGGCAGCCCGCCGAAGGGCTCGGGGCCGTCCGCCCGGACGGGACCCTCCTCCGGTACGGGGAAGAGGGCGGGGCCGGAGCCCCGCTGGTCCCGTCCGGCACCGTGGCCGGGGTGGCCGGTGCCGGGGTGGCTCGTGTCCTGGTGGCCGGTGTTCCTGTGGCCGGTGCCGGGGTGGCCGGTGCCGTCCGCCGTCCGGCCGGGGGCGTCCGGGCCCCCGGGGTGACGTCCCGGAGCGGGGTGCGCCCGGCCGGTGAGCGGCTGCTCCAGGACGGGAAGCTCGTGGTCGTGGGCGGGGAGCCCGTGGGCGCGGTCCTGGACGGAGTCCGTACGGCCCTGGGCCGTACGGGTCCGGTCCTGGGCGGCGCCGGGCCGGTCCTGGGACGTACCCGCGCGGTCTGGTTCGCCGACGCGGCGGCCGTGGTCCACCACCAGGGTCGGGGTGGGGCGGCGGCGCGGCAGCGGAGCCGGGCCGTCGGCCGGGTCCTCCCCGTCGCCGGGGCCGTCCGGACGGTCCTGGGCCTGCCCGTGCTGCCCGTCGGCCGGTCCCGGGCCCGTGCGGCGCCCGCGCCGGGGCCGGAAGAGGCCACCGCGCTCGCTGTCGCTGTCGAGCAGGTCCGCCGAACGGTCGAGCAGCACGTCGAGGTCCTCGGCGCCGACCGGTCCTTCGAGCTCGACGGGGCCGTCGAGCGGGCCCGGCACCTCGACGACGTCCGGGACCCGGGCCAGCGCGGGACGGCGGCTCGGCAGCACGGCGGTGCCGTCGGCGCCATCGGTACCGGCGTCGGCCGGACCGACCCGGTCCGGGGTCTTGCGGTCCAGCCGGAATCCCGCGCCCTGCGTCTCGGGCGCGTCGGTCAGCAGGGCGACCGGGATGAAGACGACCGCGGTGGTCCCCCCGTAGGGGGAGGTCTGGAGCGAGACCCGGACGTTCTGGCGCTGGGCGAGGCGGCTGACCACGAAGAGGCCGAGGCGGTCGGTGTCCGACAGCTCGAACTCGGGGGTCTCGGCGAGCCGGAGGTTGGCGTCGAGCAGGGCGTCGGCGTTCATGCCCAGGCCCCGGTCGTGGATCTCCAGGGTGAAGCCGTTGGCGACGCGCTCGCCGAGGACCTGCACGGCGGTGTGCGGGGGCGAGAACACCGTGGCGTTCTCCAGGAGTTCGGCGATGAGGTGGGTGAGGTCCGCGACGGCGGGTCCGCCCACGCCGAGGCGCGGGAGCCTGCGCACCTCGATCCGCTCGTAGTCCTCGACCTCGGCGACGGCGGCGCGGACCACGTCCATGAGCTGGACCGGCTTGCGCCACTGCCGGGAGGGGGCGGCGCCGGAGAGGATGACGAGCCCCTCGGCGTGCCGCCGCATACGGGTGGTGAGGTGGTCGAGGCGGAAGAGGTCGGCCAGCTCGTCGGTGTCCTCGGTGCGCCGCTCCATGGTGTCGAGGAGGGTGAGCTGACGGTGCAGCAGGACCTGGTTGCGCCGGGCGAGGTTGACGAACACCTCGGAGACGCCCCGGCGGAGCTCGGACTGCTTGACGGTGGCCTCGACGGCGGCCCGCTGGAGGGTGTTCAGGGCCTGGCCGACCTGGCCGACCTCGTCCTCTCCGTACCGCAGGTGGGGCACCTCGGTGCCGACGTCGACCTGTTCGCCCGCGGCGAGCCTGCGCATCACGCTGGGCAGCCGGACCCCGGAGACCTCCTGGGCCTCCTTCTGGAGGCGGCGCAGGTCGCGGACGAGGGAGCGGCCGACGCGGACGGAGATGACGAGCGAGGCGAGCAGCGCGACGAAGCCGAGGACGCCCGCGACGCCGACCTTGAGCAGGACGCTGTACGCGGCGGGCCTGACCCGCTCCTGGTAGCGGTCGCCCGCGGCGGTGTTCTCCCGGGCGAGGTCGTCGAGGACGGGGCCCGCCCGGTCCTGCCAGTGGGCGGCGGTGACGGCGCGCGGGGTGTCGGTGGGGCCCTCCCGGAGGATGGCGTTCTCCGCGGCGCGCAGCGGCTGGGTGCCGGGGCTGCGCCAGTACTTCTCGAAGTGGTCGCGCTCGGCGGCGGGCAGGACTTCGAGGTTGACCTCGTAGAACAGGGTGCGCTTGGCGACCAGGTCGGAGACCGCGCGGATCTCCTCGCGGGTGATGCGGCCCGCGACGAGCGCGGAGAGGACGAGGGCGTCCTCCTGGGAGAGCAGCTCACGCGCGCGCGTGATGCCGACGAGGGCCCGGCCCTGCTTGTCCATCTCCACGTTCTCCAGGGCGTGGAGGGTGATGAGGAAGCTGTAGCAGGGGTCGACGAGCCGGTTGTAGAACTCCAGGGTCTGGATCCGGCCGACATCGCGCTTCTCCACGGAGAGGCGCAGGGAGTCGAGGCCGTCGAACGCTTCGAGGAGGGAGGTGAGCCGCTGGGCGGTGACGGGCCGCATCTCCTCGCGGACGCCGGGGTCTCCGGCGTTGGCGCGGATGCGGGCGATCTGCCGGTCGGTGGCCTCCCGGGTCTCGCGCAGCGAGTCGAGCGCCTCGGAGCCCCGGGGGTCGGCGAGGTAGATCAGGGACTGGCGGCGTTCGAGCTGGATGACCCGGGCGGTGTCCTCCAGGGGGTAGCCGACCTTGTCGACGATGTAGCCGACGTCGAGGAGCTGGTCGGCCTCGCGGCCGGTGAGGACCGTGGCGAACGCCCAGAGCCCGGTGAGGGAGACGAGCGGTACGAGCAGCAACGCCACGATCTTCCGGCGGATGGACTTCCCGCGAAAGCGCATGGCCTCCCCCAGCTCGGCCCCCGCGCGTGACGGGGGTCCTTCACGTTGGTGACGTCCGGCGTCAACACGCGGCGTCAACCTTCGGTTTCAACAAACGGCGGCGCGAGCCTACTACTGCATCAAGACCATCTCGAAGGCACGTCCGGGCTATTTTCAGCCTGTCGAGTGAGCGTTGATCATGAGATGTCCCGGTATTCGGGGAGTTGGGATCGGCCACTGTGGCGCAGGACACCTGATGGCACGCCATTTCGCCTACTCGGGGAGATGGCTGGAACTTTCTGCTCGGTTCGCTCGTGTCGCATGTTTCACGGGGGTCGGGCGAAACCTTTTACCTCGGTCGTGCGTCAATAAGTACGGGGAGGTCTCTGTCCGCGTAAAGCTACTCAAGGCGGGCAGCCACCCCTGGAGTCGTTCAGCGGTGGGGAGTGACAGGACCATGGGACACGAGGCGCGGTCGGCGCGGCAGTTGTGGATGGAGGAGGAACGGGGCACTCAGCGGATGCCGGACCCGGTGCGCAACGCGGCGGTACGCGCGGTGATGATCACATCGGTGACGCTGATCCAAGCAGTGGTGGCGTTCCTCTGCAGTGTGGCGGGTTCCTGGCTGGCGTTCCCGGTCACGGTCACGGCGGTCGCCTCGACCGTGGTGGCCACCTGGAGCGTCCTGGACGTGTGGATCACCCGTCAGGTCTGGCGCCAGCGCAACGGCGTGGTGTCGGAGCCGAGCAGTACGGCCCGTCCCTCGCTGCGCGCCAAGCGCGTGGCGGAGCGCACGGAGACGGTACCGCTGTCGGAGGCGGCCTGACGGTCTGACCGGCCGTCCACGGGACGGTGGCCTTCCGCCGGTACGGGGAAGGGCGTCCGTCTCCTGCGGGAGCGCGGCCCCGGCCCGTACGGGCGGAGGGCGGGCGGTCCCGTCGGCCTTCACGGCGTCGCGCGGCCCCGGCCCGTACGGGCGGAAGAGCGGCCCGGTCCCCCTCGTGGGGGCCGGGCCGTTCCGCGTCCCGCGCCCCCTACGGGGTGTGCGCGGGGGCCGGGCCGTCGGACTGGTGGCGGCGGAACATGCGCGTCGCCGTGATCTCGCCGTGGATCTTCTCGCCCTCCCCCACGGGCTGCGGCAGCCCCGGCCGCAGGTGCTCCTCGACGCTGATGTACTTCAGGCCCGCCCTCAGGTCGGCGTCGTTGCGCAGCCGGATCACCAGCGGGAACTCGGCGAGCGCCGTCGTGTCGAACAGGCCCGTCGTGTAGAGGAGCTGGACGCCGAGCGCGTCCGACACGGCCCGCTGGAGCTCCAGGAGGTACGTGGCGTTGGCCCGGCCGATCGGGTTGTCGAGGAACAGCGTGCCCGCGTGCCGGTGCTTGTCCCGTCCCCGGTCGTTGGAGCGGAGCGCCGCCATCGTGCAGTACAGGGCGATGGCCGCGGTGAGGAGCTGGCCGCCGGAGAAGACGTCGCCCATCTGCCCCACGGGCACCCGCTCGGCGCGCAGCACCGCGTCGGGCTTCAGGATCTCGACGGAGATCCCCTTGGGTTCGAGCGCCGCCTGCACCCCGCGCAGCAGCAGCGACATGCCGTCGCGGCGCAGGTCGGAGTTCTTCCTGACGGCGGCGCGGGTGGCCTCGTCGACGACCTCGCCGAGCCGCTCCGCGAGGGTGGCCTGGTCGGGCTCCTCGAAGCGGATGCGCAGGAACTCCTGGCCGGACCACTCGCCGAGGCCCTCGGGGAGCCGGGAGAGGCGCTGCGCGGAGCGGAGCGTGGCGAGCGAGGACTCCACGAGTCCGCGCAGCCGGTCCACGATCGAGTCGCGGTTGCGCTCCAGCTGTTCCAGCTCGTCGGTGAGGACCCGCAGCCGGGGCGCGAAGGCCTGCGCCCACTTGGCGGCGTGCTCGGGCAGCGCGGAGGCGGGGAGTTCGCGGATCTGCTGGCGGGCCGGGGTGCGGACCTGCTCGTACCGGGTGGAGTTGGCGTGCCGTACGAGGATGTCGCTCGCCTCGCGCACGGAGGCGTCGGCGGCGGACAGTTCGGCCGTGCAGCCGCGCAGGGTGCGGCGGGTCTCGGCGGCCGTGGTCCGGGCCTCCTCCAGGGTCCCCCGGTAGGTCTCGGTCTCCTCGCGCTCCTCGTCGGCGTGGTCGCGGAGCAGGTCCCGCAGGAGGGCGGCGGTCTCGTCGAAGCCGCCCGCCGCGTCCTCGGCGGCCCGGTGGTCCCGCAGGAGTCCCGCGTGGGCCGCGCGGGCGGCCTCCAGGGCGTCGGTGCGGGCGGCAAGTTCGGTGGTGGCGGTGCGCAGCAGGGCCTGGGCGCGCTCGGCGTCGGCGGGCACCCGCTCGTCCGGCAGGGCGGTGTGCGCCCCGCCGTCCTCGGGAGCGAGCCGCTCGGCCTCGCCCCGGAGGCGTCCCAGCTTCTCGCTGGCCTCCGAGGCGCGGATCTCCAGCATCTGCACCAGGGCCTCGGCGCGGGCCGCCGCCGCCTGCCGGGACGGGCCGTCGGCGCCGTCGGTGGACTCCAGGAGCTGTTCGGCGCGGGTGCGGACCTTGTTGGTGAGGCGGTCGAGTTCGGCGAGGGCGGCGGACTCGTCGCTCTCGGCGCGGGCCTGCTCGGCGCGCAGGTCGGCGCCGACGCCGACCTTCTCGTACAGCTGGGACGCGGCCCGGTAGGCCTCGCGGAGGGTGGGGAGCGCGACGCGCGGGGCGTCCGGGTCCTCCTCGGGGAGGGTGTCGGGGGCGCCCGCGATCTCGGCGCGCTCGGCCCGCAGGGCGCGGGCGGTGCGGTGGGCGTCGTCGGCGGAGCGCTGGGCGGCGCGGCGGTCCTCGTCGGCGGCGCGCGCGCGTTCCAGACAGGTCTGGGCGCGGGCCTCGGCCTCGGCGGCGTCGTCGGCGAGTTCGCGGAGCTTGGCCTGCCAGGCGGAGCGCTCGCGCAGCCGGTAGGCGAGTCCGGCCAGGGCGTCGGCGGCCCGGCGGGCGCGCTGGGCCGCCTCCTGGCGCTCGTCGCGCGTCCGGGACGCCTCGGCGGCGGTCTCGTCGGCCTCCGCGCGGACCGCGCGCGTCTCGTCGAGGGTGGTGGCCGCGGCTTCCGCGGTCTCCCGGGCCGTCGTGGCGACGGCGGCGAGTTCGGCGAGCATCCCCGGCGGGCAGTCGGCGCGCCAGGCGCCGATGCGGGAGGCGAGGGAGCGGTCGCCCGTGAGCCGGGCGGCGAGGGAGCGGATCTCCTCGTCGCGGGCGGTGGCGCGGGCGCGCAGGGCGTGCCGTTCCTCGTCGGCCGCGTGCTCGTCGTGCATGGCCGGGTTGGGCGGTACGAGGAAGACGCCGGTGTCGTCGGCCGGGTGGGTCGCCGGTACGGGGGCGAGCAGGGCCGCGGCGGTGCCGACGGCGACGGCGGAGCGGGGCAGCAGGGCGGCCGTGCCGAGGACGTCGCGGGCGCGGCCGTAGGAGACGGGGTCGGTGATGACGACGCCGTCGACGAGTTCGGGGCGGGCGGCGAGGACCCGGGCGTGGTCGGCCGGGTCGACGGCCTGGGCGAGGTAGCGCCAGCCCGGGAGGGCGGGGATGCCGTGCTCGCCGAGGTACTCGACGGTGGCGAGGACGTCGGGGCCGGGCGGGAGCAGTCCGCCGTCGCCGAGCGCGCCGAGGATGCGGGAGTCGTCGGCGGCGGCGGTGCGCAGGTCGAAGAGCTGGCGCTCGGCGGAGGCGACGGCCTGGTCGAGCATCCCGCGCAGTTCGTCGGCGTACCGGTCGAACTCGGTGACGGTGAGCGGGCCCTGGGGCGCGGTGTCTCCGGTGGGGCCCTCGTCCGGGGCGGGTGCGCCGGGGTCCCGGTCGCCGCCGTCGGCGCGCTGGCCGGGAAGGGGGGAGCCGGTGGCGGGGAGGCTGAGGAGTTCGGCGAGGCGCTCCTCGGTGGCGAGGAGTTCGGCGGCGCGGCGCTCCGCGTCGTAGGCGTTCCCGGCGGCCTCGGCCGCGTCGGCGGCGCGGGCCGCGGCGAGTTCGGCGCGGGATTCGGCGGCGGCGCTCTCGCGGGCGCGGTCCGCGGCGGTGCGGGCGGCCTCGCGGGCGGTGTCCCAGGCGGCGACGGTGGTCTTCTCGGCGTCGCTCGCGGCGAGTGCCGCGCGGGCCGGGTCGGCGTCGGGCGCGGAGTCGTCGAGCCAGCCGGCCCGTACCGCTTCGGCGGTCTCCTGCTCGACCTCGGCGAGCCGCTGGCGCAGGTGTCCGGCCTCGCTGCGGGCGCGCTGGGCCTCGGTCGCGGCGGAGGTGGCGTCCCGGTGGGCGGTCTCGCCGACCTCCTGGAGGGCGCTGGAGCGTTCCTCCTCCTCGGCCGCGTGGCGTCCGCCCTCCTCGGCGGCGGCGGCCAGGGCCCTCACCAGGCCGGCGGCGGCCAGGGAGCGGGCGGCGAGGGCGGGGGCGGCGTCCCGTTCGGCCTCGCGGATGGCGGCGGCCACGCGCGCGGAGCGGTCGCCGGACGCGCGGTGCCGCAGGACGACCTCGGCGGCCTGCCAGGCGGAGTGCGCGGTGCGGGCGTCGGTGAGTTCGCGGCGCTGGGAGGCGGCGCCCTTCTCTGCGGCGGCCAGGGCCAGGGAGGCGTGCCGGTAGGCGAGTTCGGCGGCGATGAGGGCCCCGTGCCCGCGTGCGGTCTCGGCCTCGGCGACGGCGTGGGCGGCGGAGGTGACCGACTGGGCGAGTTCGGTGCCCCGGCCCCGTTCCTCGGTGGCGCGCGCGGAGAGGCGGCGGACGAGGCCACGGGTGCGGCGCTCGGCCGCGGTGTGGATCTCGCGCGCCTGGGCGCGGGTCGCGGCGGCTTCGACGATCCGGCCGAGGAGGTCGACGGAACCGGCGGTGAAGTCGCGTTCGGCGGTCAGTTCGGCGCGGCGGCCCAGTTTGTCGCCGAAGCCGCCGACGAGGTCGGCGAGGCCGTCGGTGTCGCGGGTGTCGGTGACGGCCCGCAGCAGCAGGTCGGTGAAGTCGGAGTCCTTCTTGACGGCGAAGAGGCCCGCGGCCTCGCCCTCGTCTGCGTTCATCTCGCGCTGGTAGCGGAAGAGTTCGGGGTCGAGGCCCAGCTCGCCGAGGTGCTCGTTCCAGCGGTCGTGGATCTCCTCCCAGGAGACCTCCAGGTGCGGGTACGCCTTGCCCGCCTCCGTGATCGCGTCGCGGAAGCCCTTCATGGTGCGGCGGCGGCCGGTCGCGCCCGAGGCGCCCTCGACGGGCGGGCGGACGGAGGTCGCCTCGGCGACGGGGAGGTTGTCCAGGCTGAGGCCGGGGCCGGGCCGGAAGGAGTACCAGCCCTCGGCGAACTTGCGCGGGTCGGAGGAGACCTGTCGGCCGCGCCATTCGCTGGCCTTGCCGACGACGACGAGTTCCCCGGTGAGGGTGTGCTGCCATTCCAGGGCGACGTGGCCGCAGTCGTCGGCGAGGAGGAACTTGCGCAGCACGCCGGAGCTGGCGCCGCCCAGGGTGTTGCGGTGGCCCGGGAGCATCACGGAGAAGATCAGCTTCAGGAGGACGGACTTGCCGCCGCCGTTCTCCAGGAAGAGCACGCCCGCGGGGGCCGGGCGGCGTGGCGGGCCGACCGGTTCCTCCTCGAAGAACTCCGCCTGGGTGGGTGCGGGGTGGGGCACGGGGGCGCCGACCCCGCGCAGGTCCAGGACGGTGTCGGCGTAGCGCGCACCGGCGGGGCCGATGGAGTAGAGGCGGACCCGGGACAGCTCGTACATGCGTCGGACTCTCGTCGTCTCGTTCGGGTGGTGCGCGGGTTACGCGTGGAAGGGCAGGCCGGCGTCGGCGGCGAGCTCCAGATCGTCGCCCTCGGGCGGCGGGAGGAGCGTCGCGGTGCCGTCGCTGACGGGGACGACGCCGAGTTCGAGGAGTTCGGCCATGGCGGCGGAACCCGCCATGTCACGGACCTGGAGCTGGTAGCGGGCGGTGGTGCGGTAGGAGCCGCCGCCCTCGTCCCCGGTGCGCTGGAGGAAGCCGGAGTCGGTGAGGAAGGCGGCGGCCTTGCCGACGATGCCGGTGGTCGAACCGGCGAGGCGGCGGGCGTCCTTGGTGGCGCCGGTGGCGCTGCGGCGCGCGTAGATCCGCCAGGCGGCCTCCAGACCGGGGGCGCCGGTCACGGGGTCGGTGTTCTCCCCCTGCTCCTCGGCGCGCTGTTCGAGCCGCAGACAGGCCTGGCGTACGAACGCGTCGACGCCGTTGACCGTGAGGCGCCCGATGTACGCGTCGTCCGCGAGGTCCTCGGGGCGGGGGAAGGCCATGGTGGCGACGGCGAGGTGGGCCAGACCGTGCAGGAAGCGGTCGGCGGAGTCGGTGGAGGCGCGGCGCGCGTAGTCGCCCATGCGGACGGCGAAGACGGAGTCCTCGCCCGCCGTGACGGCCATCCCCGCGCGCGGGGAGACCTCCAGGACGATCAGGCCGAGGCCGGTGGCGACGGCGTCGGCGAGACGTGCGAAGGCGGGGTTCTCGCGGTAGCGGCGGAGCAGTTCGCCGTATTCGGCGTCGCGGGCGGGCAGCAGCTTCGGCTGGAGGCCGAAGGAGACCAGCCGGGCCGCGTCGGCGGCGTCGGCGGGGGTGACGGGGACGGTGGCACCGGCCGGGGGCTGCGGGGGCTCCTGCTCGCTCCACGCGTCGGCGTGCTCGGCGTGGGTCTCACTCACGGCTGGGGCTCCTCGGTGCGGCTCTCGGTCGGTGGCGTGGTCGGTACGGCCCTGGGGACGGGCAGCGGTACGGGGGTGACGGCCGCCGGGGCGCCGGGGCGTTCCCCGGGCGCGGCCGGTCCGTCGGCGAGGCGCACGGCCCGCACGGTGGGCGGGCCCGGCCGCCGCCCGGCCCCGGCGCGCGGGGCGACGGGGACGGCGACGACCCCGAGCCGGGGCCGGGCGGCGCCCTCCCCCGGCACGGACCGCTCACCGCCGCCCTCCGCACCGGCGGCGCCGTCCGCGACTCGGGGCGGCTCGACGAGGACGGGGGCGAGACGGGGGCCGGGGCGGGACGGGGCCCCGGGGCGCGGAAGTCGTGGGGGGCCGGTCTCGTGCGACGGCGCGGGGCCGCCCCCGGGAGTCGGGAGGGGTACGGGCACGGGGGCCGGGAGCGGCGCGCCCCGGTCCGGGGCGGTCCAGGTCCCGGTGTCCGGGACCGGGGCGAGCGGGGCACCCGGGTCGGGGCCCGGCGCGGGTGCGGTCTCCGGGGTGCACGCGCGCGCGTGGCCGGGCACGGGGTCCGGCGCGGGCGTCTCGCGGGGGTGGGCCGTCTCACCGGGGTGGGGGGCTTCCCCGGGCCGGGACGTCTCGCCGGGGCAGGGCGCTTCCCCGGACGTGGATCCGGACGTGGATCCGGCCTCCTCGGGTCCGGCCCCGGCCTCGGGTGTCAGCCCGGCTTCCGGCGCGGGCTCGGTGCCGGGCGCGGTCCCGCGCACGGCGTCGGGACCAGTGGCCGGTGCCGGTCGGGGGGTCGGCTCCGGGGCCGGTCCGGGGGCCGGCTTCGGTCCGGGGTCCGGCTTCGGTACGCGCGCGGAGGCCGGTTCGGGCTGCCGCGCGGGGGCCCGGCACGGGGCCGGGGCGGGAGGGGCGGTCGTCGGGGGCGGGGGGACGAGGGTCACGTCGCCTCCGAGCGGTCGGCGGCCATGCCCGCCGCGTCGAGCAGGGCCGTACCGACGATGAGGTCCGCGCCGCCGAACTCGGCGTCGTCCAGCGGGGTCCCGTCGTCGACGGCGAACAGGAGGCGCTCCTCGCCCTGCCGGTAGGCCGTGCCGACCGGGGGGCTCGCCGCGTGCACGGCGAGGAGCGCGACCAGGTACGGCAGCTCCGCGTCCATGTCCCTGGCCTCCGCGAGCAGCCCGGAGAGGCGGCGCGGGGCGTCGTGCTCCAGGTCGAGCAGCCGCAGCGCGTCTCTCAGCTGCTCCTCGCTGAAGCGGGAGTCGTCGGGGGTGGCGATGAGGTCGGGCTCGGGCATCTCCGCGCCGAGGTGCTCGCGCTCGACGGGCGGGGTGAGGAGCAGGTCGACGAGGTCGCCGAGGCGGACGGAGGCGGGGGTGCGCAGTCCGGTGCCCCGGGCGAAGAACGCGTCGGTGACCCTGGCGGCCTGTTCGACGGGGAGCGGCAGGGTGGGCGCGACGAGCTGTCCGTACAGGTCGAGCCCGGTGTACACGGTGGGGGCGGCGAACGCCTGCCGGTCCTGCTCGGCGCGGAAGAGCGGTCCGGCGTCGAGCAGCCGGGACTGGAGCTGGGTGTGGCGCCGGATGCAGTCCTTCACGATGTCGACGAGTTCGGCGGCGCGCCGCTTGTGCTCGGCCGTCCTGGCGTCGGACGCGACCTCCGCCTCGTCCCGGACACGGCGGATGTTGGTGAGGATCGCGTTCTCGTGGCGGTAGCGGTCGGCGACGTGGTCGAGGGCCTCGGCGATCATGTCCGGGACCGCGTGGAGCCAGTCCACCGCGCGCACGTTGCGCCGGGTGGCCTCCAGGGTCCTGCGGAGGGTCTCGGCGTACTGGACGGTCCGGTACCGGGCCTGCTCGGCGGCGAGCTGGGCATCGGCGAGGCGGCCCCGGTTGATCAGGACCTCCAGCTTCACCTCGGCGGCGATCTGGGCGCTGGTGACGTCCGTGTCGAGGGCCCCGACGAGGACGTTGACCGCTTCGTCGGTGGTGCGGAGGTACACCCCGCCGCCGTAGCCGGGGACCTCCTCGATGAGCTTGAAGTCGTAGTCCCTGCGGACGTACGCCCCGTCGGTGCCGAAGGTGCCGTAGACCGCGCGGAAGCCCCGGTCGACGCTGCCGACGTTGATCAGGTTCTCCAGGACCCAGCGGGCCACCCGCTCGTGCTCGGCGGCGGGCCGCCCGGGGGCCTGGGCGGCGACGCGGGGCAGCAGCCTGGCCACTATCTGCTCGTGGTCGGCGCCGGTGTCGAAGTCCATGTTGAGCGTGATGAGGTCGATCGCGGCGAGGGCCACCTCGGCCATCGCGTAGACCGTGTACTCGCCCGCCAGGTTCGCCTTGCGGGCGTCCAGGTCGTGCAGCGGGGCGGTGCACGCGAGCGCGCGCAGGCGCCGCGCGAGCCCTTCGTCGGCGGCCGGACCCTGCGCGGGCCGCGGCCCCGCGCTGAGCTGGGGCGGAGCGAGGTCCGTCGAGGCAGGCGAAGTCACGGTGGACAGATTAGGTCCTCGAACTGACAACGGTCGAAACGGCGCAGATGCGGACCCGGCCCCGGGGGCTCAGCCCGCACGGCCCCCCGGGGCTTCCACGGCCCGCGCGTAGGCGGCCGTGACGCGGGCGCGGGAGTCGTCGAGGTAGCGGGCGAGGAGGCGTTCCGCCGTGGTCCGGTCCCCGGCGCGCAGCGCGTCCAGGATCTCCCGGTTGCGGGCGAGGTAGGGCTCGTGGAGCGGCCGGGGGTCGCCGACGACGTGGAAGACGAGGCGGAGTTCGGCGAGGACGCCCCGCATCAGTTCGTCGGTGCGCGCGCTGCCCGCCAGCGCGACGAGTTCGCGGTGGAAGTGGATGTTGGCGGTGGAGACGTCCGCCCACGCGCCCGCGTGGGCGGCGCCCTCGCCCGCCGTCACGGCGGCGGTGAGCCCGTCGAGGGCGTACGGCGGCCGTCCCAGACCGCGTACGACGGCGCATTCGACGAGGCGGCGCGTGCGGTGGATGTCGTCGACGTCCTCGACGGCCAGGACCCGGACGAAGACGCCCCGGTTGAGTTCGTGGACGAGGAGCCGTTCGCGGGTGAGGAGCCGGAAGGCCTCGCGCAGGGTGTTGCGGGAGACGCCGAGGGCGCCGCCGAGGGCGTCCTCGGAGAGCCGGGTGCCGGGCGGGAACCAGCCCTCCGCGATCCGGGTGCGCAGCACGTCCGCGACCCGCTCCGCCGTGCCGGTCCGGCCGAGCGGCTCCCGGTCGTCGGCCAGGTCCCCGGTTCCGCCCACCGCCACGGCGCGCTCCTCCTCGTACGTCGTGTGCGGGATCGTACGCGGCCGACCGGAGGTCTTGTCGGATTGTTGAACGATCCTCTACGTTGACGGCGCCGTACGGTCCCCGCCGCCCGGTCCCCCGTGCCGTCCCCGGCACGCTCCCCCCGCGAGGTGCAGATGCGCACGCCCCCGAGCCCGCACCCGGCCGAGGAGGCCCCGGCCGGTCCCTCGATCGATCTGAACGCCGACCTCGGCGAGGGCTTCGGCCGCTGGACGCTCACCGACGACGAGCGGCTCCTCTCGGTGGTGACCAGCGCCAACGTCGCCTGCGGCTTCCACGCGGGGGACGCGGCCACCATGCGCCGGGTCTGCGAGCTGGCCGCCGCGCGGGGGGTGCGGATCGGGGCCCAGGTCTCCTACCGCGACCTGGCCGGTTTCGGGCGGCGCGCCATGGACGTCCCGGCGGCGGAGCTGGCGGCCGAGGTGGCCTACCAGATCGGCGCCCTGGAGGTGTTCGCGCGCGCGGCGGGCTCCCGCGTCTCGTACGTGAAGCCGCACGGCGCGCTGTACAACCGCGTGGTCCGGGACGGGGAACAGGCGACGGCGGTCGTGGCGGGGGTCCTGCTCGCGGACCGGACGCTCCCGGTCCTGGGGCTGCCGGGGTCGCGGCTGCACGAGGCGGCCTCGGCTGCGGGGCTGCCGGTGGTCGCCGAGGCCTTCGGCGACCGGGCGTACCGGGCGGACGGCTCCCTGCTGCCGCGCGGCGAGCCGGGCGCGGTCGTCAGCGACCCGGAGGCGGTCGTGGAGCGGTCGCTGGCCCTCGCCGGGTCCGGGGTGGTCACGGCGCACCGCGGCGAAACGGTCGCCGTGCGGGCCCGGTCGCTGTGCCTGCACGGCGACACCCCGGGCGCCGTGGACCTCGCCCGGCGGGTGCGGGAGCGCCTGGAAGCCGCCGGGATACGGGTGGAGGCGTTCGCATGACGGGCTCCGGCACGCGCGTGTTGCGGGTGGGCGAGCGGGCGCTCCTGGTGGAGCTGCGCGACGGCGAGGAGACGGAGGCGTTCCACGCCGGGCTGCTGCGGCGGCGGGCGGCCGGGACGCTGCCCGCCGTACGGGAGATCGTGCCCGCCGCGCGGACGGTCCTGCTCGACGGGGTGGCGGACCCGGAGCGGCTCGCGGCCGAGCTGACCGACTGGGAGCCGGGTCCGGTCCCCGCGCGCGCGGGCCGGGCCGTCGAGATCCCGGTCCGGTACGGCGGTCCCGACCTGGCGGAGGTCGCGGCGCACTGGGGGGTGTCCGTCGAGGCGGCGGTGCGCCTCCACACGGCGGCCGAGTTCCGGGTGGCCTTCTGCGGCTTCGCTCCGGGCTTCGGCTATCTGACGGGGCTCGGCGAGCGGTACGCGGTGCCGCGCCGGGCGACACCGCGCACCTCCGTCCCCGCCGGATCGGTCGCGCTGGCGGGCCCGTACACGGGCGTGTACCCGCGTTCCTCCCCCGGTGGCTGGCAGCTGATCGGCACGACCGACGCCGTCCTGTGGGACGCGGACCGTCGACCGGCCGCGCTGCTCTCGCCGGGCACCCGGGTCCGGTTCACGGAGGCGGGCCTTCCCGGGCGGAAGGGGTCCACCGGGGCGGTTCCCGGGCGGGGCCCGTCGGCGGACGGGGCCTCGGGGTCCGTCGCCGGGGCGGAGGGCGGGCGATGAGCGACCGGACCGTCGCCGTCGTACGGGCCGGGGCCCTGACCACGGTCCAGGACCTGGGCCGCCCCGGCCACGCGCACGTGGGGGTGGGCCGCTCGGGCGCGCTCGACCCGGTGGCCGCGCGGCTCGTGAACCGGCTCGTCGGCAATCCGGAGACGGCCGCCGTCCTGGAGACCACGGTGGACGGCTGCGCGCTGCGGCCACGCGGAGCGGTGACCGTCGCGGTGGGCGGGGCGCCCTGCCCGGTACGGGTGGACGGGCGCCCGGCAGCCTGGGGGTCCGCGCTGCGGGTGCCCGCGGGGGCCGTCCTGGAGGTCGGCGCGGCCGTGCGCGGGCTGCGGTCGTACGTGGCGTTGGGCGGCGGTGTCGACGTGGAGCCGGTGCTCGGCAGCCGTTCCACGGACCTGCTGTCGGGGCTCGGTCCCGCGCCGCTGACGGCGGACGCGGTGCTGCCGCTGGGGCCGGTCGCGGGGGCGCCGGGACCGGTGGACACGCCCCCGTGGCCGGGCCCGCCGGACGTGCTGGTCCTGCGCGTACGGTTCGGGCCCCGCGACGACTGGTTCACCGGCCCGGCGCTGCGGACCCTCGCCACGCGCGCGTACCGGGTGTCCCCGGCGAGCAACCGGGTGGGGCTGCGCCTCGGAGAACCGGCCCTGGAGCGGGCGGTGCCGGGCGAGCTGCCGAGCGAGGGCATGGTCCTGGGCGCGGTGCAGGTGCCGCCGGACGGGCGCCCGGTGGTGTTCCTCGCGGACCATCCGACGACCGGGGGCTATCCGGTGGTCGGCGTGGTGCGGGAGGCCGATCTGGGCGCGGCGGCGCAGGCGGTCCCGGGGACGCCGGTGCGGTTCGTCCCGGTGCGCTGACGCTCAGTCCGGCGCGCCGCCGGGGTCCGCGCCGCGAGGGCTCCGGGGCGGCGGGCCGTAGCCACCGCCGCCGGGGGTGCGCAGCACGAGGACGTCGCCGGGACCCACCTCCGTGGTCGCCCGCCCGGCGAGGCGCTCCACGGTGCCGTCGGCGCGTTCCACGCTGTTCTCGCCGAGGGCGCCGGGCTCGCCGCCCGCCATGCCGTACGGGGGGATCCTGCGGTGTCCGGTGAGCAGGGCCACCGTCATGGGTTCCAGGAAGCGGAGGCGGCGCTCGACCCCGTGTCCGCCGTGCCACCGGCCGTGCCCGCCGCCGTCCTCCCGTACCGAGAAGGCGTCGACCCGGACGGGGTGGCGCCATTCGAGGACCTCGGGGTCGGTGAGCCGGGAGTTGGTCATGTGGGTCTGGACGGCGTCGGCGCCGTCGAAGCCGTCGCCCGCGCCCGAACCGCTGGCGACGGTCTCGTAGTACTGCACGCGCGCGTTGCCGAAGGTGACGTTGTTCATGGTGCCGGAGCCCTCGGCCTGGACGCCGAGGGCCGCGTAGAGGGCGCCCGTGACGGCCTGGGAGGTCTCGACGTTGCCCGCGACGGTCGCGGCCGGGGCGACGGGCGCGAGCATGGAGCCGGGCGGGACGCGGATGTCCAGGGGTTCGAGGCAGCCGCTGTTGAGCGGGATGTCCTCGTCGACGAGGGTGCGGAAGACGTACAGGACGGCGGCCGTCACGACGGCCGTGGGGGCGTTGGCGTTGCCGGGGAGCTGGGGCGAGGTGCCGGTGAAGTCGATGACGGCGGAGCGGCGTTCGCGGTCGACGCGGACGGCCACCCGGACGACCGCGCCGTCGTCGGTCTCGTAGCGGCAGGTGCCGTCGTGGAGGCGGGCGACGATCCGGCGGACGGACTCCTCGGCGTGGGCGCGGACGTGCCGCATGTAGGCCTGGACGACGTCGAGCCCGTACTCCTCCACGGTCCGGCGCAGTTCCTCGACGCCCTTCTCGTTGGCGGCGATCTGGGCCCGCAGGTCGGCGAGGTTGGTGCCGGGGTCCCGGGAGGGGTACGGGCCGTGGGTGAGCAGCGCCCGGGTCTCGGTCTCGCGCAGCCGTCCGTCGCGGACCAGCAGCCAGTTGTCGAAGAGGACGCCCTCCTCGTCCACGGTCCGGCTGAAGGCGGGCATGGAACCGGGGGTGATCCCGCCGATCTCGGCGTGGTGGCCGCGCGAGGCGACGAGGAAGCGGAGCCGTGGGCCGCCGGTGGCGGGCACGGCGTCGTCGAAGACCGGGGTGATGACGGTGACGTCGGGCAGGTGGGTGCCCCCGTGGTACGGGTCGTTGACCGCGTAGACGTCGCCGGGGCGCAGGTCGTCGGCGCGTCGGCGCAGCACTTCCCCGACGGTCTCGCCCATGGAGCCGAGGTGGACGGGGATGTGGGGCGCGTTGGCGATGAGGTTGCCTTCGGCGTCGAACAGCGCGCAGGAGAAGTCGAGGCGTTCCTTGATGTTGACGGACTGGGCGGTGTTCTCCAGGCGGACGCCCATCTGCTCGGCGATGGCCATGAAGAGGTTGTTGAAGACCTCCAGGAGGACCGGGTCCGCGTCCGTCCCGGCCGCCACGCGTGCGGGGCGGGGCGCGACGCGGCGCAGGAGGAGGTGTCCGGTGCCGGTGGCGGTGGCCCGCCAGCCGCTGTCGACGACGGTGGTGGCGTCGGTCTCGGCGAGGAGCGCGGGCCCGTCCACGGTGTCGCCGGGCCGCAGGTCCTCGCGCCGGTGGAGCGGGGCTTCGTGCGCTGTTCCGGCGCTGTGCATCCGGACGGTGGTGTGCGGTACGGGGGGTCCGGCCGGTGCCGTTCCCGGCGTCGGGCCGGTCCGTAGGGTGCCGGTGGTCGGGGCGGTCTCTGCGGTGCCGGTGGCCGGGGTGGGCTGTGGCGGGTCGGTGGTCGGGGCGGTGTGGACGGGGCCGTGGGGTCCGGCGCGGCCGACGGCCGCCACGGAGACGGCCTCGACGACGAGGGGCCGGTCCATGGTGAAGGCGTACCGCGCGCGGTGTGCGGCTGTGAACTCGCTTTTCAGGCGCTCCGGGGGTGCGAGGTCGATCGAGAGGCTCGCGTCCGTTCCCTCGTAGCGCAGGAGTACGCGCGCGTGCGTGGTGATCGCCTCGTCCGCGAGGCCGTCGGAGCGGAGCTCCGCGCGGGTCCGGGCGGCGAGTTCGGCGCAGAGGGCCGTCACGCGCGCGGGGGTGCCGGGGTCGTCGAGTCCGGCCTCGACGGACCGCTCGCGCATCGCGGTGGCGTCGGCCAGCCCGATGCCGTACGCGGAGAGGACCCCGGCCAGCGGAGGGACGAGGACGGTGTCGACGCCCAGTGCGTCGGCGACGGCGCAGGCGTGCTGGCCCCCGGCGCCGCCGAAGCTCGTGAGGGCGTACTTCGTGACGTCGTGGCCGCGCTGGACGGAGATCTTCCTGACCGCGTTGGCCATGTTGAGGACGGCGATCTCCAGGAAACCGGCGGCGACCTCCTCGGGGGTCCGGCCGCCGCCCACCTCCCCGGCCAGGGCGGTGAACCGTTCCCGTACGACGTCGGCGTCCAGGGGCCGGTCGCCCGTCTCCCCGAAGACGGCGGGGAAGTGGGCGGGCTGGACCCGGCCGAGCATGACGTTGGCGTCGGTGACGGTCAGCGGGCCGCCCAGGCGGTAGCAGGCGGGCCCGGGGACGGCGCCCGCCGAGTCGGGTCCCACCCGGTAGCGGCGGCCGTCGTAGTGGAGGACGGAGCCGCCGCCCGCGGCCACGGTGTGGACGCTCATCATCGGTGCCCGCATCCGGACCCCGGCGACCTGTGTACCGAGTTCACGCTCGAAGGTGCCCGCGTAGTGCGACACATCGGTGGAGGTGCCGCCCATGTCGAAACCGATGACCCGGTCGTGGCCCGCCCGCTCCGAGGTGCGGGCCATGCCGACGACACCACCGGCCGGTCCGGACAGGACGGCGTCCTTGCCCCGGAAGTGGGCGGCCTCCCGCAGCCCTCCGTTGGACTGGAGGAACATGAGACGGATTCCGGCGAGTTCGCGGGCGACCTCGTCGACGTACCGGCGCAGGATCGGCGACAGATAGGCGTCGACGACGGTGGTGTCCCCGCGCGGGATCAGTTTGATGAGTGGACTGACCTCGTGCGAGCAGCTGACCTGCGTGAATCCGGCAGCGGTGGCGAGGGCTCCGGTCCGGATCTCGTGCCGCGCGTACCGGTGGCCGTGCAGGAGGACGACGGCGGCGGAGCGGAGGCCGTCGCGGTGGGCCACGGCCAGTGCCTCGGCGACGGCGGTCTCGTCCAGCGGCCGGACGACCCGGCCGTGCGCGTCGATCCGTTCGGGGACCTCGATCACGCGCGCGTAGACCGCTTCGGGCAGCACGATGTGCCGGGCGAAGATGCGGGGCCGGTTCTGGTAGGCGATGCGCAGGGCGTCCCGGAAGCCTTCGGTGATCAGCAGGACGGTCGGCTCGCCCCGCCGTTCCAGGAGCGCGTTGGTGGCGACGGTGGTGCCCATCTTGACGACCGCGACCCGGTCGGCGGGGACGGGGTCGTCCGGCCCGAGGCCGAGGAGGAGGCGGATTCCGGCGACGGCGGCGTCCGCGCGGCGGGCCGGGTCGTGGGAGAGCACCTTGCGGGTGACGAGCCGCCCGTCGGGCCGCCTCCCCACGACGTCCGTGAAGGTGCCGCCCCGGTCGATCCAGAACTCCCAGCGGTCGTTCATCCCTCCATTGTGACCGCGGGAGCCGTGACGGGGGCGGCGTCCACGCCGCGTGGAGCGGCCCGGTGCCGGCGCCGTCGGCCGGGTGCCGCGGTTCGGCGGCGGCGAGCGGGCGGAGCCGCGGGAGCGAGGTGCTGCGG
Source organism: Streptomyces sp. NPDC059247 (assembly GCF_042754005.1). NCBI lineage: Bacteria > Bacillati > Actinomycetota > Actinomycetes > Kitasatosporales > Streptomycetaceae > Streptomyces > Streptomyces sp. NPDC059247. The sequence goes on from NZ_JBHYZW010000007.1 coordinate 39,672, forward strand.
CGCGGGACCCGTCCGGGGCCGACGGTGGCGAGCCTGAGGAGGGTTTCCGCGCGGGCCGCGGCGGTGGGGCGGGCTCCCGGGCGGGCGGTGCGCCATGGGCGGGCCCGGGGCCCACGAGGAGCCGGTGGAAGCCCACGGCGACGGCCCGGTGCTCCCGCTCCCCCGGATGCGGCCGATCGGGCGCTCCACAGCGCGCGGCCCCGGGCCCACGCCTCGTAGGCGAGGTGCGGATGGACGGCTCCGTACCGGGCGATGAGAGCGGGCGCGACGGCGTTGACGGTCCGCTGGCGACGGGCGGGCGGACGGACCAGCGGCGGCGACAGGCCGGGCATCCGGCCGGGGACGGGCAGACGACCGGGGACGGGCTCCGGTCGGGGACGGGCAGACACGCGGTCGGGAGTACGGCCCCGGCGGCGTCCGGGTCGGCGCGGTCCTCGCACGGGTGGCGGGCGACGGCCCCGATGCCGAAGCCGTGGCGGGCGACGCGGACCCGCGGATGGCCGGACAGCGGGAGAGAGCACCCGACAACCGGGCAGGGGGCGTCGGCGTCGGCCGCCGGGTCGGCGACGACGGGGGCGGCGACGGCGGGCGGCGATGACAAGAGGGCATGGCCCCGCCGGACGAGGTGGCGCGCGGTCCGCAGGGCGCGATGCGCCACCTCGCTGACGTCGGGAGGGGGGAGGAGAAGGATTCGGTGACGGTGACGACACGCATACGGGTGTCGTCATCGCGTTCGGCGGGTCCCCGACGCCATGGATCCGGACGGGGAGGGAACACCCCATGAGCGTTTCGCGCGGACAACGGCTCGTACGGACCGACGGCTCGTACGACCGGCAGCTCGTACGACCGGACGCCCGCCCCGACCACCGGTGCCCGCCCCGACCGGGGCTCGTCCCGGCGATGCCCCCAGGTGCTCGTTCCCGGGGCGGAGCCTCACCGCCGGGGCACGGCCGGTCGGTCGCCGCTCCGGGGCGGGGCCACGGCGGTGGAGGGTTCCACCGCGGGCCGCGCCGCCCCGGAGGGGACCGGTCAGACCTGGAGGTCCGGGCCTATCCGGTTGCGCACGGCGGTCTGGACCTCGGCCTCCTCGGCCGGGTCCGCGGCGAGGCGGCGCAATCGCTCGGCGACGCGCACGTCCCCGGTCTCGGCGTGCCCGGCCGCGACCTCGCGGGTGGTCTCCTCGCAGTCCCAGAGGCATTCGACCGCGAAACCGGTCGCGAAGGTGGGGTCGGTGGCGGCGAGCGCGCGGGCCACCCGACCACGGAGCTGGGAGGAGGTCGTCTCACGGTAGACATGGCGCAGCACGGGGGCCGCGCAGGCGATCCCGAGGCGGCCGGCGCCGTCGACCAGCCCGGCGAGGGCGGGCGCGTCGGGACCGGCGGAGCGGACGGTGCCACGGAGTGCGCCGAGGACGGAGGGGGAGTCCTGGGCGGTACCACGGCAGGCGAGCACGTCGGCGGCGGCGACACCGAGGGCGTCCGTCCTGCGCACCCAGGCGCGGGCGCGGGCGACGGCGTCCTCGCCGCACATGCGCCGGTACGCGGCGACGGCGGCCTCGGCGACCTCGTGGGAGTCCCCGTCGGCGGCTGCCTCGACGAGATCGAGGACGGCGGGATCTCGCGACTCGGCGAGGTGGTGCAGGGCGGCGCCCCGGGCTCCCACCGCGCCGTACCGGGCGGCGGCGAGCAGTTCGGGCCGGTCCTCGGGTCCCGCGACGGCGGTGAGGCAGCGGGCGGCGGGCCCGTACAGCACGGCTCCGCGTTCGTACCCCTCCTGCGCCCAGTCGAGGACGGCGCGCACGCTCCAGCCGGGGCGGGGCCCCGAAGGACGCATCTGGCGCTGCCAGCGGTCGAAGGAGCCCTGTTCCCCGGCGGCCCTGACACGGGCGCCGACGGTTTCGCGCGGGTCTTCCGCCCACAGTCGCCACGGGCGGGGCTCGAAGGCGTCACGGACGACGGCGGCGAGTTCGGCGGCGCCCTCCGCGTCGGCCGGGAACCGGGACAGCACGGGCAGGGCGAGCGCGCGGAGTCCGGTGTCGTCGTCGCGGAGCGCCAGTTCGTCCAGGGCCCAGGCCCAGTTCGTGCCGGTCGCCGCGTAGCGGCGGAGCAGGAGCAGGGCATCTTGGCGTCCGTAGGACGCGAGGTGGCCGAGGACGGCGAGCGCGAGCCCGGTCCTGGACTCCTCGGTGTCGAGACGGTCCTCGGCACCGAAGAGGTGCGCCTCGATCTCGTCGAGACCTCCGTGGAGGTCCAGGTAGAGACGGGCGTAGTAGAGGGAGCGGTTCTCGACCTGCCAGTCGTGGCGGGGATCGTCGAGAACGCAGTGGTTGAGGGCCGCGAGGGCCTCGGCGCGTGGCGCGGCGAGCGCGTGCAGGGTGCCGTCGCCGCGGCCCCTCTGCAGCAGGCCGAGCAGAGTGCCGCTCGGCGCTATGACTGGTTCGAACATGGGGAGACGCCTCACATCAAGCTGTCGACACGACCGGGGGATGCCGGGATGACCGGGGCAGGGCGCTGAGCGGCCCGTACTCCTAGGTCGTGCGGCGACATGTCGGGCCGCTCGTCGTGTTCCGCTTGGTAGTGATCATCTTCCTCAGCCTCTCGTCGGTGGCCCGTTTTGCCGGGCCCGACGTCATGATGACCCACCCATTTCGCCGACGCGACCACATTTACGACGCCGCTCCCACCTGGGGTTCAGCGGCCGTTCACCGGGCACTGAAGAGGTCGAGAAGTTCCGCCTTGCCGAACATGCGTGCGGTTTCCACGGCTGACGGAGTGCCAGATTCCGGGTCGGCGCCGCCGGCCAGGAGGGCGTGGATCACGGCCTCCTCGCCCTTGAAGACGGCACCGGCGAGCGGGGTCTGGCCGCGGTCGTTCGCGCGGTCGGCGTCGGCGCCGCGCGCGAGGAGGGCGGAGACCGCGGCGGCATGGCCGTGATAGGCGGCGAGCATGACGAGGGAGTCACCCCTGTCGTTGGTGAGGTTCACCGGCACACCCGCGTCGACATAGGCGGCCAGCGCGTCGGCGTCCCCGGTGCGGGCGAGGTCGAAGACCTTGGACGCCAGTTCGATGACCTCGGGGTCCGGAGTGTCGCTCATCGGGTGGAACCGCCTCTCTCCTGCAGTGTTGGCCTGAGCACGGCAAGCGCAGCCGTACGAGTGAATCGACAGGGTACTGCCCGTTCACCGACATGACCTCGCCCCACCAAGGCAAAGATCACGGCAATACACCTCCGGCACCCCTCTAGCGCACACCGGATATTTCGCCACTCGGCGGTCCGGCCACTGTCCGCCGGTGAGGTGAAATCACCCGTTTTTCACCCGTATGCAGCTTTAGTCATATAGATACTTGCTGTGAACCTGGAAGGACTCATGGTGACTGTCCCCTCAACCAGGAGAACAACCAATGATCCTGTCCATCTCAGGCGTGGTCCTGCTCGGCATCATCTGCTTCCTGTTCTTCAAGAAGGACGGGATGAAGGCCTCGCACGCCCTCGTCAGCGCGCTGTTCGGTTTCTACCTCGCGGGCACGGCCATCGCCCCGAGCATCACGGCGGGCGGCCAGAGCCTCGCCGGTCTCCTGGGCGGGATCAAGTTCTGACGCCCTTCCGTCCCTTCCACCACTACAGGAGCACCTCGTGGCCCGGCGACCACTCCCCCGCATTCTGAGCAGCGGCAGCGCACAGATCGCTCGCAGTCGAGAGATCGCGCGGACGGCCGCCGACAGCGCCACCGACGTGCTCCATCCGCTGATCACGGTCTCCCGCGGTCTGCGGAAGCTGGCCGCGACCGCGCGCGCCAAGTGGGCCGCGACCCCCAAGGACCGGCGTGGTCCCACGTTGTTCCTGGTCGCGGCCTGCGTCATGGTCGTCGTCCTCGCGCCGTACGGCCCCCTCCTGGCCCTCGTCGCCCTCATGGGCGCGGCTGCCTGGCAGGGGCGTGAGCGCCCGGTCGTCAAGACCGGGCCGGACGACGCGGAGGCCGCCCGTCTCAGCGGTCTCTACGAAGCCCTCGTGCCGTACTTCTCCGTGGCCGACGACCCCTCCCCGCTCTTCGCCCACGGCGGCGACTGGAGCGGTGCCTTCGGGGAGTACGCCTTCGACGGGGACGGACGGCTCACCCGGCTGAGGATCGCCTACCCCCCGTACTTCACCGACGGCGAGCCCGCCGCACGCGCGCGCATCGAGCAGTTGCTGCACGCCAAGTCCGGGCGCGGTCGCGAGTACCGCTTCGACTGGGACGAGGAGGGCAACCGGCTCGTGATGAGCGTGCTGCCCGCCCTGCCCACCACCATCGCCGCCCAGCACTTCGTGACCATGCCCGGCGAGACCGTCCTCGGCTTCACCGACGCGGACGCCGTGCGGCGGACCGTGCCCGTGATCGGCGCGGACGGCACGGAGGACGCCCCCGCCGTCGTCTGGCGCACCGGCCCCCGCTCCGCCGAGCCCCACCTCCTCGCCGTCGGCCAGCCCGGCAGCGGCACCACGTCCCTGCTGCGCTCGATCGCGCTCCAGGCCCTCGCCCACGGTGACGTCCTCGTCGTCGAGGGCGGCGGGACGGGCGAGTACGCGTGCCTCACCGGACGGGACGGCGTCCTGGCCGTCGAGTGCGGCCTCTCCGGCGCCCTGACCAGCCTGGAGTGGGCGGCGCACGAGACGGAACGGCGCCTGATCTCCGCCAACCGGGCCCGGCAGGCCGGGCACGCGGCCCCCGAGGACACCCGGCGCCCGCTCTGGATCCTCCTCGACCGGCCGAGCGTCCTCGGCCATCTGGCCGCCGCCGACGGCCGACCCGACCCGCAGGACCTGCTCGAGGTACCGCTGCGGCACGGGCGCGCCGCGCAGGTCACGGTGGTGGTCGCCGAGCACTTCGACAGCGCGGACACCCTGAGCGAGGCGGTACGGACCCACACCAGGGCCCGGATCGCGCTCGGCCCGTCCTCGCCGGAGCAGATCGCGGCGGTCCTGGGCGCCGATCCGCACACCACGCCGACGCCCGAGGTCCCGGCGGGCCGGGGCTACGCGCGCCTGGGCACCGGACCCGTGCTGCGCCTCCAGGTGCCCGCCACGCCCGACCCGTACGACGAGGCGACGAGCGAGGCGCACCGGCGGGCCGTCCTCGACCTGCTCCCGGAGCGGCTCACGGCCGCCGTACCGATGGCCAAGGCCGTCCCCGCCGCCACCGCCGCCCCGGCCTCCCCCGCCGAACCGGACCCGGGCCCGGCGACCCTCCAGACCCCGGTCCCCGCCGAGGGCTGAGCCCGCTGGACGGCCGAGTGGCCGGTACGGACTCCGGGTCCGTACCGGCCACTCGCCCGTCCGGCCCGCACGCGGAGCCGGAGGGACGACACGGCCACGCGCACGCGTGGGGCAGACGGGGGCCAGGACACCCGCTCACGTCCACCCGGCCCGGCGCCGGGCCCGCCGCGCACCGTCGACGAGCGCGCCGACCGCGCTACGCCACGAAGGAGCGCGGCGGTTCCGCGCCGCCGCCGCCCGCGCCCGACTCGACCAGGCGGGCGGCGGCGGCCAGCCGGGCGGCGGCCTCGTCGGCGACCGCTCCGCCGACCGTGAAGGGCAGCCGGACGAAGCCCTCGAAAGCGCCGTCCACGCCGAAGCGCGGGCCGGAGGGAACGCGGACCCCGACCCGCTCCCCCGCCTCCGCCAGCCGGGAGCCGGACAGACCGCCGGTCCTGACCCAGAGCGTCAGTCCGCCGTTCGGCACCCAGAACTCCCATTCCGGCAGTTCCCTGCGCACCGCGGTGACGAGCGCGTCCCGGTTCTCCCGCGCCTGCTCGCGGCGGAGGGCCACGGCCTGCTCCCAGCCGCCGGTGCGCATCAGCCAGTTCACCCCGAGCTGTTCCAGGACCGGGGTGCCCAGGTCCGCGTAGGCGCGGGCGGCGACCAGCGAGCGGATCACGTCGGGGGCCGCCCGGACCCAGCCGATCCGCATCCCGGCCCAGAAGGCCTTGCTGGCCGAGCCGACCGTGAGGACGGTGGAGCCCGCCGGGTCGAAGGCGCAGACCGGACGGGGCATCTCGACGTCGTCGAGGTGCAGTTCGGTCATGGTCTCGTCGACGACGAGCACGGTCCCCGCCGAGCGGGCGGCCTCCACCAGCTGCCGCCGCTGGTCCTCGTCGGCCAGTGCGCCGGTCGGGTTGTGGAAGTCGGCCACCACGTACGCGAGGCGGGGGGCCGCGTCCCTCAGGACCTGGCGCCAGCGGCCCAGGTCCCAGCTGCCGAGGCCCTCGGACATGGCGACGGGGACGAGCCGGGCGCCCGCCTCCCGCATCAGCTGGAGGATGTTGGCGTACGAGGGGGACTCGACGGCGATCCGTTCGCCCCGCCCCGCGAAGAGGTGGCAGATGGCGTCCATGGCGCCCATGGCACCGGTCGTGACCATGATCTGCTCGGGCATGGTGGGGATGCCGCGCGCGGTGTAGCGGTCGGCGAGCATCTGCCGCAGCGCGGGCAGGCCCGCCGGGTAGTCGCCGTGCGTATGGGCGTACGGGGGCAGTTCCTCCAGGGCGCCCCGGACCCCCCGGGTGAGCCAGGGCTCGGGCGCGGGCAGCGCCGCGCAACCCAGGTCGATCATGGAACCGAGCGCTTCGGGGGGCAGCGGTTCGAGACCGCGCGCGGGCAGCGGGTTGCCCGCGGGGACGGCGGTCCAGCTGCCCGCGCCCCGCCGCGACTCCAGGAAGCCCTCGGCGCGCAGCGCCTCGTAGGCGGCGGCCACGGTCGTCCGGCTGACGGTGAGGGCGAGGGCGAGTTCCCGTTCGGCGGGCAGCCGGGCGGCGACCGGGACGCGGCCCTCCAGGACGAGCAGCCGGACGCCGTCGGCGAGGGCGCGGTAGGCGGGCGGCTTGCGGGCACCCGGGGTGGCGCTCCGGGGCCGCTGGGCCTGGAGTTGCCGGGCGAGCTGAGCAGGACCCACCGCCGAAGTCCACTGGGCCATCGAAATCAGTCCACCTTCCTCGAATTGGCCATGGTTGGCACCCGTTCCCCCGCCACAGAGTGTCATGAGCCAGTCCACTGACACCACCCTGGGGGAAAGTCCCTTGTCCATCACCTCCGGCCTCCACGGCCGGTACCTCGGCCGCCGCCTCGTCCAGCTCTACGTCGGTCTCACGCTGTACGGAGCCAGTGCGGCCCTGCTGGTCCGCAGCGGTCTGGGCCTGGAGCCCTGGGGGGTGCTCCACCAGGGCCTGGCCGAGAGGACCGGTCTGACCATCGGCGTGGTCTCGATCGTCGTCGGGGCCGCCGTCCTGCTGCTGTGGATACCCATCCGGCAGCGGCCGGGCCTCGGCACGGTCTCCAACGTGTTCGTGGTCGGCCTCGCCATGGACGCCGCCCTGGCCCTCGTGCCGGACGTGCGGCAGCTGGCCTGGCGGATCGGCCTGCTCGTGGCGGGGATCGTCCTCAACGGGGTGGCGACCGGCCTGTACATCGCCGCGCGCTTCGGTCCGGGCCCGCGCGACGGCCTGATGACCGGTCTGCACCGGCTCACCGGCCGGTCGATCCGGGTGGTGCGGACGGCGATCGAGGTGGCGGTGGTCGCCACCGGTTTCCTGCTCGGCGGCTCGGTCGGCGTCGGCACGGTCCTGTACGCCCTGTCCATCGGACCGCTCGCGCAGTTCTTCCTGCGCCGTTTCGCCCTCCCCGAGCAGGACTCCGGAAGCACCGCCGTCGCCCCCGGGACACCGGGACAGGCCATACTGCGGCCGTGACTCGCGTACGCCATCCCTATCTCGACCATCCCCTGCCCCTTCCGTTCGCCCACCGGGGCGGTGCGGCGAACGGCCTGGAGAACACCGCCGCCGCCTTCCGCCGGGCCGCCGCCGAGGGCTACCGCTACTTCGAGACCGATGTGCACACGACGGCCGACGGGGCGCTCGTGGCGTTCCACGACGCGACCCTCGACCGCGTGACGGACGCCTCGGGCCGCATCCGCGACCTCCCGTGGGCGGCGGTGCGGGAGGCGCGGGTGGCGGGCACGGAACCGCTGCCGCTCTTCGCGGACCTCCTGGAGGAGTTCCCGGAGGCCCGGTGGAACGTGGACCTCAAGGCCGAGTCGGCGCTGCTGCCGCTGGTCGACCTGGTCCGCGCGACCGGCGCCTGGGACCGGGTCTGCGTGAGTTCCTTCACCGAGGCGCGGGTGGCGCGGGCGCAGCGGCTGGCGGGGCCCCGGCTGGCCACCTCGTACGGGGTGAGCGGGGTGCTGGCGCTGCGGCTGCGGTCGCTGGGCGTCCCGGCGCCGCTGCGTCCCGGCGCGGTGGCGGCGCAGGTCCCCGAGCGGCAGGGCGGTGTCCGGGTCGTGGACCGGCGGTTCGTGCGGGAGGCGCACGCGCGCGGGCTCCAGGTCCATGTGTGGACGGTGAACGATCCGGCCCGGATGAACTCCCTCCTCGACCTGGGCGTGGATGGCATCATGACCGATCAGCTGGAGACCCTGCGCGCGGTGCTGACCGACCGGGGCGTCTGGGTCTGAGCGCGTCCCGGCGGCACCGCGCCGGGACGACGGGGACGGAACACGGGGACGGGACGAGGGGGCGGCCGTGACCGCAGGGACCACCGCGCCGGAGGAGCACGTCTCCGATCCCGGCGAACGCCGGCGGGAGCAACGGGGCTGGTACTTCTACGACTTCGCCTGCTCGGTGTACTCGACGAGCGTGCTGACCGTGTTCCTGGGGCCGTACCTGACCTCGGTGGCGCGGGCGGCGGCCGACGCCGAGGGCTTCGTGCACCCGCTGGGCGTCCCGGTGCGGGCGGGCTCGCTCTTCGCGTACACCGTGTCGGCGTCGATCGTGGTGGCGGTCCTCCTGATGCCCCTGGTGGGCGCGGTGGCGGACCGTACGGGGCGGAAGAAGCCACTGCTCGCGGCGTCGGCCTATCTGGGGGCGACGGCGACGGCCTGCATGTTCTTCCTGGCGGGCGAGCGGTATCTGCTGGGCGCCTTCCTGCTGATCGTGGCGAACGCCTCGCTCTCGGTGTCGATGGTGCTCTACAACGCCTATCTGCCGCAGATCTCGGAGCCCGACGAGCGGGACACGGTCTCCTCGCGCGGCTGGGCCTTCGGCTACACGTCGGGCGCGCTCGTGCTCGTACTGAATCTGGTCCTGTACTCGGGCCACGACTCCTTCGGCCTCACGGAGGGCGAGGCGGTCCGGCTCTGTCTGGCCTCGGCCGGTCTGTGGTGGGGCGCGTTCACCCTGGTGCCGCTGCGGCGGCTGCGGGACCGGCGGACCGGCGGCGGGACCGGGGAGTCCGGGCGGGTCGGCGGGGGCGCGGTCGGCGGGGGCTGGCGCCAGCTCCGGGAGACGCTCAGGGACATGCGGCGCCATCCGAGGACCCTGGCGTTCCTCCTCGCCTATCTGGTCTACAACGACGGTGTGCAGACGGTGATCTCGCAGGCGTCCGTGTTCGGTTCGGAGGAACTGGGCCTGGAGCAGACCACGCTCATCACGGCGGTCCTGCTCGTGCAGGTGCTGGCGGTGGCGGGGGCGCTCGGCATGGGGCGACTCGCCCGGTCGTACGGCGCCAAGCGGACGATTCTGGGCTCGCTGGTGGTCTGGACGCTGATCCTGGTGGCCGGGTACTTCCTGCCGGCCGGGGCGCCGGTGTTCTTCTACTGTCTGGCAGCCGCGATCGGCCTGGTACTGGGCGGGAGCCAGGCCCTGTCGCGTTCGCTGTTCTCGCATCTGGTGCCGCGGGGCAAGGAGGCGGAGTACTTCTCGGCGTACGAGATGAGCGACCGGGGGCTCAGCTGGCTGGGTCCGCTGGTGTTCGGTCTCGCGTACCAGGTGACCGGAAGCTATCGGGATGCCATCATCTCCCTGGTGATCTTCTTCGTGGTCGGTTCCGTCCTGCTCGCCCGGGTCCCGGTGCGGCAGGCGGTCCTGGACGCGGGGAACCCGATACCCGATCGCGTTTAGACGTGGCACCGAAAGGGCGGTAGTGTACGCGTTTGGCCTGCCAGGCGGACCGTTACTGCGTGCTGCTTTGGTGAAGACACCGGGTCACATCTGCCGCCAGATGTGACAAAACGGTCACTGGTGGGTACAACAAGGGGCGGCACGACGGGCGACGCATGACCCGGCACGGGAATCTTTACCGCCGACCGGACGTTGACCGGATAACGACGACAGCGACACCTGTCCTGTGGGCGACAAGCCCGGGAGGCACGATTCATGAGTGAGCGAGCTCTTCGCGGCACGCGCCTCGTGGTGACGAGCTACGAGACCGACCGCGGCATCGATCTGGCCCCGCGCCAGGCGGTGGAGTACGCATGTGAGAAGGGACATCGCTTTGAGATGCCCTTCTCCGTCGAGGCGGAGATTCCGCCGGAGTGGGAATGCAAGGTCTGCGGAATCCAGGCTCTCCTGGTGGACGGGGACGGACCCGAGGAGAAGAAGGGCAAGCCGGCGCGAACGCACTGGGACATGCTCATGGAGCGGCGCACCCGCGAGGAGCTGGAGGAGGTCCTCGCCGAAAGGCTGGCCGTCCTCCGTTCCGGCGCCATGAACATCGCCGTGCATCCGCGCGACAGCCGCAAGTCCGCCTGACGGACCCGGCAGGACAACGCCGCGGGGCCCGGTACACGATCCGTGTACCGGGCCCCGCGGCGTTTTTCCGTGTCCAGGACGCGCGTCCAGGACGTGTGTCCTGGACCTCCTGATCACCACGGACCCCTGACACGGGGTTCTCCGTCGCGGGCGGGCGTCCGGATCCTCCGCCCGCCTGGGAGAGCACGACGGCCCCGCCCCCACGGAGGGGCGGGGCCGTCAGGGCGTCCGGGGCCGGGGCGTCAGGGCGTCAGCGGCGGACGGGGTCCGTCGGCCCGGCGGGGGGCCTGCTCGCCGTCCTGGCGGATGACCTCGCCCGGGACGACCTTTCCGTCCGGGCGGTGGATACGGGCCTGCTGGAAGGCGTCCTGGAGGCTGCCGGAAGGGGCCGCGCTCATCCGCCGCTCGACGGCCCGCTCCGCGTACCGCCCCAGGAGGGAGCGGATCGGCGGGACGAGCAGCAGCAGACCGGCCACGTCCGAGATCAGGCCGGGAAGCATCAGGAGCAGACCGCCGAGCATCAGGAAGCCGTTGCGGTCCTCGGCGCCGGTACGCTCCGGCGGTACGGGCGCGGTGCCCGCCCGCGCCGCCTCCTGGGCCTGCTGGAAGGTCGAGGTGAGGTTGCGGAAGGCACGGCGCCCCGCCCGCTTCACGACGACGGCGCCGAGGACGGCGCCGCCGACGAGCAGGGCGAGGACGGTCAGTCCGCCCGCCGCGTCCGCCACCACCGTGAGCAGCCAGATCTCCAGGACCAGCCAGGCGGCGACGCCGAGCGGAAGGAACGTGCGCGCGCGGGAGCGCTTGGGGGCGAGGGGAGGCGGTGCGCCGGTCGTCATGGTCACCAGTGTGCCTGGCGCCCTGCCGGAACGTCGTAAAGGAGCGATCAGGAGGGCTTGCGGCCGAGCAGCTTGCCGACCTTCTCCGCACGGGCCGTCACGCCCCAGCCGGTGACCCGCCACAGCGCCTCGACGACGATGTTCCGGCTCATCTTCGAGTCGCCGATCTCGCGTTCCACGAAGGTGATCGGGACCTCGACGACGTGGAAGCCCGCGGTGACCGCGCGACGGGCCAGGTCGACCTGGAAGCAGTAGCCCGCCGAGGCCACGTCGTCCAGGCCCAGGCCCTCCAGGGTCTCCTTGCGGAAGGCCCGGTAACCGCCGGTGAGGTCGCGGATCGGCACGTCGAGCATCACGCGCGAGTAGAGGCTGCCGCCGCGCGAGATGAACTCGCGGGACTTCGGCCAGTTCACGATCCGGCCGCCCGGCACCCAGCGGGAGCCGAGCACCAGGTCCGCGCCCTTGAGGGCGGTGAGCAGGCGCGGCAGCTCCTCCGGCTGGTGGGAGCCGTCGGCGTCCATCTCGACGAGGACGCCGTAGCCGTGCTCGATGCCCCACCGGAATCCGGCGAGGTAGGCGGCGCCGAGCCCCTCCTTGCCCTTGCGGTGCAGGACGTGCACGTGGTCGTCCTCGGACGCGATCTCGTCCGCGAACTTGCCCGTGCCGTCGGGGCTGTTGTCGTCGGCGACGAGAACGTGCGCCTCGGGTACGGCTTCCCGTACCCGCGCGACGATCGGCTTGATGTTCTCCGCCTCGTTGTAGGTCGGAATGATCACCAAGGCCTTGCCGAGCGGGCCGTAACGCCTCTGGCCACCGTCGTTCACTACTGCCCCTTCGGATACATACACAGGCCCCCACCATAGCGAGGTCCCCGGCGTGCTCCGGCGGGGCGGTCGCCCGGCCCGGGTGACAGACGGGACGGAAGGGACCACCGGGACGCGGGAAGGGCGGTGCGGGGCCCGGCGTCCTTCGGTCCGACCTGGGATCCGCTGGCTGCGGGTCGACCGAGAGCCGTTGTCTACTGAACGTCCGGGCCCCACCCGGGTCGCACCTTCCACCGGAGAAACCTTCCCTCGGGCCGAGGCGCGGGCGGCGTACGGCGACTGCGGGAGGAACGGGGTCCCGGCGGACGTCCTGTGGTGGACTCGGAGAACCTACCCGCCCCCGACCGGCGACTGTCAATACCCTCTTGACCTGCGGAGACAGTTCATAAGCGCAGGCCGGAGGGGAAGATCCGCAGGTCGGGGACAAACACCCGGAGCGACCGTCCCCGGGGGGACATATCCCCACATCACACGTTCGGCCGTACGAACACCGTCTGTCCGTGCACGACCGTGCGCAGGCAGACGGGGAGGTCGGCACCGGGCGTCAGATCGGGCAGACCGGGCGTCCCGGAGCGCGGATCGGTCGACCAGCGGGCCACCCGGTCGTCGGGTGCCTGGACCACGAGTTCCGCCGCGCCCCAGATCGCGTAGTCGGCGGGGGCGCCCGGCACCAGCGTCCCGGCGTCGTCCCGGCCGACCGCCCGCCAGCCGCCCCGGGTGTGCGCGGCGAAGGCGGCGCGGACGGAGATCCGGTGCTCCGGGGTGCGGTGGAAGGCGGCGGCCCGGACGGTGCCCCAGGGGTCCAGCGGGGTCACCGGGCTGTCGGAGCCGAAGGCCAGCGGCACACCGGCGCGCAGCAGCGCGGCGTACGGGTTGAGGGTGCGGGCCCGCTCGACGCCGAGCCGGTCCGCGTACATGCCCTCGTCCCCGCCCCAGAAGGCGTCGAAGGCGGGCTGCACGGAGGCGGTGAGGCCCAGTTCCGCGAAGGCGGCGATCGTCTCGGGGGTGAGCATCTCGACGTGCTCCACGCGGTGCCGGGCGGCCCTGATCCTGGCCGGTCCCAGCTTCTCTGCGGCGGCCCTGACGCCCTCGACGACAGCCGTCACGGCCGCGTCCCCGATGGCGTGGAAGCCCGCTTGGAGACCCGCCTCGGTGCAGGCCACGACGTGTCCGGCGACGGTGACCGCGTCCAGGTGGGCGGCTCCGGTGTGCCCGGCGTCGGCGTGGTCCGCGTACGGCTCGTGGAGGCAGGCCGTGTGGGAGCCGAGGGAGCCGTCGGCGAAGAGGTCCCCGGCGGCGCCGAGCGCGCCGAGGGCGCGCGCCCGCTCCACGTCGAGGTCGGCCCAGTAGCCGACCACCCGGGGTCCGGGCTCGTCGCGGGCCAGGTCCAGGAGGCCGGTGAAGTCGTCCTCGGAGGAGATCTGCGGGCCGCCGCACTCGTGCAGGGTGCCGATGCCGAGGGAGGCGGCCCGGGTGCGGGCGGCGCGCTGCGCCTCGGTGCGCTGATGGGCGGAGACGGCGCCGAAGGCGGCGGCCCGTACGGCGTGGTGGGCGTCCCCGGTGAGCGGGCGCTGTCCGTCGTGGAAGCCGTCCAGGTCGCGGACGCCGGGGACGAGGTCGAGCAGGGCGGTGGTGACGACGGCCGAGTGGACGTCGATACGGGTGAGGTAGAGCGGTCGGCCACCGGTGAGGGCGTCGAGTTCGGCGCGGGTCAGGGGCCTGCGCTCGGGCCAGCGAGCGGCGTCCCAGCCGTGCCCGATGAGGATGCGGTCCCGGGGGCGGGCGGCGGCGTGGGCCCGGATCAGCTCCGCCGCCTCGGCGAGCGAGGCGGCCCGGGACAGGTCGAGCCCGGTGAGGGCGAAACCGGTGGCGGTGGTGTGCACGTGCGCGTCGACGAACGCCGGGGTGACCAGCGCGCCCTCCAGGTCGACCACCTCGTCCACGCCGGGGGCGAAGGCGTCGGCGGCGCCCTCCGAGCCCACCCAGGCGACGTGCCCGCGCTCCACCACCATGGCGGTGGCGAAGGGGTCGGCGGGACTGTGGACCTCTCCCCCGCGCAGCAGCACGGTGCGGTGTTCGGCGGTAGGCGCGGCAGGCATGGACTCACTCATGCGACCAGGCTAGGACCTGTCCGGACCCGGTTTGTCCGGCAGGTCCCCCCGGGCGGGCGGTCCGGGGTCAGATGCGGGGCGGCCTGGCCTCGTACGGCGTGGAGAGGACCACGGTGGTGCGGCTGGAGACCCCGGCCTGCGAGCGGATGCGGCTGAGCAGGTGCTCCAGCTCCAGCGGGGTCGCGACCCGGACCTTGAGGATGTAGTTCTCGTCACCGGCGACGCTGTGGCAGGCCTCGATCTCCGGGATGTCGGCGAGCCGGTCGGGGGTGTCGTCGGGGGCGCTGGGGTCGAAGGGTTTGACCGAGATGAAGGCGGTCAGCGGCAGGCCCACGGCCTCCGGGTCGACGACCGCGGCATAGCCGCGGATGACTCCGCGCTGCTCCAGACGGCGGACGCGCTGATGCACCGCCGACGTGGACAGGCCGGTGGCCTTGCCCAGGTCGGTGTAGCTCATGCGCCCGTCCTTGACGAGCAACTCCACGATCTGACGATCCAGCTCCTCCATGCGGTGACCCTAGTGCTCCCCGGGGACGGGCGGCAGCGCCGGGGCCACCCACTATCGACGGGTATCAGTCATAGCGGGGCACCTGCGACGGGCATGTGACGAACGCCACAGGTTTGCGCCCGCCTCCGGAGACCGCCACACGGTTATGCGGACCACCGCATGGGAAGTGCTTGCTGTGGTCGAGGCCACACAGATCCGGCCGACCCACCCGAGGGGGAGATCTCCATGCAGGAGCCTGTTGATTCGGTCGACACGTCCGACGAGCTCGACGCGTACGACACGTTTGAGATGTTCCGGGTCGTCTGCCCGGAGTGCGTGCAGCCCATCGCGCTGCTCGCGGACGAGGACGTGCTGCCGGAGCACGCGCTCTGCCCCACTCCGTGGAACCCCTTCGTGCTGACGGTCTGCCCGGGTACGGGCCTGTCGGCGGGCGAGGCCCGCCCGGCCGACGAGACCCTGGAGGTGCTGGAGCAGGACACCGCCCTGCTCCTGACGCTCCCCCAGGGCCTCGACTGGCGCACGCAGCCCTTCTCGCACGTCGGCGGTCCGGGCTCGCGCCCGATCCAGGTGCCGCAGATGCGGCGCGCGGCCTGAGCCGCCCGGTTCACCAGTAGCTTCCCCGCACC
The DNA here is from genome assembly GCF_042754005.1 of Streptomyces sp. NPDC059247. Lineage (NCBI taxonomy): Bacteria > Bacillati > Actinomycetota > Actinomycetes > Kitasatosporales > Streptomycetaceae > Streptomyces > Streptomyces sp. NPDC059247. The sequence continues at coordinate 55,133 of NZ_JBHYZW010000007.1, forward strand.
ATCGCCGCGAGCGCGGCGCGGTGCAGGATCAGCGCGTCGGGGTCCTCGGGCACCTCGACCTCGCCGAAGTGGGCCTGCCGGTACGCGATCCTCAGCATCACGATCGCGTGCCGCAGGGCCGCGTAGAGGGTGTGGAACTCCATGGCGCGCGGGAGGTGCCCGGTCAGTTCGGCGTAGCGCCGCTCGACCGCGTCGCGGGACAGGAAGCCGGGCAGTCCCGGCTGGCCGAAGCCGACGGTGAGGTCCTGGAAGAAGCGGTGCAGGTAGACCGTCCAGCCGAGGTCCACCTCGCGCGGGACGCAGGCCGCCATCTCCCAGTCGAGGACGGCGGCGGGGGTGAAGCCGTCGTACACGATGTTCCCGATGCGCGCGTCGCCCCAGCCGAGGACGGCCGGGCCCTCGTCGGCGGGCCAGTGCCCCTCCAGCCACTCGAAGGCCGACTCGATGAGCGGCGAGCGCGCGAGACCTTCCACCACCCAGGCGTAGTAGGCGCGTTGGGCGTCGACGTGGCGGCGCAGCGGGGTTCCCCGGCCCTCCGGGAGCAGGAAGGCGGCCTCCGCCACCGGGAACTGGTCGTGCAGCCGCGCGAGCACGGCGACGGACTCGGCCTCCAGCCGGGCGCGTTCGGCGTCGGTGGCGGCGTGCAGCCAGTTCCCCTCGTACGTATAGGGCATGACGTCGGGCGGGACGCGGCCCTCGGCGCGGGCCATCACGAAGAACGGGGCGCCGAGCGGCCCCGGGTCCTCCTCCAGCCACAGCACGCGCGGCACGGGCACGTCGGTGTGCTCGCCCACCAGCCGCATGACGCGGTGCTGCCGGGCCATGTCGTAGACGGGGAAGACGGTGTACGCGGCGGGGTCGGCGGCCAGCCGGAGGGCGCAGCCGCGGACCGGGGCGTCCGGGTGGTCGAGGTCGAAGAGCAGGGTCTCGCTGGACATGCCGTTGGAGCCGGGTACGGCGAGTCCGGTGACGCGGGCCCCGGGCAGGTGCCGGTGCAGCCAGGCGGTGAGCCGACGGCCGAGTTCCTCGGGGTCGCGGGTGGTGGTCCGGGGGCGGGGCGCGGAGGTCAAGGGGGGCTCCTCAGAGGGCCGTTGACGTGTGGTCGGCGAATCCGCTGGGGTCGTGACGGCCGAAGGAACCGTGTTCGAAGATGCCGTACCCGGTGCGGCCGTCGAGGGTGAAGCGGGCGGAGTGGTCGGTGACGCCGTACGCGGCGGCGGGATGGGCCGCCGGGTCAGAGAGGTCGTAGACGCGCCGGTCGGTCCAGTCCCTGCCCCGCCAGGTGCCGTGCTGCCAGTCGGTGGCGGGCGGGTAGCCCGCGCCGACGGCGAGCGGGGAGGAGGCGAGGACCTCGACGCCGATCTCCAGGGGTTCGCCGCCGGGGTCGGTGAGGCGCACGGTGGCCCGTTCGGGGTGGCGGGTACCCGGGCGGTACGTGATCTCGGTTCGGGGCCAGCCGAGTTGGACGTCGCGGCGGCCCTCGCGCACGAGGAGCGCCTCGTTGAGGGTGCGGTAGCCGTCGGCGTCCTCCTGGGCGATGACCATGAGGAAGCGGTCCTCGAAGCGCATCGGTATCCAGAGCCAGTGGAAGCCCTCGGGGCGGAACTCGGTGGCGCGGCCGGGTTCTTCGCCGGGGATCGGGCGGACGCCCCAACTGCGGTCGCGGGTGCCGGTCCATCCGTCCGGGGTGACGGCGAACTCCCGGCCACCGGCCCGGACGGTGCCCGCGCAGTGTCCCGCCTGGACGAAGCGGCGGCCTTCGAGGGTGAGCCGGCCGCCGTGGCGCTGGGTGTGGTGGGGTTCCCAGACGGCGGGGAAGTCGCCGGTCCAGGCGATCTCGTAGGAGAGCCCTTCCGGGTCGGCGGGGTCGGCGGCGCAGGACAGGGTGAGGCGTCGGAGGGGTTCGTCGACGGTGATGGTGAAGGGACCGACGGAGAGGTTCGTGCGGTCGTCGCCGAGGGCGTCGGAGGCCCGGACGGCGTGCAGCCGGTCGCCGACGCGGAGGGTGGCGTAGGCGTCGACGACCCCGGCGTTGGGGTAGACGCCGAGACCGGCGATGAGCAGGGCGCGGCCGGTGTGGTCGAAGACGTGGAAGATGCACCGGTCGTAGGCGTTCCGGTCGCCGCTGACGTGGTGCTTCATGGAGAGCGGGGCCTGGTGCACGGGGTATTCGTCGAGGGCTACGGGCCGGTCGTCGTGCCGGTGCGCGGACATGGCTGACCTCCTGGTCGGCGGGGGCTCCCGGACAGGCGTCTGACGGTATGTCAGTTACGAGCCGAGGGGCCAGTGCCGTGCACCGGGTAGCGGGTAGCGGGTAGCGGGTGAACTGTCGCTCGAATCCGTTCGGCGGTGACCGGGGCCGCCGGGGCGCGTTGGTCCGGGCATGACCACGCTGTTCACCCCTCCCAGCGGTCTCGGTCGGCACCGGCAGACCGGACCGCGCATTGAAGAATCGGTTCCTCTCCCGGTGTCGGCGCCCGCCCCGGCGGAGACTCCCGTACGGGAGCCGGTGCGGCAGCCACCGCCCGCCGCCGTCTCCGCGCCCCCGCCCGCCCCCGTACCGGCGCGGGTCCCCGTCCTCCTGCCCTCCGACCCGCCCCTCTACAGGGCGGTGCTGTCGCTCTGGGCGAGCCAGGGCCGGACCCTGCCCGGCCACCACGACCAGGAGTGGACCCGTCCGGCCACCGGTCCCGTCCGACCGGACCGGACCGTACGAGTCGACGGAACCCTGACCCGACCGGGTGACGGACGATGACGAGGCTCCGGGACTGAGGACCTCCGACCGCCCGAAGCCGCCCTCGCGCGGGGGCGGATCAGCGTCGTGCGGACACACGGCGCCGATGACGGACGGAGCGGGCACCCGTACGGACGTCCGTCACGCGCCCGGGACCGGTTCGCTCGCCATGCCGTCGCGGTTCCAAAAGCCGTCGACCATCAGGGTGTTGTTGGGGCTGACGCCGGGCGGGATGGGGACCTCGTACTTGGGGTATCCGGCGACCCGCTTCGGGTAGGCGACCTCGGCAGGCTTCCCGCCGGACACGTCTCCAGCGCACGGCGAGTTCAGCCATGTCTGAAAGTTCTACTGCTCAGGGGCACTGAGTGGGGAAGCACGGGCCCGGAGGTGTCGGTGGGGCTTATGGGTTGTACGCGAGGTCCGTTCAGCGGCCGGTAGCCCACGCGAACCAGGAGAGGCACCCGGATAAGCGGTGCGAGGAAGGGCGGCAGGGGCGGAAAGGGTAGGGATCCGCCCCCGTCAGGCTGCGGCATGGGGACCTTGACCTGCGGGCTGTCGGGCGCCGGTGGGATGTTCCCCAGGTGCGCGATGCGCATGTCGCCGGTGACGAGCTCACGCAGGCCGCCGTCGTGTCCCTCGCCGCCGAACTGCGGTCGTCCCCAGATGGCGAGCGGCTCTCCGAAGAGGGGGCTTTCCTCATCCGGGATCTTCTTCGGCGCCGTTTCGATGTGATCCGCGTACGCGTCGCAGGCGTGGGCGATCATCCGACAGGCGGACGGCAGGTCCGCCATCAGGGTCTCGTCCTCGCCGACCTCGGAGGGAGGCGGCGTCTTGCCGACGAACATGGTGAAGAAGGTCTGGACGGCTGCGGCGGTCTCGCCGAGCTGCCGGGCGGTCGCGGTACGCCAAGCGCTCTCGGAGTCCCCGTACGCGTCGCCCGGTGGCCTTCAGGATGGCGGCGCCCGCACCGTTCGCCATCGCCTGGCGAGCGAGGCCGACCGCCTCGAAGGCGGTCTTCGCGGCCGGCTTGTGGACGACGGCGAAGGCCTGGCCAGCATTGTCGTCACCCGCCATCCCGCCATGAGCGCTGAGTTCGGTGAACAGCAAGACCCAGCGTCGTAGATCAGGTCTCGCAGCCGCACCATGGACCACGAGGCGTTGACGTAGTTCCCGGCCTTGTGCTGAAGATTCAAGACCCCCCGTGCCCTCGGCCACCAGGATGTTCGATGGACCGTACACCTTGATGTGGAGAGGAACTCCGCCACGCCGGGCATGCGGACCATCTGTGGTCGGTTCCTGTCGAAAACGCCGCCGGTACCACCGCTGGAATCTGATGCGCTTCCAGGCCCTTGGAGCCTCGGTCAGAACGGTACTCGGCTATATGGATGGCTCCCCCTTGAGCAGGAGCCACCTTGCTTTCATACGCGGCGTGACCGGGCTCACTTCCGCGGCTACGTATCGGACTCGAAGGCTGTCACGTCGTACTGGTGTGTACAGCCGTTCACCATGCAAGGAGCTGTGAAGTGGCGCCTGAACCCGATCTGTCTCCCGCGCTCGACGTGCTGCCGCACTCTCTGCTGGCGGTGGCTCAGGCGGCACGCCGTGAGTTCCTGATTGCTCTGGAGCCTTTGCGAGGCGAGCTGTTCAGATACTGCCGTCGTCTGACCGGAAGCATGTGGGATGCCGAGGATCTGGTCCAGGAGACGCTCACCCGAGCCCTCACGCGCGCTGCGCAGTCCCACCAGCAGGTCGAGCGCCCGATGGCCTGGCTGGTGCGGATCGCTACGAACGCCTATCTCGACCAGGTCCGACGTCCCGCCCCGCTTCTCGTCGAGCCCACCGAGCGTGCGGCACCTGCCCTCGCCGACCCGGCCGAGGTGCGGGACGCGCTTGCGGAGATGACCACGCTACTGGCACCCCAGGAACGTGCGACTGTCGTTCTCAAGGATGTCTTCGACCTGCCCCTGAAGGAGATCGCCGCCATGCTCAGCACCACCGAGGGGGCGGTCAAGGCCGCACTGCATCGTGGCCGCGGACGGCTCACCGACCCGGACCGGGCCGCCGCGCTCGCCCGCCGTGCGGCTCCCGACCGCGACACCCTCGATGCCCTTGCGACAGCGTTCACCGCGTACGACCTGGACAGGCTGGCCAAGCTCTTCACCGAGGACGCGGTCAGTGACGTCATCGGGATGGCCCACGAAGTCGGGCGGGATCAGATCGCCGCCGGCTCGCTGCGCCACACGCTCCACCTGGAGACGTCCGTCCGATGGCGCGCCGAAGTCCGCGAGCTGGACAGCGACCCGCTGGTGCTGATGTGGGCCACCCCGACCGACGGCGACGGACCCGAGGCGGTCGAGGACGTCCTGCGCGCGGAGACAGCCGACGAGGGCATCACGCACCTTCGCTGGTACTACTTCTGCCCGCACGTCCTGGCAGAGGTCAGCAACCGACTGGGTGTTCCTTACCGAACCCACGGCCACGGCCTGTAGGGCATCAGCCGTCGGCCTGGGAATCAGGAATCGCTGCTCGCTCCGCGAGGAGTCGATGCAGGCGCTCGGCTGGGGTGTCCCAGCCGAGCGTTTCACAGGGCCACCCGTTGGGTTAGGCGGAGACGATGCCCAGGTACTCACGGGTGTGCCGGGACGGATCGGCCCCCTCTGGAAAGTACTGCCGCGGCAGTCCGTTCGCATTCTCGTTCGAGTCGCGCTGTCAGAGGTAGGCCGGTTCGCAGGAGTGGCATCTGGCCGCTTCTACGAGACCGCCGACCCGCCGCCGGCCTTGGCGTCCCCCGCCTGTCGGGCGACTGGCAGTATGGGCGGGTGACTGCTGAGGTCTTGGGACACTGGGTGCCGGACCATCCCGAGGATGTGGACACGATTTTCGCCGAGGCGGACTTCCCGCGGTGGATCGCCGGTGGTTACGCAATCGAACTCGCGGTTGGACGCGAGCTGCGCGCACACGGTGATCTCGACATCCTGGTGCCCGCGTACGGGAATTGCTGGCCGGCTGGGACCTCTAGTTGCGGACCCGCCCAGCCACGGGCAGCTGAGAGCGTGGCGTCCTGGAGTGGTCCTTCGGCAGCCGCTCCACGACATCTGGTGTCGGCGACCCGGGACAAGGACGGGACCGACTTCGAAGCGGCACTGCCGCTGCTCGATGCTCCGGCACGCGCCTGGCCAGCGGGCGCATCAACGTGATCGCGGTCCCTGTGACCTCCATGATCAGATTTCGTTGGGGAACTGGCCCTTGGCGCTGAGGAGGTGGCTGACCCCAACCGCGCCCATTGGTGCTGGCGAAGATGATGCACAGTCGCCCTCAGCGCCGCACGATCAGCTCGACTCAGACGTAACCCTTCGAACACTCCGTCACTGGGCGGTCAGCAACTCGCTGATCTCTTCAGCACATCCCCACGAGAGCGTGACGCCGGCGCCTCCGTGCCCGTAGTTATGCAAGACCACGGTGCCGTCCTCCGCCCGCTCTGCTTCCACGCGGACTCGGGCCCGGGTCGGTCTGGCACCGATCCGGTGCTCCAGGACGCGGGCCTCGGCGAGGCGGGGTTCGACCTCGGCGCAGCGGGCCAAGATATTGGCCGCCGCCTTGTCGTCAGCCGTGAGGTCGCCTTCGCCGTCGATGGCGGTGCCGCCCAGGACGACGGTGTCGCCGTGGGGGTAGAAGCACAACAGGTCCGGGGAGAGGCCAGTGTCCTCGGAGAAGAACTCGGTCAGCCCTGGGTTGGTGACGACGACATGCTGGCCGCGGATGGGCCGAAGGTCGTGATCCGGGACCAGTTCCTGGGCACCAAGGCCCGTGCAGTTGACGATCACGGAAGCAGGCGTGGCGTCTGCGAGCGAGGCCACGCGGCGCCGCTCAACCGATCCTCCAGCGGCGTCGAGCCGGCGCAGGAGATAGGAGAGGTAGGGCGGCATGTCGATCAGCGGCACCGTGAACCGGTAGCCGACCGAGAACCCTGCCGGCAGTTCGGCCGGCTCACACGGCCGGAAGCCGGGCAGGGTGGTGGCCCAGTCCGGTGGCACCTCGGCCGTGCGGGACGCCTCGATGCCGCTGGTGAGCCGGACACCCGTCGAAGGGTCCTCGGCCAGTTCCCGGAAGATCTCCAGGGACCGCTGCCCCCATCGGTCGACCTTGTCCTTCGGCTCGACCAGGTACGGCCCCCACATCGCCCCGGCCGCCAGCGAGGTGACACCCGGCACCTGCTCGGCAATCACGTGCACCGAGGCTCCGGCCTCGGCGAGAAGGACGGCGGTGGTGAGCCCCGTCACCCCAGCCCCGACGACGACAACACGCTCCCCTACGGTCATGATCCCGACCCTAACGGCCAGGTGACGTCAAGGGGGCATGTTCGGCAAGGGCGTGCTCCAGGGCCGGCAGGAAGCTGTGCACATGGGAGTTGCGCTGTCGGCGGCGCAGGTCCGCGGCGAGCTGGTGCAGCAGGGCCGCGCTGCGAGGTGAGCGCACGACGTCGAGGCGGTCGGCGACGATCTGGCCGACCTCGCAGGCGGCCTCTAGGTCGCCATGAGCGCTGTGGCCCAGGGCCAGCCAGGCTCCTTCGAACATAGCCCTGCGCTGGCTGGGGTCGCCACGCGGGACGTCGTATGCCCCAGTCCGGAGCATCTCCGTCCCCTGGGCGAGATAGCGCCGTGCCCTTGTGCTGCCGTCCGCCTTGAGCTGGGCTCGGCCCATCTGGATGAGCCCATAACCGGCCTGGCAGTCCAGGTGGTTGTCGGTGAGGAAATACATCCAGCGAGGCTCCTCCCGGCCGCCGTCTCGGCTGGCGATCAAATCACGGGCGCCTCCACGGGTGTGCGCGAAGTCGTTGTCGCGGCCGGCGGCGGCGTACGCGTAGGCGAGCCGCGACAGGACGGATGCCCGTACGACAGGCGGGGCGGCGTCGCCGGCGCGGCGGGCGGCCTCGCCGAGGGCGATGGCATCCGCGGGGTGGCCCCGACTTGCCGCCTGGAAGGAGAGGTCGCCGAGGATGTGGGCGCACAGGGGCAGGTCGTTCACCTGGTGCGCTGCCCGCAGCGCGGTGGCGAAGTAGCGCTGTGCCAGGCCGTGGTCGGCGGCGTCGAAGGCCATCCAGCCAGCCAGCTGGCCGATCTCGGCGAGCGCACGGATGAGGCGGCTCGCGACGGCGGGAGCATGACCGCCTTCGCGGATCAGCAGCCCGACCGCACGGAACTGGGCACCCACGTAAGGGAGGTGACGTGCCCCACCGTGTTCGTCGTCTAGCACGGAGAGCATGGGCAGGTGCTGTTCGACCTGGTCCACGAGTGGATCGGCGCCAGGGGAGGGCGTGATCCGGGGCGCGTACTGGCCGCGCCCCGCAGTTCCGTCGAGGTACTGGGCGACGATCGCGAGGAGCCCCGCGCCCGAGATCGCGAGGAAGCGGCGCCGGTCGACGAGCCCTCCCATCACCCAGTCCTCCACGATCGCCTCCATGCCCTGCACGCTCCAGGGCCGTGCGAGATCCGTGTCGGCCGGAACAAGTGCCGAGGAGTCGCCGACGCGGCCCTGCCAGAGTTCGGCCACCGAGACAGGTCTACCCAGTTCCTGGGAAAGCACGTAGGCGGCCATCATCGGTAACGGCAAGCGCGGCAGCGAGCCTGCGTCTCGCCAGTGGTACGGCGCCGACTCGGCCACCGTCCCCGCTCCGAAGACCCTGTTGAGCTTCCGAGCGAGCGCCTTCGGGCTCCACCCGAGCTCGTCGAGGCACCGCGCCAGTACGGCGTTGGGTTCCCCTGCCTGCGGTGCCACGTGCGACCACCTCTTGCCCCAGTGGTTCGTCCATCACTTCTCGCGCTCCCTCATGGTGACGCCCCCAGGCGGCTGATTCACCTGCTTCTCAAGGAAGTTGACCGAGTTGACCCGTTGATCGGGTCCTGCGCGACCAGCCTCCTCCGGTGTTCTTGGATCCCGGCGGAAGGCGCCGCCTTCGGTGCCGACGGAGAGAGGGGTGGGCCTTGAGACACCGCACGGGCACTTCCAGAGACCATCCGGGCAGTGTGCTGGAGATCGGTACCGGGCGAGCAACCTCCGTCGCCGGACAGGGCGGCGTCGACGCCGCCGACGCGACCACGCTGATCACGGATCTGCCGTACGGGCCGAAGGCGGCCGAAGTCGCGCGGGAGGCTGTGGCGGTCGCCCTCCACGACGCCGAGGCGGACCTGCTTGATGACGCCCGCCTGATCACGTCGGAGCTCGCGACGAACGCGTTCGCCTCGGGCAGGCCGCCTCTGGTCCTGTGCGTCGACCGCAGGAGTCAGACCGCCGGTGACCTGGAGGTCGAGATCACGGTCACCGACGGCGGCTGCTCTGACCCTGCGCCCTGCTCTCCTCCAGCTCCTGAGGAGGAGGCCGAATCGGGACGAGGGTTGGTCATCGTCGAGGCATTGGCCGATGCCTGGTCGCTGACGACCGGTAATCACGGCACCCGTGCCTGGTGCCGACTCAGGCGCGGGTCCCACCACTCGCCCGACGGCACCCATTGATGTCCACGCCCACGACACCCCTTCCTCGAAGGAGGCACCACACGGTGCGCATCGACCATGCCACTCCACCACTCCCACCCACGGCCGCCGTACCGGAGGCGGCCCGCCAGCCCCGTGTCGTCGTCGCCCTCCACGAGGGCTTCTACGGTGCGGCTTCGGGCACGGGCTTCAGCAACCGGGCCTTCCTCACGGCCCTCGCTCGTCTGCTGCCCCCTGGCCGCCTCTCCGTGATCACCCCGCACGTGCCGGACACGGCAGGAGCGCACGACCGGCGGTGGGCCGGCGAGGTCCAGCACATGCTGCGGCAGGCCGAGGCCGACGTCATCACGATCCCGGAGGTCCAGGCGGCGCCGGACTCGATCCACGGTTCCATGCAGCTGTGCGACCTGGCAGGCGAAGCGGCCGTAGGCATCGCCGACTGCGCGAGCCGGTGCCTCCTCATCGGCCTCGACATCCCGTTCCTCGGGCTGGCCCCCTACACATCGCCGACTACGGACCTGCTGCTCGTGCCCCGCTCCACGACGGCGCTGACGAAGCCCAAGGACATGTCCCGAGTCCGCTGGGAGCGGGACGCCCTGCGGGCGGCGACCGTCCGTGGCGGGCGGATCGGCGCCATCTCCTCCCACATGCGCGGCCACCTCGTCGTCAGCTACGCCGTCCCTCGGGGAAGCATCGTGAGCGTCCCGAACGGGCTGATCCAGGAGGAGATGGCCCGGCCGACGAGCGCGCCGCCCCTGCCCTTCAAGGCCCGCGCCGGGTTCCTTCTCGCCATGGGCCGTGCCGTGCCGACGAAGGGCTTCGACGACCTCCTGGAGGCGTTGCACCTCCTCAAGGAGCGCGGGGTCCGAGCTCCGCACCTGGTCCTGGCGGCCGTGACCTCGGAGGAGCACGAGCGCCCCACCTCGTATCAGGAGGACCTGGCAGCGCGCATCCGTGCCTACGGCCTGGACGCGACTCTGATCACGCGCTTCACCCCCGCGATCCGCGCCTGGCTGCACAACCCGGCCCTGCGCGCGGTCGTCGTTCCTTCGCGGGAGGAGCCCTTCGGTCGCATCCCTCTGGAGGCGTTCGCGGCCGGAGCGGGCCCGGTGGTGGCAACCACGGCCGGCGGGCTGGCCCAGACTGTCGTCGAGGGCGAGACCGGCTTCACTGCCGCACCACGGGACGCCCGGTCCCTGGCCGCCGCGCTCCATCGCGCCCTGACCGTCCTGCCCCGGGAGCGTGACCGGCTCCGGAGCGCCGGGGTGGTCCTGGTGCGCTCGCGCCACGACTACGAGGCCAGCATCGGTTCCGTCGTCGAACGCATCGCTCCTTGGGCTCTCGCGCCAGCGTCCAGCGCGGAGGGCCGAGCGCGATGAACCGGCCGGTGGTGTTGATCAGCCTGAAGTCCCCGCACTCCTTCTGGCGGCTGTCCGCCGAGCACGAGCGGGCGCTGTCCGCCGCCTTCCCCGGTGTCGAGTTCCGTACGGCGACCGAGGAGTCCGTGCCGCACCAGCTGGCCGAGGCGCACGTCTACTTCGGCTGGGCGTTCAAGCCTTCGTGGCTGTTCGGCGCTCCCCATCTGCGGTGGATCGCCTCCCCGGCCGCTGGCACGGACCATCTGCCCGTCGCCGAGGCCCACTCCGTCGGAGTGGTGCTGACCCGCTCGTACGGATTCCATGGCAGGCCCATGGCCGAGCACGCCATGGGGATGGTCCTGGGCTTCTCCCGCGGGCTGTTCACGAGTCAGCTCGCCCAGCGGAACCGGTCCTGGTGGAAGGACGACCTGGCCGAGGAGTTCTTCGACCTGGCGGGGGCGACCATGACCATCGTCGGCTGCGGCAGCATCGGCGGACACCTCGCTCGTGCGGCCCGCTCCTTCGGCATGGACGTCATCGGCGTACGGCGGACGCCGCCGGTGGCCGCCGAGGGTGGGATCACGTGGATGCACACGTCGGCGGTCCACCAGGCGGTCGTCGTCGCCGACGTGGTGGTCGATCTGCTGCCCGCCACCCGGGCCACGGACCGTTTCTTCGACCACGACCTCTTCACGGCGTTCAAGCCGAAGTCCGTCTTCCTCAACCTCGGCCGCGCGGCGACCGTCGACCAGTCGGCCCTCCTGGCCGCCCTCAACGCCGGCCACCTTCGCGGCGCCGCCCTGGACGTCTTCGACCCGAAACCGCTGCCCGCCCGCCATCCGCTGCGGCTCCACCCCCGGGTCGTCCTCACGCCGAAGAGCTCCACGCTCAGCCGCACGTACATGAACGAGGCGGTCGCGTTCTTCGCCGACAACCTGCGCCGCTACCTCACCGACCAGCCGCTTAACGGCCTGGCCGAGGTACCAGTTGCCCGCTCTCCCTTCGTAGGAGGCTGACCGATGCCCACCACGCGCCGCCACGACCTCGCCGCCGCCTTCGCCACGACCGGCCGCAACCACCCCTACCTGGCCTTCACCCTGAACTCGCTCTGCAACCTGGACTGCGTGTTCTGCAAGCCGCGCTGCATGCCGGACTACGGGCACAAGGACCGTCCCCTGACCTCCTCCGACTACGCAGCCATCGCCGCCGAGGCTGGCGCCTGGAAGATCAGGAAGGCACACTGCTCCGGCGGCGAGCCAACCCTCCGCGCGGACATCCTCGACGTGATCGCGGGCCTGGCCGACGGCCTCGGACCCGACGCCGCGATCGGCATGACCAGCCACGGCAACCTGCGCCGCGGCCTGAGCGTCGAGAAGCTCCACAGCGCCGGCCTGACCTACCTCAACCTCAGCCTCCACAGCCTCGACCCCGACCGATCCGCCGAGATCATGGGCGGCGGCGACCCTCGCATCACCCGGCGCACCCTCGACACCGCCCTCGCACTCGGCCTGCGCGTGAAGATCAACTGTGTTCTCCAGCGCACCTACCTGGACGACGCCTTCGCCGTCGCCGGGCTCGCCCGCGACCTGCCCATCGCCGTGCGGCTGATCGAGCTCCAGAACATCGGCCCCGCGCAGGCGCTCTTCGACACCGAGTTCATCAGCGAGGCGGAAGCCCGCGACGGTCTCCACGAGTGGTTCTCGAACGCCAGCGAGGTCCGCAGGGACGAGCTCGGGGTCCGCAGCCCCGGGCAGTACCTCCGCCCGGACGGCTGGGCGGGCTCGATCGGCTTCATCTCCAACTCCAGCTGCGCCACTTGCTCCGACGCCAACCGCATCAAGATCACGCCCACCGGTGTGGCCCGCCCCTGCATCCTCCACAACCGCGACATCCCGCTGAAGCCCCATCTCGCCGAGGGCACCCTCGGCAATGCCTTCGCCCACCTCTTCCAGGCCATGCTCGACCGCAACACCAACGACGCCTGGCAGGGCTTCCACTACGTGGACTACGACCTGCGCTGGGACCGGATGGAGCGCCCCGAAGGCACCCCAGTCCTGCCCCTGCTCCCCCTGCTCACCACGAACGCGGCCGAGCCCGCTTGCTCCCGCGCCTCCAGCGGAGAGCGGTGATGGTCATGGTCGAGGCGCCGCCCTTGTACCCGGGGCTCGGAGCGCTGTACGAACGCGAGCTGGACGCCCACGGCGTCGGGGCGGTGATGTTGACCCACAAGTGGCAGCCGGCCGACCTGCTGGCTCCCCACTCCGACATCGACGTCCGGCTCCTCCTCCCCCAGGCTCCGGCGGACTGGGAGGAGTGGAACCACCGCCTGGCCGCCGCGCACACCACCGCGGTCGATCAGGAGGTCTCCCACGGACGTCTCCTGGAGCACCCGCCCGGCTTCGCGTTCACCGTGGCCGAGGCGGACGGACGGCTCGTCTCCGCGCCCGAGCTCGCGACCTGGTCGCTGATCAGCGGGAGCGCGCGGGACTTCCAGCGCTGGAAGTCCCGCGCCCAGATGGCGCCGTGGTGCGAGGTCGACGAGCGGTTCTACCGGGGCATCCTCCAGGGGCGGCTGGGCGGCCGGTACCAGCTGGCGGCGGACAGCACCGACAACGTGGTCGAGGACATCGCCGCGTACCGGCGCCACTGCGTGGCCTGGCACTACCTCGCCCCGTGCTGGTTCGCCGCCTCCGCGCTCGCGACACGAACCCGCTGCCCCGGTAAGACGGCCGCCCTCACTCAGTGGCGGCCGGACGGGCTGGACGAGTACGCCCAGCTGTTCCTCGGGCACGCCGAGGACCGGCCCGACTCCGTTCCCCGCAACCCTCGTCACCTCCTCCGCAAGGCACATGTCGCTTTGGAGGCGGCCATGCGCCGCGTCCCCGCCGTAGGCAGCCCCGCTGCCCCGGGCAAGGAGCACGCCCGTACCGACTGGGTGATGACCGCGGGGATGCTCCGAGTACGCGTCGCCCGCTGGCTGTACTACCTCGACCCGCCGCCCGGCGTGGCGACCGACTACCTGATCCGACGGGAGGCGAAGGAACTCCGAGCCGCCGCGCAGACCCTGAACGCGCTCGCGGCGGACGAGGCCACTCCCGCCCAGCGGCTGACCGCCCGGATGGCGGCGTTGATTCCCACCGGACCGACCACCGCTGGCACCCTGCGCGCGACCCTCGCGCTCTGGCACCGGCAGAAGTCGACCGTGCAGGACTTCCTCAGCCTCACCCCCGGCGACGCCCACCCTTGACCCAAGGAGTTCCGCCCATGCCCGTGCGTGCGCCCCTGCCCCGCGCCCTGAAGACGGCGAAGATCAAGATCACGACGAAGTGCAACCGCTCCTGCGACTTCTGCATCTTCGCCGACGGCGCCCAGGGCGAGAACATGTCCATGGAGCTGTTCTCCACCATCCTGGCCCGGCTGGAGACCACCCCCTTCCAGCAGCTGCACATCAACGGCGGCGAGCCCACCGTGCACCGGGACTTCCCCGCCCTCAGCGACGCGGCCCGCACCCGCCTGCCCCACAAGGTCATGGTCCTAGGCACGAACGCCATCACCTTGGCCCGCAACAAGCGGATCATGGAGGCCACCCTCCGCTCGTACGACCAGGTCCTCATCGGCTGCGACGACGAGCACGAGAACTACGACGAGGTCCACGCCGTCGTGCCCCGCCTCCGCGAGGCCGGCAAGACCGTGGTCATCAACAGTGTCCTGGAAGGCATCAGTTCCACCCGCCTCACGCAGCTCGCGAGGCTGTGCAACACGTACGGCGCCATCCACGTCACCAACCACGTACACCACATCGACGTCGGCCAGCCGGCGAACGAGCTGCGCGGCATCTGCGACCGCTACCTCGACCAGCACCTGATGATCGAGATAGACGGATCCTGCTACCGCTGCTTCAACGCCATGTCGAAGGACGACAGCGAATTCAGCATCTGGGACGAGGACTTCGCGGCCAAGGTGTTCGCGCCCCGCAGCCACCACTTCCGGTTCTGCCTGCGCTGCCACGAGTACACCGACTCCGGCACCGCCCTCCTCCCCGTCCCGGCCCTCACCGTCTGACCCCAGACCGGAGGTACACCACCATGCCCGCAGTCCTCGGACTGAACTTCCACCACGACACCAGCGCCGCCTTGGTCGTCGACGGCCGCCTCTACGCGGCCGAGGAGGAACGCTGGAGCGGCGTCAAGCACAACCACCCCACCCGTAAGGGCACGCTCACCGCCCCGACCCGCGCGCTCCAGTGGTGCTTGGAGGCCGCCAGCCTCGAACCGCAGGACATCGACGCCGTCTGGGCCGCCTCCATGCGCCCCAACCCCGCCGCCGGCTGGTGGCTGGCCGAGGAGCGAGACGAACTCGCCGCCCTCCTGCCCGCCCCGCTCGGCGAACACCTCCGCCTCCTCTCCCACCACACGGCCCACGTGCTCTCCGGCTACCTGCTCTCCGGCCACGAGCACGCGGCGGGACTCGTCATCGACGCCGGCGGCTCCTCTCTCGGATCCGACTTCGGGCCTGGCCGGGAGCGCATCACGGGGTACGACCTGCGGCCCGATCGCATCGACCGCCTCCACCAGGGCATGCCGACCCTCGTCCCCGGCCCGGCCAGCCCCCGGCGCCTCCACTCCTCCCTCGGGCACTTCTACCGGAACCTCGCGCGGCGGGTGATCCCACCCGGCGACGAGCCCGAGGGCAGCATGATGGCGCTCGCGGCCTTCGGCGATCCCCAGCGCTACGGAGCGCAGATCCGCGAGCTGGTCCGGCTCGGCGACGACGGCGAGGTCCGCATCGATCACCCCTGGGGCTCGGCGGACAGCAGCACACCGCTGCTGCTCGGTGGCCGTGCCTGGACCGCCGACAACGTCGCGGAACAGCCGGAGCACGAGCGGGCCGACCTGGCCGCCGCCGCCCAGGAGGTCTTCGCCGAGTCCGTCGTCCACGTCGCCCGTCACCTGCAACGGCTCACCACTGCATCGACATTGGTGTTCTCCGGCGGGTGCGCCCTGAACTCCCATCTCAACGGCCAGCTGGCCGCCGACAGCGGCTTCGACACCCTCTTCGTGGCCCCGGCCCCGCACGACGCGGGCACCGCCGTGGGCGCCGCGCTCTACGGCTGGCACTACCAGCTCGGCCAGGAGCGGCTCCCCGTGCCTACCGACGCGGCCTGGGGCCCGCACCCGGGCGCGGTGCCTTCGGTACCGAGCGAATACCGTGCCCTGACCGGCCTCGGCCCGGATCTGACGCCCACGGTGGCCGCACTCCTGGCAGAACACCACATCGTCGGCTGGGTGCAGGGACAGCTCGAGTTCGGGCCACGAGCCCTCGGCCATCGCTCGATCCTCGCCCACCCCGGCCACGCTGCCACGCGTGACCGGCTCAACGCGATCAAGAAGCGAGCCGCATACCGCCCCTTCGCGCCAGCGGTCCTCGCCGAGCACGCCACGGAGTGGTTCATGTCGGCGGGCGACCCGTTCATGAACCGTGTCGCCCGCGTCCGCCGATGCCGAGCGGACCGCATCGCCGCGGTCACCCACCACGACGGCACCGCCCGCGCGCAGTCCGTCGCCGCCGACCACGAGGGCCTGCGCGAACTCCTGGAGCGATTCCACGAGCGCACCGGACTGCCGCTGCTGCTGAACACCTCCTTCAACCGCAAAGGCACCCCGATCCTGCGTACCGCCGAGCAAGCCGTGTCAGCGACTGTCAGTCTGGGCCTCGACGCCTTGGCCGTCGGCGACACCCTGCTCCTCGCCGACCACGTGCCCGACCCCTGTGCCACAGCCGTCCGTACGCGGTGAGGCGGATGAGCCCCATCGATCTGGACCACGTCCTGACCGTGCTCGGAGCCGCCGCGTGGGGCGCGGACGAGCAGTCCCGCGCCCGCCTGGCCGGTGCCCTCGCCCTCACCGTCTACGACGGCCACACCCGCGACCAGGGCACTCCGTACATGGACCATCCGCTGACCATCATCACGCTATTAAGGACGGAGGTCAGCGTCAGCCACGTGGAGACTCTCCTCCTCGCTCTTCTCCACGACGCTCTGGAGGTGACTCCCGAATCGGAGGCGCTGCTCGTCCGGCATCTCGGCGGCCCGTTCACCTACCGCCTACGTGCGATGACAGCCGACCACCGCCTCGAACAGCGCCCCAAGGCCGTCGGCGACGAGACCCGCTGGCACTTCAAGCAGGCCGCGCTCCCGCCCGAAGACCTCCTCGTCCGGCTCGCCGACCGCCTCCACAACCTGCGCGATCTCGCCGCCTCGCCCAACGTCGACAGGCGTCGGCGGTTCCTCCAGAGCCTGGAGGACTTCTACCTCCCGCTCGCCGAAGTCGCCCGCGGCCTCAGCCCCCAGCTGGAGGCCATGCACGGGCTGCTCCACGCCGAGTACGTCCAACAGCAAGAGGAGGTACGTCCGTGAAGCGGGTCGTCTACTCGATGGAGCCGGTCGGCCGGACCGGCGGCCGGGTCTACCTGCGGATGCTCCACGAGGCGACGGCCGACGATGTGGAGTGGCGCACGGTCCCGGACCACAAGCGCACCTACCGCGTCCGCCGCTGGCGCAAGCTCCGCCACCTCGCCCGCCTGGCCCCGACCATCCGGGCACTCGACAGCACCACCGGCACCTTCGTGTGGGACGACCTGAGCCTGTTGCTCTTCACACCGGGGATGCGGGCCCGCACGGTGTTCCTCCTGCACCACTACGAGCCGCTGCAGCACGACTCCGCCCCGGTGGAGGCCATGCTCTGGGAGCACCTGTTTCGGGTGCTGCCGCAGTGCGCCGCCGTGGTGTGCGTCGCCCCGTACTGGGCCGACTTCCTCCGGGCCCGAGGCGTCCGCGACGTACGGGTGATCTACAACGCCTTCGATATGGCAGAGGTCGAGCGAGCACGTGGCTTCGACCGAGCCGAGTGCCGTGCGGAGTTCGGGCTGCCCTCGGACGTGATCGGCGTCTACGCAGGCAAGGCCGTGCACTGGAAGGGCATCGAGAAGGTCTCGACAGCGCTGGCGAACGCTCCCGGGCTGCGGGTGATCACCAGCGGCAGCAACACCATCGGCTTCGACGGCACGCACTACGACGTGGAGCGCGAGCGGTACCTGCGGCTGCTGTGCGCCTGTGACGTCGGTGTCTTCGTCCCCCGGATGCGGGAGGGCTGGAGCCGCTGCGCGGCCGAGGTCCTACTGCTCGGCCTGCCCTGCCTTATCCGCCCGGTGGCCGGCCTGGGCGACCTCGCCGCGCTGACCGGCCAGCCGACCCCGGACCTCGGCCGCCTGCCGACGCAGGTCCGGGAACGCGCGACGGCGCGCCAGACCGAGGCCAAGGCCGCGTACGAGGCCCTGGCCGGGTTCGATCTGAATTACTTCGGCAACGCCTGGGGCGACCTCCTCACGAAGGTCGCCTGACCAGCGGCTACGCCTGAGCGGCCAGCTTCTTGGCTGCGGCGTCCAGACGGGCCAGCACGCGGTCCCGGCCCAGCAGTTCCATGGACTCGAACAGCGGAAGTCCGATCGTCCGGCCGGTGACCGCGACCCGGATGGGCGCCTGAGCCTTGCCCAGCTTGAGGCCGTGCTTCTCGCCGACGGCGAGGAGGACAGCCTTGAGGTCGTCCGCCTTCCAGTCCGCGACGGTGACCAGCTCGGCGCGGGTGTCCGACAGGATGTCGATCGCGCCCGCCTTCATCGCCTTGCTCCACGACGCCTCGTCCTCGACGGGCTCGTCAAGGAACAGGAAGTCAACGTAGCCAGTGATCTCCGACAACAGCGCAATCCGGGTCTGAGCCAGCGCCGCCGCCACCTCGAAGACGTCCTTGTCGAACGCCTCCGGCGTCCACGGCGCGTACGGGGCGACGAGCCACGGGGCGCAGGCGGCGGCGAACTGCTCCGGCGCCAGGGCGCGGATGTAGTCACCGTTGAACGCAGTCAGCTTCTTCACGTCGAAGAAGGCCGGGGCCGTGTTGACGTCCTCGATCCGGAAGAGCTGCTCCAGCTCCTCGTACGGCATGATCTCCCGGTCGTCGCCCGGACCCCAGCCGAGAAGCATGAGGTAGTTCACCACCGCCTCGGGCAGGAAGCCCTCGGCGAGGTAGTCCTCCAGCGCGACCTTGTCACGGCGCTTGGACAGCTTCTGGCGCTTCTCGTTCACGATCACCGGCAGGTGCGCCCACACCGGCGGCTTCGAGCCGAGCGCCTCCCACAGCAGCTGCTGCTTCGGCGTGTTCGACAGATGCTCCTCGCCCCGGATGACCTGGGTGATGCCCTCGTCCAGGTCGTCGACCACGTTCGCGATCAGGAAGACCGGGGACCCGTCACCACGGGCGATCACGAAGTCCTCGATGGCGCTGTTCGGAAACGCCGGCTCCCCACGAATCAGGTCCACGACGACGGTCTCACCCTCGTCCGGCGTCCGGAACCGCAGCGCCCGCCCCTCTTCGAAGGCAAGCCCCCGCTCCCGGCAGAACCCGTCGTACCCGAGGTGGTCCGACCCGGTGCGCTCCTTCAGCTGCTCCCGGGTGCAGTCGCAGTAGTACGCCCGCCCAGCCGCGAAAAGCCGCAGCCCCGCCTCACGGTGCCGG
Organism: Streptomyces sp. NPDC059247; assembly: GCF_042754005.1. Classification (NCBI taxonomy): domain Bacteria; kingdom Bacillati; phylum Actinomycetota; class Actinomycetes; order Kitasatosporales; family Streptomycetaceae; genus Streptomyces; species Streptomyces sp. NPDC059247. The sequence goes on from NZ_JBHYZW010000007.1 coordinate 74,280, forward strand.
TCAGCGTTGTGTGACTGGAAGTACGGCCCCTCGAAGGCCGCGTCCTCGCCGTGGATACCGATCGCCGCGAGCGCGCTGATGATCCCGTCGATCCACTCCGGCTTGTTCCGGGCCGCGTCGGTGTCCTCGATCCGCAGGACGAACGTGCCGCCGGACTGTCGCGCCACAGCCCAGTTATAGAGAGCGGACCGTGCACCACCGACATGAAACATGCCGGTCGGGGACGGGGCGAAACGAACGCGAACCGGGGCAGTAGACATGCCCTCCAGGGTACCGATGCCGGGCACCCTCTCTAGACCACCTCGCGTGCCCATGCACCGTCATTTTCCGGCTTTCCTCGCCTCCTGCTCCAGGCACCTCCGTCCACCTCTCGCAGGGGGCCCTTGCCCCAGGACCGTTCACCACACCAACTGACAGCGGCGAGGCCCTTACCTCTTGCCGCACTCATCATCGATGCCGGGTGCAGGATCCGAGGCGTCGACCAGGGAATCGACTTTCTCCGCCGCTCTGCCCGGACGGCCTTGAACGGTGCACCGTTATGCTGGCACCATCTCGGCCTTAGGACCTTGAAAGCGCAGGTCGTCAGGTCTTCTCGTGCTCAGGAATTTGGCACGGCCAGAAAGATCGACCACAACACCACCCAAACCGAGAAACACGGGCACAAAGTCGCGTGAGCAGAAATGGGTGAGTAGGTTGACTCAGATCATCGAAAATGACCCTACCGCCTCCGGCGAACAATGGAAAGTCCACTACTGGGGGACGGGCGGGCGCACCGGGCGTCAGCGGGAGAAGTCGTTCGCCCGGAAGAAGGACGCGGTCGACTTCGTCACCAAGATGGAAGGCGACAGACGCGAGACCATCAACGTCGACCCCGATGCCGGCGAGGTGTCGCTCCGCCGGTACGTGGACGACTGGCTCGCGAAGAAGACCGCTTCCGCCGGCACCCTCGAGTCGTACGAGCGCATCGTCCGCCTCCACGTGGCCCCCACCTGGAGAGCAAGATGATCTCGCAGGTCACCGCAGCGGACATCGAGGGCCTGTACGCACATTGGCGCCGGGATGGGGCGACCCTCAACACCATCGAGTCCCGGCACATAGCCCTCTCGGCGCTGTTCTCCCACGCTGTGCGCCACAGGCGGATTCCTGTGAATCCCATGACACAGGCCGAGAAGCTGGAGAACCCTGTCATTCCTGTCGACGGCAGGAAACTTCCCGGCTTCGACGAGATAATCGCCATCACCAAGGAGATCAGACCTTGCCTGTCTCCGGTGATATAGCCGATGACATGTTGCGGACTTCGTATAGAGGAATCTCCGGGATTCTTCCCGGAAGACATGCGCGACGGCACCCTGCGCATCCGGCAGGTGATTCACCACAAGGATATTTCCGGAAAGCACCCGCCGAGATACGCTCCGCTGAAGCATCGAAAAGAAGGCGAGTGGCGCAACATATTCGCGCCTACTTCCCTTAGGCCACTCATCGACCCGATTCCGATCCCCCATGCAATCGACGGAATGCCGTATCTCGATCTTCTCCGCAAGTCGCGGGACCGAGCCATCAAGCGGCTCGAGACTTCCTGCATAAAACCCGCACGACTTGCACCACAAATGGACCACCGCGGCCTTGACAAACGGCGTGTCCATTCACGATATGCCTCGCTGGCTCGGACATGGTTCGATCAAGGTCACGGTGGACCGGTACGCCGCCTCACGCGGGACAGCCAGGAGCGGTGCCGTCAGGTCGTCGAGACGACCGTCGGGCCGTAGATGCTCACACCAGCCCCAGCTCCCGCAGCGCCCGATGCCGCTCCGAGGTCGGCCGCTCGGGCCAGTAGACATAACAGACCCCACCCGTACCGCTCCTGACCTTCCCGTTCGCGTCGTAGCGCTTCGTGCGGAGCCAGATGTTCTCCCATTCGCGCCGCCGGTAGACCCGGCGGACGGTCTCGTTGCTGGGGGAGGCCGGGTCGTTGGCGACGATGTCTCCGGCCGCCGTGAAGCCGATGACCGTCATCAGATGGCCCGAGGTGCCGTATCCGGCCCCGGTCAGCTCCTCCTCGCGGAACGACTGGGAGGTGATGACCGGGATTCCGGCCCGGACCAGGGACTCCAGTTCGGTGAGCGAGCGGAGCCGGGTGACGACGGCGTTCATGTCGGGGTAGGAGGCCGCGTAGGCGGCGTTGAACGGCCAGTTGCCGCAGCCCTCGTACTGGTGGTCGTAGGTGGAGCGGGCCGCGTGGCAGACCTGGGGGTCCTCGAAGGCGGGGTTCACCCAGGCCAGTTCCTCCCCGGAGGGCCGCCGCCCCCAGTACTCGACGATCATCTGGGAGGAGGTCGGGCTGCACCAGGCCTCGCCGCCGTTGTCGTACTCGGGGTACTGCCCGACGTGGGTGTTCTGCGAGTAGCGCGGCACGATCAGCTCATGGCCCGGGCCCGGCTTCGAGGCCGGGACCGTGAAGCGGTCCGGGACGTCCGAGGCCATCGCGCCGATCCGCCACACCGTGGGCGTGAGGCCGCTGCCCGGGGCGCGCAGAAGGGTGAGGCGTAGCCGGTACGCGGTCAGCCGCAGCCCGCTCGCCGGGTCGTCGACGGCGAGGGTGTCGGTCCAGACCGTGCTCCGGCCGTCGCTCTGGCCGTCGACGGAGGCGCGCCGGACGTCGCCGTCGCCCGAGGCCCAGTGGCCCAGGACGTACCAGGGGGTGGCGGCGCCGTCGCCGTACTCCCCGGACAGTTCGATCCGGAGCCAGGTGCCGGGCGGGGTGTGGGCGTTCCAGGAGGCGATGACCTCGGTGGCGGGCACGGCCGGGACGTGCCGGGGCGAGGTCCAGGTCGCGTACTCCCAGGTGGCGGTGCGGCCGGTGTGCGGGTCGGTGTGGTCGGTGCGGCCGACGGGGGTGTCGAGGACCAGGGCGGGGCGGTCGCCCGGGACCGCCCTGGTCCCGGCGTCCGTACCGCGCCGCCAGTCCTGGTACGAGGACCAGAACCGGTGGGCGACGAGCCCGGCGGCGGGGGCGTGGCCGTGCCTCCCGGTGCCGTCCGCCGCGCCGGTCGGGCCGGAGGACGGGGCGGAGCCGGAGGAGGGGGAGGAGGGAGGGGCGGCCGACGCCGTGGCGGACGCGACCGCCGTTCCCGCCACGGCGGCGAGGGCGGCGGTGAGGACGGTCCTGCGCGGAGTGGAACCGGTCATGGGCGGTGACCCCCAGTCGGGAACGGCGGGTGTACGGACTCGTGGTCGGACGGTCCGGGACCGGGACCCCGGCCCCGCGCGGGCGGACGGCGGGGACACGGCCCGGACACCGGTGGTGCGGGGCGCGGAAGGGCACGGCACGGACCCGGACACGAGCGGTCCGCCGGGCCCACTATCGCGGCTCCCGGCGGGCCTCCGCCAGCACTTCGCCCCGCGTCGCCGCACCAATGCGGGTCCCGGCCGATGACAGTGGTACCTCGTTGACCTGCGGCGGTCCCCCGCTCCCCTACCCTGGGTCCATGAACGACCTCGACCGCGCGGCACGGGCGCTGCTCCGGCTGCCGCCCTCCTGCGGACCGGTCCGGCTGGTCGCGGTCGACGGCCACGCGGGCTCCGGCAAGTCCACCCTCGCCACCCGTCTCTCCACCGCGCTCGGCGGCGCCCCCGTGCTCCGCCTCGACGACCTCGCCACGCACGAGGAGCTGTTCGGCTGGACCGGCAGGCTCCGGGAGCAGGTCCTCGGACCCCTCGCCCGGGGCGAGGCCGCCTCCTTCCGTCCGTACGACTGGCGGCTGCGGCGCTTCGGCGAGCCCCGGACGCTGCCCCCCGCTCCGGTGGTCCTCGTCGAGGGGGTCGGGGCGGGCCGGAGGGAGGTGCGCCCGTTCCTGGCGTGGCTGCTGTGGATGGAGCGCGGGGCGGAGGACTCCTGGGCGCGGGGGCGGCGGCGGGACGGTCCGGAGCAGGCCGCGTTCTGGGACGGATGGACCGTGGCGGAGACTCGCCATTTCGCCCAGGACCCCTCCCGTCCCTTCGCCGGGACCCTGGTACGCGAGTGTCAGAAGGGTTACGAATGGCTCACTGGGCCCTCCGTGACAGCGGTCGCGGACCAGATCATCACCCACCGTGACGGCTTCATGTCCGTGAACTGAGGGTCACCTCATCCGCTTCCGCAAGTGCCTCAACTCTGCTTGACCCAAGGGGCGTACAGGTCTTACGTTCTGAATGTGCGGCTTTCCGAAGCCGCCGCGGACGCGAAGCCCCCGGTTGTTCCCCCGTGATCGGGGGCTTCGTTCTGCCCCGGGAACCCTCCCCCGACCCCTCCGTGACCCCTGCCGCTCACCCAGGGTCACCACTTCCGGATCATGCGCTTCTCCTTAATCACACGCACCCTGCGCAGGTACGATGCCCCCAGGTGCGGTCAAATCCCGTCCATGCGAAGACGGTTGTGGGGGACCCGATGGACATCGGCACGCAGGGCGCGCAGGCCCCGGCCGAACTCGCCTGGCTGCGCGGCGTCGACGCCTACACGATGGGCGCCTACCCGCAGGCGGAGGACGAGTTCCGGACGGCGGTACGCGTCGACCCCGGAATGGCGGACGCCTGGCTCGGGCTGCACGCCCTGAGGGTCGACACCACGACGGCGCTGCTGCGCATGTACCGCAACCGCGAGCGCTTCGGCGAGCAGCGGTCCCGGTACCGGCGCCCCCTGAACTCCTGGTACTGGCTCGGGTGGTGGGTGCAGCCGGTCCTGGAGAGCCCGCGCGACCTGCTGCTCGCGCACGCCTCCCACTGGCTCGACGGCCGTCACGTGCCCGAGCTCGACCGGGCCCTCGCCGGGCTCCCCCCGGTCGACACCGACCCCCAGGTGCGTTTCCTGCACGCCTGCCGCGCCTATCTCGTGAAGGACTGGGACCAGCTCGTCCGGCACACCGAGACCCTCGTCGACGACCCGCTCCTCGGCATCGAGGCGGGGCTCTTCGGCGGGATGGCCCGGGTCCGCCTGGAGATGTACGGGCAGGCCGAGCCGCTGCTCTCCGCCTCCCTGATGCGGTGCCGCAGCGAGCAGCCCCAGCGCAAGGAGCTGCGCTACTGGCTCGCCCGCGCCCACGAGGGCACCGGACGCAGCGCCGCCGCGCTCCCCCTCTACCGGGCCGTGCACCGGATCGACCCGACGTTCATGGACACCGCCGCCCGGCTCGCGGCCATCGCGGAGTACGACGGCTTCGAGGGGTACGACGGCCTGGACGACCCGACCGGGCTCGCCACGGTCGCCCTGGGCACCGTCGGCGGGGGGCTCGGGCAGGACGCGGGGGAGGTCGCGCCGGGCACCGAGCCCGACCCCGGCCCCCTCGGGGACGGGCTGCGGTTCGCGCCCGAACCGGTGCCCCCGGCCCCCGCGGTCACCCCGCCCGAGACCGCGCGGCGGAAGGGCCCACTGCCGTCGCAGCCCGCTCCCCCGCGCTTCCCTGCCGGGCCCACCGATCCCGCCCTGCTCGCCGAGGCGCTCGCCGAGCTGGAGGGCATGGTCGGGATGGAGCCGGTGAAGCGCCAGGTCAAGGCGTTGTCGGCGCAGCTGGAGATGGCACGGCTGCGGGCCGGACAGGGCCTGCCGGTCCAGCCGCCCAAACGCCACTTCGTCTTCTCCGGGCCCTCCGGCACCGGCAAGACCACGGTCGCCCGCATCCTCGGCCGGGTGTTCTACGCCCTCGGGCTGCTCGGCGGCGACCATCTCGTGGAGGCCCAGCGGGCCGATCTGGTGGGCGAGTTCCTCGGCCAGACGGCGGTGAAGGCGAACGAGCTGATCGACTCGGCGGTGGGCGGGGTGCTCTTCGTCGACGAGGCGTACGCGCTCTCCAACACCGGTTACAGCAAGGGCGACGCCTACGGCGACGAGGCCCTCCAGGTCCTGCTCAAACGGGCCGAGGACAACCGCGACCACCTGGTGGTGATCCTGGCCGGATATCCCGAGGGCATGGACCGGCTCCTCGGCGCCAACCCCGGTCTCTCCTCCCGGTTCACCACCCGCGTCGACTTCCCCTCGTACCGGCCGCTGGAACTCACCGCCATCGGCGAGGTCCTCGCGGCGGCCAACGGGGACGGCTGGGACGACGAGGCCCGCGACGAGCTGCGCTCCATCAACGCGCACGTCGTCGAGCAGGGCTGGATCGACGAACTGGGCAACGGACGCTTCCTGCGCACCCTGTACGAGAAGTCCTGCGCCTACCGCGACCTGCGGCTGTCCGGCTATCCGCACACGCCCACCCGGGACGATCTGGCGACCCTGCGGCTCGCCGACCTCATGCAGGCGTACGGCGAGGTGCTCTCCGGCCGGGGCCCGGTCGACCGGGGTCCCCAGCAGGAACCGCCGGGCTACTGACGGCCCGCGCGCGACGGGCGGTGTCCGGGGGGCCGTGGGCCCGGAGGTCCGGGCCCACGGTTCGCTACGGGGCGGGCACCCGGTCCGGGAGGAGCCGGTGGGCCGGGTCGCGGACCTCGCCCACCAGTTTCTCCAGGACGTCCTCCAGGGCGACCAGGCCGAGGATCCGGCCCGAACCGTCCGCCACCTGCGCCAGATGGGTGGCGGCCCGGCGCATCACGGTGAGGGCGTCGTCGAGGGGCAGTTCGGCGCGGACCGTCGCCATCGGCCGCCACAGCCGCTGGGGCACCGCCCGCTCCCGCTCCTCCAGGTCGAGGACGTCCTTCACGTGCACGAAGCCCATGAAGGTGCCCCGGGCCTCGGCCCGTACCGGGAAGCGCGAGTACCCGGTGCGGACGGTCAGCTCCTCGATCTCCCGGGGGGTGACCGTCGGCGGGACCGTGACCAGGGAAGCGGAGGCGATGAGGACCTCCGTCACCGGGCGCGTCCCCAGTTCGAGGGCGTCCTCCAGACGCTCCTGCTCGGCCGGGTCGAGCAGTCCGGCCTGACCGGCGTCCTCGACGAGCCTGCCCAGCTGGACACTGGTGAAGACCGCCTCCACCTCGTCCTTCGGCTCCACCCTGAACGCCCGCAGGACCAGTCGGGCGCAGGCTCCCAGCGTGGCCGTCACGGGTCGGCAGAGCCGGGCGAAGCCGACCAGACCGGGCGCGAGCCAGAGCGCGGTCCGCTCGGGCGCGGCCATCGCCAGGTTCTTCGGGACCATCTCGCCGATGACGAGATGGAGGAAGACGACGGCGGCGAGGGCGACGACGTAGCCGAGCGGGTGGATCAGCGCGTCCGGGACCCCGACCGCGTGGAAGACCGGTTCGAGGAGACGGGCGACGGACGGCTCGGCGACCGCGCCGAGCGTCAGCGAGCAGACGGTGATGCCGAACTGCGCGGCCGCCATCATCCGCGGCAGGTTCTCCAGCCCGTACAGGACCTGCTGGGCACGGGCGCCGCCGAGCGGCTCGATCTGGCTGCGGCGGACGGAGACGAGCGCGAACTCGGCCCCGACGAAGAAGCCGTTGGCCAGGACCAGGAGGACGGCGAACAGCAGGGGAAGGGTGCTCATCGGACCGCCTCCGCCGCCACCGGGACCCGGCGCGCGGCCCCGCCGGTCTCCCCGCCGGGCGCTGAGCCGGGCGCCGGGCCCGTCCGGACGATCCGGACGCGCTCGGCGCGGTAGCGGTCGACCTGCCGCACCGAGAGCCGCCAGCCCGGGAGTTCGGCCCGGTCGCCGGGGGCGGGGATGCGCCCGAGGAGATCGGCGACGAGCCCGGCGACGGTCTCGTACGGCCCTTCGGGCACGTCGAGGCCTATCCGGCGCAGGGCGTGGACCCGGCAGGAGCCGTCGGCGTCCCAGGCGGGGCGGCCGTCCTCGGCGGGCGCGGCGGCCAGCTCGGGCCGCCCGTCGGCCGGGGTGTCGTGCTCGTCGCGGACCTCGCCGACGAGTTCCTCGACGATGTCCTCCAGGGTGACGACCCCGGCCGTACCGCCGTACTCGTCGACGACGACCGCGATGGGCTGCTCCCTGCGCAGCCGCTCCAGGAGGGCCTGGGCGGGCAGCGATTCGGGGACCAGGAGCGGGGGGACGGCGATCCGGCCGACGGGGGTCCGCAGCCGGGCGTGCGGGGTGACGGCGAGCGCGTCCTTGAGGTGGACCATGCCGACGATCTCGTCGATGCGGTCCCGGTAGACCGGGAAGCGCGAGAGACCGGTGGCCCGGGTGAGGTTGAGGACGTCCGCGGCGGTCGCGTCCCACTGGAGGGCGCTGACCTTCACCCGCGGGGTCATGAGCTGCTCCGCGGTGAGACCGCCGAGGGACAGGGTCCGTACGAAGAGGTCGGCGGTGTCCTGTTCGAGGGCACCGGCCCGCGCCGAGTGCCGGGCCAGGGAGACCAGCTCGCCGGGGGTGCGGACCGAGTCCAGCTCCTCGGTGGGCTCGACGCCCAGGAGCCGGACCAGCCGGTTCGCGACCCGGTTGAGCAGGGAGATCACCGGCCGGAAGACGGCGGAGAAACAGCGCTGCGGGGTGGCGACGAAGCGGGCCACCTGGAGCGGCCGGGAGACCGCCCAGTTCTTGGGCACCAGTTCCCCGACCACCATCTGGACGGCGGCGGCGAGCAGCATCCCGGTCACCACCGCGGTCCAGGAGACGACGCCCCCGGGCAGTCCGGTGGCGGTGAGCGGTCCGCGCAGCAGTCCGGCGAGCGCGGGCTCGGCGAGCATACCGACGACGAGGGAGGTGATCGTGATGCCGAGCTGGGTGCCGGAGAGCTGGAAGGACAGCTCGCGCAGGGCGGTGACGACGGTGCGGGCGCGCCGGTCACCGGCCGCCGCGGCCCGCTCGGCCTCGGCGCGCTCCACGGTCACGAGACCGAACTCGGCGGCCACGAAGAAGCCGTTGGCGAGGACGAGGACGAAGGCCGCGACGAGCGGCAGAAGAGGGACGATCATGTCGCCGCCTCCCGGGAGGGGGCGGCGCGGGTACTACCGGACGATCCGTCCATTGCTGGAGGGAGTCACTCCTCGGGTAGAAGGGCGGCCCCGCGGGCCGCGACCGCGGCCCTGCACACGCGAGGCGGTGGTGCGCTCGGCACCACCGCCTCCAGAGTAGTCACGCGAAGGCCCCGAGGGGCAGAGGGTCGGCCCCGGACGGGGGACGGACCGGGGTCGTCCCGTACGGGGGAGGAGCTTCCTCCCCCGAGGGGTCCCGGACCCGGCCGGCCGTCAGGCCGCGGCCCCGCCCGTCCCGTGGCTGTCCGCCAGGGCCCGCAGGGCGCGGGCGTCGCGGATCGCCGACTCCTTGGCGATCCCCGGCTGGATGCCGAGTGCCGGGAGGCTGGTGCCGTCGCTGAGGTCGAGGAAGACCCACGGGTCGCCGGGGCGCAGATTGACCTTGAGGATCTCCGCCCAGGCGAGTCGCCGGGTCCGGGTGATGTTGACGACCGTGATGCCCTCGGCGTCGGCGACGACCTTGGGGCGGCTCAGCAGCACCAGGACCCCGGCGAGCATCGCGGCGGTGAAGACGAAGCTGACGCGTTCCCCCGGCCCGAGGCGGTCCAGCATCAGTGCCACGGCGGTGATCACGACGAACATCGCGGTCCCCATCGTCAGCAGGATCGCCCGGGTGCGCCCGGGACGGAAGGTGACCGGCAGGGCGGGCGCGGACGACTGGGACATCAGGGTTTCCTCGGGCCTCGGGGAGTGCGGGCCGTGCCGTCAGAGACGGCAGGCGTGGATGGCGGTGGTGAGGATGGCGCGGGCGCCGATCTCGTACAGGTCGTCCATGATCCGCTGCGACTCCTTGGCGGGGACCATCGCGCGGACGGCGACCCAGCCCTCGTTGTGCAGCGGGGAGACGGTCGGCGACTCCAGGCCCGGGGTGAGGGCGACGGCCTGCTCCAGGTGCTCGGCCCGGCAGTCGTAGTCCATCATCACGTACGAGCGGGCGACGAGGACGCCCTGGAGGCGGCGGAGGAACTGCTGCGCCTGCGGGTGGTCGGCGTCGGCGCCCTGACGGCGGACGACGACCGCCTCGGAGGTGAGGATCGGGTCTCCGATGACCTCCAGACCGGCGTTGCGCAGGCTGGTGCCGGTCTCGACGACGTCCGCGATGACCTGGGCGACGCCCAGCTGGATCGCGGTCTCGACGGCGCCGTCGAGGTGCACGACGGAGGCGTCGATGCCCTGGTCGGCGAGGTGCTTGGCGACGATGCCCTCGTAGGAGGTGGCGATCGTCATGCCGCCGAAGTCCTGGGGGCCGCTCGCGGTGCCGGGCCGGGTGGCGTAACGGAAGGTGGAGCGGCCGAAGTTCAGCGGGAGGATCTCCTCGGCGCTGGCACCGGAGTCCAGGAGCAGGTCACGGCCGGTGATGCCGATGTCCAGCTTCCCGGAGGCGACGTAGATCGCGATGTCCTTGGGGCGCAGGTAGAAGAACTCGACCTCGTTGCCGGGGTCGATGACCACCAGCTCCTTGGACTCCTTGCGCTGGCGGTAGCCGGCCTCATGGAGCATTGCCGACGCAGGTCCGGAGAGGGAACCCTTGTTGGGAACGGCGATGCGCAGCATGGGGTGAGCTTCCTTTGCCTGGGACGGGAGGGTGGGGAGTCGGGAAACGCGTGCTCAGAGGTGGGCGTAGACGTCGTCGAGCGAGATCCCGCGGGCGACCATCATCACCTGGACGTGGTACAGCAGCTGCGAGATCTCCTCGGCGGCGGCTTCCTTGCCCTCGTACTCGGCGGCCATCCAGACCTCGGCGGCCTCTTCGACGACCTTCTTGCCGATGGCATGGACGCCCTTGTCCACCAGTTCCGCGGTGCGGGAGGTGGCCGGGTCGCCGGTCTCGGCCTTGAGCTTGAGCTCCGCGAAGAGCTCTTCGAAGGTTTTGTTCGCCATGATGGTCCTAGGGTACGGGGTGGGGGTCGCGGGTCAGCGCCAGGGTTCACTGACCGTACGGAGGATGGTCGCGGTCGCGACGGCGGCGGTGACGGCCTCGTGGCCCTTGTCCTCGGAGGAGCCTTCGAGCCCGGCCCGGTCGAGGGCCTGCTCCTCGGTGTCGACGGTGAGGACGCCGAATCCGACGGGTACGCCGGTGTCGACCGAGACCTGGGTGAGGCCCTGGGTGACGCCCTGGCACACGTACTCGAAGTGCGGTGTTCCGCCCCGGATGACCACGCCGAGCGCCACGACGGCATCGTAGCCGCGCCCGGCGAGGACCTTGGCCACGACCGGGAGTTCGAAGCTGCCGGGGACGCGGAGCAGGGTGGGCTCGTCGATGCCGAGTTCGCTCAGGGCCCGCAGGGCGCCGTCGACCAGGCCGTCCATGACCTTCTCGTGCCACTGGGCCGCGATGACCGCGACCCGGAGGTCGCCGCAGTTCTTCACGCTGAGGACGGGTGCGCCCTTGCCGCTCATGTCTCTCCCTGCCGGTTTGTCGGTGATGTGCTTCGTTACTGGTTGCCGCAGGTGGCGGCCGGGGAGCCGTCCAGCCAGGGCAGGTCGTGGCCCATCCGGTCCCGCTTGGTGGTGAGGTAGCGGACGTTGTGCTCGCCGGCCGTGACCGGCATGGGCTCGCGGCCCTCGACGGTGAGGCCGTGCCGGGTGAGCGCGTCGATCTTGTCGGGGTTGTTGGTCATCAGCCGGAGGCTGCGGACGCCGAGGTCGGTGAGGATGCGCGCGCCCGCCGCGTAGTCGCGGGCGTCGGCGGGCAGTCCCAGTTCCAGGTTGGCGTCGAGGGTGTCCCGGCCGCGTTCCTGGAGCTCGTACGCGCGCAGCTTGGACAGCAGGCCGATGCCCCGGCCCTCGTGGCCCCGGAGGTAGACGACGACTCCGCGGCCCGCCTCGGTGACGCGGTCGAGGGAGGCGTGGAGCTGGGGGCCGCAGTCGCAGCGCAGCGAGTGGAAGACGTCGCCGGTCAGGCACTCGGAGTGGAGGCGGACCAGGACGTCCTCGCCGTCGCCGATCTCGCCGTGGACGAGGGCGACGTGTTCGACGCCGTCCACGGTGGAGCGGTAGCCGTAGGCGGTGAAGTCGCCGTGCGCGGTGGGCAGGCTGACCTCGGCCTCGCGCCGGACGGCGGGTTCGGCGGAGCGGCGGTAGGCGATCAGGTCCTCGATGGAGATGATCGTGAGGCCGTGCTTACGGGCGAAGGGGACCAGCTCGGGGAGGCGGAGCATGACGCCGTCCTCGCCCGCGATCTCGACGATCGCGCCCGCCGGGCGGAGGCCCGCGAGCCGGGCGAGGTCGACGGCGGCCTCGGTGTGCCCGTTGCGGGCGAGGACGCCGCCGGACCTGGCGCGCAGCGGGAAGACATGGCCGGGGCGGACGAAGTCGGACGGTTCGTGGTGGCCGCTCGCCAGCATCCGCAGGGTGGTGGCGCGGTCGGCGGCGGAGATGCCGGTGGTGACGCCGTGCGCGGGGGACGCGTCGACGGAGACGGTGAAGGCCGTGCGCATCGACTCGGTGTTCCGGTCGACCATCTGCGGGAGCTGGAGGCGGTCGAGCTCCTCCGCCTCCATGGGGGCGCAGATCAGGCCGCGGCACTCGCTCATCATGAAGGCGACGACCTCGGGGGTGGCCATCTCGGCGGCGATGACGAGGTCGCCCTCGTTCTCGCGGTCCTCGTCGTCGACGACGACCACCGGGCGTCCGGCGGCGATGTCGCGGACGGCCTGTTCGACGGGGTCGAGGGCGAGGTCGGTGACGTCCCAGAGGGCGGTCCCCGGGGACTGCTTGCCTTCGGGGGCGCGGGAGGGGCGGGCGCTCATGCGTGGGCTCCCTTCAGAGCCGGGGTGCGCGTCCTGAGCCACCAGTCGCGCATACCCCAGAGGACCAGGGCGAAGTAGATGACGTAGACCAGACCGGAGAAGGCGAGACCGCTGTGGAAGGCGAGCGGGACGCCGACGAGGTCAACGAGGAGCCAGGCGAACCAGAACTCGACCAGGCCGCGGGCCTGGGCGATCATCGCGACGAGGGTGCCGACGAAGATGTACGCGTCGGCCCAGGGGCTCCAGGAGAGCGACGGGTAGAGGGTGAAGAGGCCGCCGACGGCGAGGGTGCCGAGGACGGCGCCGCCGAGGAGCAGCCCGCGCTCCTTCCAGCTGGCGAAGCGGACGGCGATGGAGCCGTCCTGGGCGTGCCGTCTGCCCCGGTTCCACTGCCACCAGCCCCAGGCGGCGACGCCGATGACGAGCAGCTGCTTGCCGACGCCGCCGGAGAGGTGGGCGGAGGCGTAGGCGCCGACGAGGATCAGGCCGGAGAGGAGCTGGGCGGGCCAGGTGAGGATGGAGCGGCGCCAGCCGAGGGCGAGGGCTGCCAGACCGACCGTGTTGCCGATCATGTCGGACCACAGGATGTGCTGGTCGAGGACGGTGAACGCCTCGGAGTTGAGCCAGTTCACTTGACGTTCTCCCGGGCGTTCGGGCCGAGCAGCCGCTCGACGTACTTGGCGATGACGTCCACTTCGAGGTTGACGGGGTCGCCGGGCTGCTTGATGCCGAGCGTGGTCAGGTCGAGGGTGGTGGGGATGAGGCTGATGGTGAACCAGTCGTCGGTGACCTCGACGACGGTGAGGCTGACGCCGTCGACGGTGATCGAGCCCTTCTCGACGACGTACCGGGAGAGGTGCGCGGGGAGCCCGACCTTCACGAGTTCCCAGTGCTCGGAGGGGGTCCGCTCCAGGATCGTGCCGGTGCCGTCCACATGGCCCTGGACGATGTGGCCGCCGAGGCGTCCGCCGACGGCCATGGGCCGTTCCAGGTTGACGCGGGAGCCGGTCCCCAGGGCGCCGAGGGAGGACCTCTTGAGGGTCTCGGCCATGACGTCGGCGGTGAAGGTGCCGTCGCCGCACTCGACGACGGTGAGGCAGACGCCGTTGACGGCGATGGAGTCGCCGTGCCGGGCGCCCTCCGTCACCAGGGGGCCGCGCAGCCGGAAGCGGGAGGCGTCCGTGAGCTGCTCGACGGCGACGACCTCGCCCAGTTCTTCGACGATTCCGGTGAACACGGTCAGGCTCCCTTGGGGGTGGCGGTGGTCTGCGGGGTGGCGGTGACGCGGAGGTCGGGGCCGATCCGGACGGTCTCGGTGACGTCGAGCCGCAACGCTTGCGAGAGGGTGCCGATTCCGGCGTCGGCGAGGGCGGCGGGGCCCGCGCCGAGGAGGACCGGGGCGAGGTAGCCGACGACCTGGTCGACGGCGCCCGCGGCGACGAAGGAGCCCGCGAGGGTGGGGCCGCCTTCGAGGAGGACGGAGCGGACGCCGCGCGCGTGGAGGGCGTCCAGGAGGGCGGGGACGGACAGACCGCGTCCGGCCCTGGGGAGGCGGAGGACGTCGGGGAGGTCGGTGTCGGCGTCCTCGGCGACCGCGATCAGGGTGGGCGCGGCGTCGTCGAGGACCCGGGCGCCGGGGCGTACGGCCTTCGCCTCGGTGTCGACGACGACACGGAGCGGCTGTACGGCCCCTTCGACGCCCCGGACGGCCAGGTGGGGGTCGTCGGCGCGGGCGGTGCCGGAGCCGACGACGACGGCGTCGGACTCGGCGCGGAGCCGGTGGACGTCGGCGCGGGACGCGGCGGAGCTGATCCAGCGGGAGGTGCCGTCGGCGGCGGCGGTCCGGCCGTCGAGGGTGGCGGCGTACTTCCAGCGGACGAAGGGGCGGCCCTTGCGGACGGAGGTGAGCCAGGCGGTGTTGACCGCTTCGGCCTCGGTCTCCAGGAGTCCTTGTTCCACGGTGACGCCCGCCGCGCGCAGGGTGTCGGCGCCGCCGGTGGCCCGGGGGTCCGGGTCGCCGACCGCGTACACGACCCGGCTGATCCCGGCTTCGATCAGGGCCTGGGCGCAGGGGCCGGTGCGGCCGGTGTGGTCGCAGGGTTCGAGGGTGACGTAGGCGGTGCCGCCGCGGGCGAGGTCACCGGCCGTGCGCAGGGCGTGGACCTCGGCGTGGGGGCCGCCCGCGCGCTGGTGGAAGCCTTCGCCGACGCGGTGGCCGGAGGCGTCGGTGACGACACAGCCGACGACCGGGTTGGGGCTGGTGGCGCCGAGACCGCGGGCGGCGAGTTCGACGGCGCGTCGCATGGCGGTGGTGTCGGTCTGCCGTGCCACCGGGTCCTCCTGCCTCTTCGGGCACGGACTCCGGGGCCTGTCGATGACGACAGAGAGCGGGAACGACTTCCTCGTACGGGTGCGCCGAGGCCGCGTCGCACGGGTACGCCGCGTCGGACACGACACGGCGACCAGCGGACGTACGGCCGGTGCGCCCCGAAGAGAGGGGTCACCCGCCGCGCACTGCCTCCCATCCGGACTTTCACCGTCGGTCCAGGAATCTCACCTGGTCAACCGGCCGCTGGCTGCGGACGGGTCGCGGACTATAACCGCCGGTTCGGAATTACACCGACCCCGGAGTGCGCTGCTGCTGATACAGGGCCAGTGTGCCACGCCCCGCAAGGGGCCATACGGTCCCGACCCTGTGGGCTGGCTCACACGCTCTCACAGAATTCTCTGTTGGTACAGACCTATTGACGCACTGGTCTAGTCCTCTTAATGTCCGTGTCACCTCCGAGGTAACCGGTCCGACGGCGTGCGCACTCCACGGGCCCAACACGACCCACCCCCTTGCTCGTTGTCCTGAACTTCCCCCCACGCCGCGAGGCGCGGGGGAACCCCCACTCCAGGAGGACCCGATCGTGTTGTCCCCCACCGCGAAAAGAGCCTCGCTGCTCGCGTCCGGCGCGGCCGTCGCCGGGCTGCTGCTCAGCTCCCTGTCCGGCGGCGTCTCGTACGCCGCCGACAACGAGTCCTGTCGCCCCGACGGGCTCTACAAGACCCCGGGCGTCGACGTCCCGTACTGCTCGGTGTACGACACCGAGGGCCGCGAGAAGATGGGCGCCGACCACCAGCGCCGCGTCATCGGCTACTTCACCGGCTGGCGCACCGGGAAGAACGGCGAGCCCGCGTACCTCGCCAAGGACATCCCGTGGCAGAAGATCACCCACATCAACTACGCCTTCGCGCACGTCGGCGGTGACAACAAGCTGTCCGTGGGCACGGACGGCCCGAACAACGCCGCCACCGGGATGACCTGGCCCGGTGTCGTCGGCGCCGAGATGGACCCCGCACTCCCCTACAAGGGCCATTTCAACCTGCTGAACAAGTTCAAGAAGCAGTACCCGGACGTGAAGACGCTGATCTCCGTCGGCGGCTGGGCCGAGACCGGCGGCTACTTCGCGGACAACGGCGACCGGGTCAACTCCGGCGGCTTCTACTCGATGGCCACCAACGCCGACGGTTCGGTCAACCAGGCCGGGATCAACACCTTCGCCACCTCGGCCGTCGACTTCATCCGGAAGTACGGGTTCAACGGCGTCGACATCGACTACGAGTACCCGACGACCATGAAGGACGCGGGCAACCCGCTCGACTGGCAGCTCGCCAACGCGCGCCGCGCCGGACTCGTGCAGGGCTACGCGGCCCTCATGAAGTCCCTGCGCGAGAAGCTGGACACTGCGGGCGCCGCCGACGGCAAGCACTACCTGCTGACCGTCGCCGCCCCCTCCTCCGGCTACCTGCTGCGGGGCATGGAGACGTTCCAGATGCAGAAGTACCTGGACTACGTCAACATCATGTCCTACGACCTGCACGGCGCCTGGAACGAGCACGTCGGCCCCAACGCCTCCCTCTTCGACGACGGCAAGGACGGCGAACTCGCCGCCGCCAACGTCTACGGCTCGGCGCAGTACGGCAACATCGGGTACCTCAACACCGACTGGGCCTACCACTACTTCCGCGGCTCCATGCCGGCCGGCCGCATCAACATCGGCCTGCCCTACTACACCCGCGGCCACAAGAACGTGCAGGGCGGCACCGACGGCCTCTGGGGCAAGGCCAGCGCGGCCACCTGCCCGGCCGGAGCGGGCCTGACCAAGTGCGGTGACGGTGCCGTCGGCATCGACAACCTGTGGCACGACAAGGACACCGCGGGCAAGGAGTCCCCCGCGGGCTCCAACCCGATGTGGCACGCCAAGAACCTGGAGAAGGGGATCGTCGGCGACTACGTCACGCAGTACGGCTTCCCGGCGAACACCACCCTGACCGGCACCTACGCCCGCAAGTACGACGCGACCCTGGTCGCCCCGTGGCTGTGGAACGCGCAGAAGAAGGTCTTCCTCTCCACCGAGGACGAGCAGTCGGTGGCCGCCAAGGCCGACTACGTGGTCAGCAAGGGCATCGGCGGCACCATGGTCTGGGAGATGGCCGGTGACTACGCCTGGAACGCCGCCAAGGGCCAGTACGAGATGGGCTCGACGCTCACCTCGCTGATGTACGACAAGTTCAAGGCGGCCACCCCGTACGGCTCCAAGAAGTCGAACAAGGCGCTGCCGACCCAGGCGGTGAAGATCGACACCCAGTTCACCGAGTTCAAGCTGGGCGACTCGAACTACCCGATCACCCCGAAGATCAAGATCACCAACAACACGGCGACGGCGCTCCCGGGCGGCACGGAGTTCCAGTTCGACTACGGGACCTCGGCCCCGGCCAACGCCTCCGACCAGTCGGGCTTCGGCACGAAGGTCATCAGCAGCGACCACACGGGCGGCAACGTGGGCGGTCTGAAGGGCGACTTCCACCGCGTCTCCCTGAAGCTCCCGGCCTGGCAGTCGCTGGCCCCGGGCGCGACGATCGACCTGGCGTTCAACTACTACCTGCCGGTGACCACCCCGTCCAACTGGACGGTGAACATCAACGGCACGACGTACGCCCTCGCCGGTGACCTGGCGCGCGGTACGACGGTGGTGGAGCCCGGCTCCACGACCCCGCCGACGACCCCGCCGACCACGCCTCCGACGACCCCGCCCACGACCCCGCCGACCACTCCCCCCACCACGCCTCCGACGACGCCGCCCACGGGCTGCACCGGCCCGGCGTACGTGGCCGGCACGGTCTACAACGCGGGCGTCGAGATCTCCCACAAGGGCCGCAAGTACAAGGCCCAGTGGTGGACCCAGAACGAGGAGCCGGGCACGACCGGGTCCTGGGGCGTCTGGAAGGACCTCGGCCCCTGCTGAGGACCCTCCCGCCAGCACGCTCATGACGCACCACTCTTAGGACTCCGGCGGGGACACACGGCCCTTGCCCCCGCCGGACGCCCACCGCGCCGCGCCCCCCTGTCCGGGGCGCGGCGCGGTGGTGTTCACCGGGAGGCCCCGGTGGGGGACTCCCCCGCAGGGGACACGTCCCCTCGGAGACCCCGCCCGCGCCCACCGGTAGCCCCTACGGGAACAGCTCCTCCTGGGCCGCGTCCCTGGCCCTCAGCAGGGCGCCCCTGAGGACCGCCGCGTCGCCCAGGGTCGTCGCGCGGACCTCCGTACGGAGGGGGGAGAGGGCGGCCAGCTCCGACTCGACGCGAGCGGCCAGCTCCGGACCGCCCGCGTGGCCGGTCTCCCCCGCGAGGACCAGACAGCCGGGGTCGAGCACGGAGACCACCGCCGCCGCCCCGACGGCCAGACGGCGGGCGAGGGCGTCCAGGAAGGGGCCGTGGCCCGAGCCGAGCGCGGCGGCCGGGTCGAGTCCGTGGGAGGCGGCCAGGGCCGCGACGGCCGCCGTGCAGGCCAGCTCGTGGAAGCCGCCGTCGCAGCCGGTCGCCGAGGGGAGCCCGGAGGTGCCGGGGACCGGCAGGAAGCCGATCTCTCCCGCACCGCCCGAGGCCCCCCGGCGCAGCCGCCCGTCGAGGACGACGGCGGCGCCGACGCCCTGGCCGAGCCAGAGCAGCACGAAGTCCTCCCGGCCGCGGGCCGCGCCCTCGCGCAGTTCCGCGACGGCGGCGAGATTGGTCTCGTTCTCGACGAGGACCCGGGCCGCGAGCCGCTCCTGGAGGACCCCGACGAGCCTGCGGTGCCAGGCGGGCAGACCGGAGGAGTCGCGGAGCTCGCCGCTGGCCGGGTCGATGAGTCCGGGAGCGCCGACGGCCACGCTGTGCAGCCGGTCGGCGCCCGCCTCCGCGACGGCCCGTTCCAGCAGGGCGACCGCCTTCTCGACGGCCGGTCCGGTGCCGTGGTCGTCGCCGACGGGCACGGACGCCTCGGCGAGGGCGGAGCCGAGCAGGTCGGTGACGGTGACGGTGACCGAGCGGGTGCGGACGTCGAGGGCGGCGAGGTGCGCGCGGTCGGCGACGAGTCCGTACAGCTTGGCGTTGGGCCCCCGGCGCTCGGCTCCGGACTCCCCCACGACATGGACGAGGCCGGAGCCCCGGAGCCGCTCGACGAGATCGGCGACGGTGGGGCGGGAGAGACCGGTGAGGGTCTTGAGCTGAGTGGCCGTCAACGGGCCTTCGTCCTGGAGCAGTCGCAGGGCGAACCGGTCGTTGATGGCTCGTGCGGTGCTCGGGGATGCGGCCATGCGGCGATCCTCTCAGAAGCGTCCCGGTCGTCGGTGTCGTCCGCGAGCTATTTATCAGGCAGGGTTCCTGATAGTTTACCGGCCACCACGACCCGAGGGAGGGCCCATGGCGGCGCAGAACGTCACCAGCACCGAACGCCTGCGGCGGGCGCGCTTCGCCGTCGCCGCCGTCTTCTGCGTCCACGGCGCGGTCACCGGCAGTTTCGCCACCCGCATCCCCTGGATCCAGGAGCACGCGGGGGTCAGCGCGGGACAGCTCGGGCTGGCGCTCGCCTTCCCCGCCCTCGGCGCCTCCGTCGCCATGCCGCTCGCCGGGTCCGTCTCGCACCGCTTCGGCGCCCGCCCGGCGCTGCGCGGACTGCTCGCGCTCTGGACGCTCGCCCTGATCCTGCCCTCGCTCGCCCCGAACGTCTGGGGACTGTGCGGCGCGCTCTTCGTGTACGGCGCCACCGCCGGAATGTCCGACGTGGCGATGAACGCGCTGGGCGTCGAGACCGAGAACCGGCTCGGCCGGTCCATCATGTCGAGCCTGCACGGCATGTGGAGCGTGGGCGCCCTCATCGGCTCCGCCGCGGGCACGGTCGCCGCGCACCTCGGCGGCGACGCCCGGGTCCACCATCTGATCGCCGCGCTCGTCCTGACCGCCCTCGGCCTCGTCTTCTGCCAGGGGGTGCTCGACGTCCGCAGCACCCCGGAGGAGGAGGCGCCGCCGCGCTTCTCGCTGCCGCCGAAGTCCGCGCTGGTCATCGGCGCGGTCGGCTTCTGCGCGGTCTTCGCGGAGGGCGCCAGCCTGGACTGGTCGGCCGTCTACCTCCGTGACGAGCTGGGCGGCTCCGCCGGGCTCGCCGCCGCCTCCACCACCGCCTTCGCGCTGATGATGGCCGTCGCCCGGCTCGCCGGCGACCGGGTCGTGGACCGCTTCGGCGCGGTCCGCACGGTACGGGTCGGGGGCGCCGCCGCCACCCTCGGCGGGGTCATGGTCGTCGTCGCCCCGCACGCCGCCGTCGCCATGGCCGGTTTCGGTCTGATCGGGCTCGGGGTCGCGGTCGTCGTCCCGCTCGCCTTCGCCGCCGCCGGGCGCAGCGGCCCGAACCCCAGCCAGGCCATCGCGGGTGTCGCCACCATCACGTACACCTCCGGTCTCATCGCCCCCTCGGCGATCGGCGGCATCGCGAACGCGACCTCCCTGGTCTTCTCGTTCGGCCTGGTCACCCTGCTCTCCCTGGGGCTCGTCCTGGGCGCGGGGGTGCTCAGGGCCGACGGCCGCAGGGCTGCCTCGAAGCCCTCCGCCGCGGAGCGGGCCCCGGGTCCCGTCGGATAGGTCCGCCGCCCCGGGCGGCGCCCGCACGTCCGGAGTCCCGATGGCGCATACCATGTGGCTGATCTTTTGCGGTCACGACACGGCCGCCGGAACCGGAGAACGGGAGCGACCTCATGAACCTCGGCGTGCGCTGGACCCTGCACGGCGACGGGCGAACACCCGCTCCCGGCGCCGTCGTCCGCCCGGACGAGCGCCTCTCCTGGCCCCGTACGGCCGGTCTCGGCGCCCAGCACGTGGTCGCCATGTTCGGGGCGTCGTTCGTGGCTCCGGTCCTCATGGGCCTGGACCCGAACCTGGCGATCATGATGTCGGGCGTGGCGACCGTGATCTTCCTGCTCGCCACGCGCGGCACGGTCCCCTCGTACCTGGGCTGCTCGCTCTCCTTCGTCGGGGTCGCCGCCGCGATCCGCGCCTCGGGCGGCAGCAGCGCCACCGTGACCGGCGCGGTGCTCGTGGTCGGCGCGGTGCTCTTCCTCGCCGGGCTCGCGGTCCGCAAGTTCGGGGCGCGGATCATCCACGCGGCGATGCCGCCGGTGGTGACGGGCGCCGTGGTCATGCTGATCGGCTTCAACCTGGCGCCGGTCACCGCCTCCACCTACTGGCCGCAGGACCAGTGGACGGCGCTCCTGGTGATGCTGTTCACCGGGCTGGCCGTGGTGTGTCTGCGGGGCTTCTGGTCCCGGATCGCGATCTTCCTCGGTCTGCTCTTCGGCTACGGCATCTCCTGGGTCTTCGACCTCGTCTTCGGCAAGATCCACTCGATGTCCCCGTCCGGTCAGGTCGCCGACCACTGGCGGCTCGACCTGTCGGGCGTCGGCAAGGCCGACTGGATCGGTCTGCCGTCGTTCCACGGCCCCAGCTTCGAGTGGTCCGCGATCCTGGTCGCGCTGCCCGTCGTCATCGCCCTGATCGCCGAGAACGCCGGTCACGTCAAGGCCGTCGGCGAGATGACCGGCAAGCCGCTGGACGACCAGCTCGGCACGGCCATCGCCGCCGACGGCGCCGCCTCGATGCTGTCGACCGCGGTGGGCGGTCCGCCGAACACCACGTACTCCGAGAACATCGGCGTCATGGCCGCCACCCGGGTCTACTCGACCGCCGCCTACTGGGCCGCCGCCGGTTTCGCCCTGCTCTTCGGCCTCTGCCCGAAGTTCGGCGCGATCGTCGCCGCCATCCCCGGCGGTGTCCTCGGCGGCATCACCGTGATCCTGTACGGCATGATCGGCCTGCTCGGCGCCCAGATCTGGATCAACGCCAAGGTCGACCTGCGCAACCCGCTCAACCTGGTCCCCGCCGCCGCGGGCATCATCATCGGCGTCGGCGGGGTGAAGCTGACCTTCACCGACACCTTCGAGCTGGGCGGCATCGCGCTCGGCACGATCGTCGTCATCACCGGCTACCACGTCCTGCGCGCCTTCGCCCCGGCCCACCTCAAGGAGCAGGAGCCGCTCCTCGACTCCGGCACCAGCTCGTACGAGGGCGCTCCGGGCGACGGGACCGGGAGCCCGGCGAAGGACTGAGGGGTTCGCCCGTTCTGGGTAAGCCGGTCCCGGGGAGTTCCCTCCGGGCCCGGCTGCTGGGAACCTGCCCCCATGGAGCGGACCCAGCGGCGGCGGCACGTACCGGCCGACCCGAGCGAGCCGAGCGGCACGAGCGACCGGGACGACGCGGACGACCGGACGACGGAGCGGGACGGGCGGCCGCTCGGCCCGTTCCTCGCGGTCGACCCGGTCCTGGAGCGGATGCGGGCGCTGCGCGCCGCCTGGCACCCGACCGACGGCGTCGCCGTCTTCAACCGGGTCTATCTGACCGTGACCGAGGAGATCGGGCACGTCGTCGAGGCGGGCGGCTTCCCCGACCGGCGGGCCGCCGGCACCCTCGGCATACGGTTCGCCGAGCGCTATCTCGCGGCGGTCGACGCCGTCACGGACGGCACCCCCGCCCCCGCCTGCTGGCGGCCCCTCTTCCACTTCCGCCGCCATCCCGGGGTACGGCCGCTCCAGTTCGCGCTGGCCGGGATCAACGCCCACATCGGCCACGACCTGGCCCTCGCGGTGGTCGACGCCTGTCAGGACCTGGAGTGCGCGCCCGCCGATCTGGAGGACGAGTACGACCGGGTCGGGGACGTCCTGGTCCTCCTGGAGGAGCGCATCCGGGAGGAGCTGATGCCGGGCCCCGACCTCCTGGAGATCGCGGACCCGCTCACCCATCTGCTCGGCTGCTGGAGCCTGGACCGGGCCAGGGACGGGGCCTGGCTCGCGGCCCGCTCGCTGTGGCAGCTGCGCGCCCTGCCCGGTCTCGCGGAGGAGTTCACCGAGCGGCTCGACCGGTCGGTGGGCCTGGTGGGACGGATGCTGCTCACGCCCCTGGACAGGCCCTGAACCGGACGGCCCGCTCCCCGTACGGACCCGGGATCGGGGGCGACTCGCTCCCCGCGCACGCCCCGCTCACACCCGCGGCGCGGGCGGCTCAGTCCTCCGGCAGCTCGACCGGGGCGATCTCGTCGTACACGTCGCCCGGACCGGGGTTGGTCGCGTCCGTGCCGCCGCCGAAGTGGTGCATCACGCCCCACACCGCGTTGAGCGCCGTCTGCACCGCGCCCTCGGCCCAGCCCGCCGTCCAGGAGATGTCGTCGCCCGCGAGGAAGATGCCCCGCTTGTCCTCGGGCAGCCGGTCCTGCATGAAGTGGGTGAAGAGACGGCGCTGGTAGCGGTAGTGCCCCGGCAGGTTCGCCTTGAAGGCGCCCATGAAGTAGGGCTCGTTCTCCCAGGACACGGTCACCGGGTTGCCGATGACGTGCTTGCGGATGTCGACGTCCGGGTAGATCTCGCCGAGCGACTTCAGCATGACCTCCATCCGCTCGTTCGCCGAGAGCGGCAGCCACTTCAGGCTGTCGTCGCACCAGGTGTACGAGAGGCAGATCACGGCCGGCTTGTCCGGGCCGTCGTCCAGGAGGTAGGTGCCCCGGGTCATCCGGTCGGTCAGCGTCATCGACATGACGTCCCGGCCCGTCCGCTCGTCCTTGTCCAGCCAGAACGGCCGGTCGACCGGGACGAACAGCTTCGACGACTCCATGTAGTGGGTGCGCTCGATCGCCGTCCAGTGGTCGATCGGGAAGAGCGAGTCGTCGCAGGCGATCTTGGACAGCAGCATCCAGGACTGGGCGGTGAAGACCGCCGCCGGGTAGGTGCGGATGTCGCCGGAGGCGTCCGTGACGGTGATCCGGTTCCCCGCCGTGCGGTTCAGCCGGGTCACGGCCGGCCTCGGGGCGCCCCCGTGGAGGGAGCTGAGCGAAGTGCCCTGCGCCCAGTGCACGATCTTCTCCGGAGCGCGGTCCCACAGGCGCAGGGGCAGCTGCTGCGAGCCGCCGACGATGCCCCGGTGGTGGTCGTCGGCCTCGGTGTAGACGACGCGGAGGATCTCCAGGATGGAGTTGGGGAAGTCGGTGTCCCAGCCACCGGTGCCGAAGCCGACCTGCCCGAAGATCTCGCGGTGCCGGAAGGACTTGAAGGACTCCGCGTCGCACAGGAAGCCGTAGAAGGTCTGGTTGTCGAGCTTCTCGACGAGCCGGGACCAGATCTCCCGGATGCGCGGGACGTCCCGCTCCCGCATGGCGCGGTTCATGTCGGAGAAGTCGGCGCCCTCTTCGAGACAGGCGTTCCAGGCGTTCATCACATCGCGGTAGACCTGCGGCAGGTCGTCGACGGTGGTGGCGTAGTGGGACTCGCCCTTGAGGTCGACGACGGTCGACGGGGTCGCCTCGGCGAGCGGGTTCGGGAACGGCGTGGTCTCCAGGCCCACCAGGTCGATGTAGTGCTGGAGCGCGGTCGAGGAGGGCGGGAAGCGCATGGCGCCCATCTCGGCGGTGAGGCCCTCGGTGGCGGTGCCCTCGAAGCCGACCGTGCGCAGTCGGCCGCCGATCTGGTCGGCCTCGTAGACGACGGGCCGCAGCCCCATCTTCATCAGCTCGTACGCGGCGATGACGCCGGAGAGCCCGCCGCCGATGACCGCGACCTCGGTGCCGTGCCCGGTGGCCGGTATCTGGCCGAGTCCGGCCGGGTGGGCCAGGAAGTCGTCGTAGGCGTACGGGAAGTCCGGACCGAACATGGTGATCGGCGGCTGGCCGTCGCTGTGCGGGACGGCTGTCGTGGGCACCGTGGACGTCATGGGGTACGGACTCCTTGCGCGGATGGGGAAGAGCGGAGACGGGCGGCGGGGGTGGCCGGTCAGACGAGGGGGCCGTAGAGCCCGGGGCGCCGGTCGGCGAGGTACGGGTTGGCCGCCCGGGAGACCGCCAGGAAGCCGGGGTCGACATCGCCGAGGACCAGGTCCTCGCCCCGTCCCGCGCGGGCGCGGGCGGTGCCGTCGGGGGCGGCGAGGGCGGAGAGGCCGACGAACTCGAAGTCGCCCTCGGGGCCGGTCCTGTTGGCGTACGCGATGTAGAGCTGGTTCTCGAAGGCGCGCACCGGGACGACGGACTCGGCGACGATCTCGGCGGGGTGCATGAGCGCGGTGGGGACGAGGAGGAGGTCGGTCCCGGCCAGCGCCTGCGCCCGGACGTTCTCCGGGAACTCGACGTCGTAGCAGATCATCAGGCCGACGGTGAGCCCGCCGAGCCGGGCCTGGACGACGCCCTCGTCGCCGGGCGTGAACCAGTGGTGCTCGAAGTCGCCGTACAGATGGGTCTTGCGGTAGTGCGCGAGCGGCTCGCCGTCGGCGCCGATGAGCTGGGCCGCGTTGTGGAGGACGCCGTGGCGCTCGGTGGACCGCTCCGGGTAGCCGTAGGCCACCGCCAGGCCGTGGCGCACGGCGACGGCGGCGACGGCACGGGCGGAGGGCCCGTCGGCGGGCTCGGCGAGGCGTCCCATGTCGGCGCCGATGGCGTATCCGGTGAGGAACAGCTCGGGGGCGAGCAGCAGGCCCGCTCCGGCGGCGGCGGCGCGGGCCGCGGCCTCGTCGAGGAGCTTGAGGTTGGCGGCCACGTCACCGGGCTCGCCGGAGCTCTGGAGCAGGGCGGTGCGCAGCGCGGACATGCGGGGTCCTCGGGGGTTCGGAGTATGGGGGGAGACGTCAGAAACGGTACGGTTCCGGACTCCGCCGGGACAAGGCGGCAGCGTTGCGGACCGACCGCCGAACCGTTGCGCGATCGGCGGGTGCGGCGGTGATTCGTTGCGTACGGCTCCGCCCGGGGCCGTACGGGTCCTCCGCCGCGCGGCCGGAGGGGTACCGTCCCGCGGCCCGACGTTCCGGCGCGGTCGGCGCGGTGCTCGTCCGGGCCGCCCCCGCCGAAGGACCCGGAGGGCGTGAACCGCACGGCGCTCCGCCGGAACAAGCGCGTCGGATCCCGGCCCGCGACGACGGGAAGCGCGACCGGCCGGTCCGCACCGGCTGGGCTACGGCTGGATCACCCGGACGGGGTGGGGGTCACGCGGGCGAGCCCGAGGAGAACCGCCTCAGCAGGGGGGAGAGCACCAGGACCGACTTGGTGCGCTCCACGAACGGCTCGCCCGCGATCCGCTCCAGGACCCGCTCGAAGTGGCGCATGTCCGAGGTGAAGACCTGGACGACGGCGTCCGCGTCCCCGGTGACGGTCGACGCGGACACCACCTCGGGGTACCGCTCCAGACCGCGCCGGATGTCGTCGGGCGAGGTGTTGTGGCGGCAGTAGATCTCGACGAAGCCCTCGGTCTCCCAGCCGAGCGCCGCCGGGTCCACCCGTACGGTGAAGCCGGTGATGGCGCCCTCGGCGCGGAGCCGGTCCACGCGCCGTTTCACGGCGGGGGCCGAGAGGCCGACGAGCGAGCCGATGTCGGCGTAGCTGCGGCGGGCGTCCTCCGCGAGGGCGTGGACGATGCGTTCGTCGAGGTCGTTGAGTCGCACTACGGGTGGATCACTTCTCTGCTGGGGGCCGTCGGCGCCTCGGTGGCCGACCGGTCGGGAGCGGCGCGGGCCGCACAGGAAGTAGAACACGGTCCCGGCGCCCGTCCGGCGACCGAGGGCCGTCCGGGCGAGCGGCGGAGGCCCCGGGGAGACCTCGCGCCCACCGCGTGTGCGTCGGCGCGCCGGGGTTGTGGACCGGGGCGCGCACGCGTATGGACTCCTCATGGCCCATGACCGACGCTGCGATCCCTTGCCGACCCCGCGATCGGAGGCCCCCGTGGGCTGGCTCGACCCGGCACGCTTCCTGCGCGGTACGGCCTGGCTGGACGGGGACCGGCCGGTGCGCGCCGATCCCGCCGACCTCGAACGGCTGCCGTGGGACATCGCCGAGCGGGCCGCCCTGCCCATCGGGGTGCGGATCGAGTTCACGGCCGGGCCGGGCACGCGCGCGGTGCAGGTCCACTACCGGGCCACCGTGCCCGAGCGGACCGATCCGCTGGCCGGGCTGCGCCACTGCTTCGCCCTGTGGCACGGCACCCGGCTCGTCGGCGAGACCTGCGCCGCCCCGGCGGCGGAGGCCACCGTCACCCTGCCGCTGCCGCCGGGCGGCGGGGTGTTCAGCGTCCATCTCCCGGAGGGGCAGGCACCCGTCCCGCTGGGGCTGCGGGCCCTCGGCGGGGAGCTGTCGCCCGCTCCGGTCCGGCCGCGCTGGCTGGTCCACGGCGACTCGATCACCGAGGGCTGGTGGGCGACCCGGCCGGCCCGCTCCTGGCCCGCGACGACCGGGCGGCTCCTCGGCCTCGACCCGGTCAATCTGGGGTACGCGGGCGGGGCGCGCGGCGAACTCCCGCTCGCCGAGCAGCTGGCACGGCTCCCCGGCGAGCTGATCACCCTCGCCTTCGGCACCAACTGCTGGTCCCGGGTGCCCGCGACGGCCGAGTGGCTGTACGCCACGGTGCGGGCCTTCGTCGGTCTGGTCCGCCGGGGCCATCCGGACACCCCGCTGCTCGTCGTCTCGCCGGTCCTGCGCCCGGAGGCCGAGGACCGTCCCAACGCCCTCGGCGCGACCCTGGCGGGGCTGCGCGGGGCCATGGAGCGGGCGGCCCGCGATCTGGCCGCCGAGGGCGACGGGCACCTCCTCCTGCTGTCCGGTCTGCCGCTGCTGGGCCCGGAGCACCTGGTGGACGGGCTGCACCCGGACGACCGGGGGCACGCGACGATCGCGGCGGCGGTCGCGGAGGCCCTGCGGCCGTACGTGCCCGCCGGGACCGCCGCCGGGCCGTCCTGACCGGACGGGCACACGGACGGGGCGGGGCCGGGCGGGGGGGGCGCGGGCGGGGCCCGAGCGGGAACGGTGCGCGGGCGGGGGGCGCGGGCGGTGCGCGGACCGTCAGCCGTCGGGCGCCGTCAGTCTCCTGACCAGGAACGTGCAGGGGTCGGCGTGCTCGTGCACGCGTCCCGCCGCGTCGGTACGGCGCCAGCGGTCGGTGTACTCCACGACCGGGGTGTAGCCGAGCCGTGCGTACAGGGCCGCCGCGCGCGGGTTGTCGTGCCCCACGCCGAGCCCGAGAAAGGCGTGGCCCCGGGCCAGGGACCGCTCCTCCGCGGCGCGGATCAGGGCCGTGCCGATGCCCAGGCCCCGCAGGTCCGCCCGTACGTCGAGGCCGTTGAACTCGGGGCAGCCGGGCACGGCGGCCCGTACCTCGGGCGCCGCGCAGCCGTCCCGGCGGAGCTGTCCGTACCCGACCGGCACCCCGGCGCGCCAGGCGACGAGGTAGGCGCCCGCGCCGGTCTGCTGGCGGGCGAAGCGGTCGGCGTGCCGGGTCGGCGCCCCGGGCGCGGGGAGGTGGCGGTCGAGCAGGGGCACGTCGGCGGCCCGGCAGGGCCTGATGTCCGTGAGGTCTCCTCGGTCCATGCGCCGACCGTACGGGAACGCCGAGGGCCCCCGGGAGGAGTTTCCCGGGGGCCCTCGGAGGGAGCGGTGGCGGAGGGGCGTTCCTCCGGAAGGGACTAGCTCCAGCTGGCGTGCAGCGGCTTGCCCTCGGCGTAGCCCGCGGCGGACTGGATGCCGACCACGGCCTTCTCCTCGAACTCGGCGAGCGAGCCGGCACCGGCGTAGGTGCAGGAGGAGCGGACGCCCGCGATGATCGAGTCGATCAGGTCCTCGACGCCCGGACGGGCCGGGTCGAGGAACATCCGCGAGGTGGAGATGCCCTCCTCGAACAGGGCCTTGCGGGCGCGGTCGTAGGAGGACTCGTCGCTGGTGCGGTTCTTGACCGCGCGCGCGGAGGCCATGCCGAAGGACTCCTTGTAGAAGCGGCCCTTGGCGTCCTGCTGGAGGTCGCCCGGCGACTCGTACGTACCGGCGAACCAGGAGCCGATCATCACGTTGGATGCTCCGGCGGCGAGGGCCATGGCCACGTCGCGCGGGTGGCGGACGCCGCCGTCGGCCCAGACGTGCTTGCCGTACTTCTTCGCCTCGGCGGCGCACTCCATGACGGCCGAGAACTGCGGGCGGCCGACGCCGGTCATCATGCGGGTGGTGCACATGGCGCCGGGGCCCACGCCGACCTTGATGATGTCGGCGCCCGCCTCGATCAGGTCCTTGACGCCCTCGGCGGCGACGATGTTGCCCGCGACGATCGGGACCCGCGGGTCGAGCGCCCGGACGGTCCTGATCGCGCTGATCATCGACTCCTGGTGACCGTGCGCGGTGTCGATGACGAGCGTGTCGACGCCCGCGTCGAGCAGCTGCTTGGCCTTGCCCGCCACATCGCCGTTGATGCCGACGGCGGCGGCGACGCGCAGTCCGCCGTTCGCGTCCACGGCGGGGGTGTAGAGGGTCGCGCGCAGCGCGCCCTTGCGGGTGAGGATGCCGGCCAGCTTGCCGTCGGCGTCGACCGCCGGGGCGTAGCGGCGGTTGGCTGCGTCGAGGGTGTTGAAGGCCTCGCGCGGGTCGATGTCCGCGTCCAGGAGCAGCAGGTCCCTGGACATGACCTCGGAGAGCTGGGTGAAGCGGTCCACGCCGGAGAGGTCCGCGTCGGTGACGACACCGACCGGGCGGCGGTTCTCGTCGACCACGACTCCGGCGCCGTGGGCCCGCTTCGGCAGCAGGGAGAGCGCGTCGGCGACGGTCTGGTGCGGCTCCAGGACGATCGGGGTGTCGAGCACGTGGTGGCGGCTCTTGACCCACGAGATCACGTCGGTGACGACCTCGATCGGGATGTCCTGCGGGATGACGACCAGTCCGCCGCGCCGGGCGATGGTCTCGGCCATCCGGCGGCCGGCGATGGCGGTCATGTTGGCGACGACCAGCGGGATCGTGGTCCCGGTCCCGTCCGGTGAGGAGAGGTCCACCGCCTGGCGGGAACCGACGGCCGAGCGGCTCGGCACCATGAACACATCGTCGTACGTCAGGTCGTAGGGCGGCTTGACGTCATTGAGGAAACGCACGTGCTGACATCCCAGTCGTTCGGATCGGCCCCTAGGCATTTCAGCCAGGGGAAAAAGCACGTAGTTCATTCTCCCACGTGTGTACGAATACCGGTCCCGGGCTAATCCTCCGAGGCTTGCGAGAGTCGCTTCGTAGGATCCTCCGAGGATGCGCCGAGGGAGAGGAGGACGGCGAGGCGGGTGGGGCACTGGTCGACGGCCGTGGCGAAGACCTCCTGGGCGGTCCCCCACTCTCGCGGCCGGGTCCTGGCGTACTCCTGCCAGCCCGTCACCACGAGCGCGACCGGTTCCGGCAGATCGGTGAGGCAGTCCGCGAGGGCGTCCCAGTTGCGGCCGAACCACTCGGGCAGGGCGAGGGCGGCGGCGCAGCGGTCCATCAGGGCCGCCTTGTCCGTGACGCCGGTCAGATCGAGGACGACGGTGCCGTCAGCGGGCATCGGGGACCACCTCCCGGAAGGTCTCGTAGTGGTCGTCGGTCCAGTAGGTCTCGCCGCCCTGCCCGGTGACGATCCGGCGTGCGCCCCGGTCGCGCGAGCCGGGCGTCTTCACGGTGTACTCGTGGTAGTAGCCGCGCTTCTCGCGCGGCAGGACCTTCTCGAAGTTCGAGAAGACGGTGCCGTCCTTGGCGTACGGGTAGGGCCCGCCGCGCGCGATCAGCGCGAGGGTCCTCCGTGCCTCCGGGGGCAGGTCGGCGGCCCGTACCGTGGGCAGTCCCGAGGTGCCGGTGGACGCGGGGGCGGGCGCGGAGGAGGCGGTCGGAGCGGCGCGGGAGGACGTGGTGTCCCCGCCGCCGCCCGCGCCGGAGCAGCCCGCGAGGAGGACGCAGAGGACGAGCGCGAGGAGGACGCGCAGGGGCCGGAGCAACATGATCCCGAACATATCGCCACGCAACGGTTCCGTCCCTCCGGTCCCCCGCCCGGAGCGGCCCGGGTACGCCCTTCGGATCCGACCACGGGGTCCGTGCCGGGTGCCTGCCTCCCGCCCGTACGGACGCGTCCGGTGCGCCCCGGGGACGACGACGCCCCCGCCGAGGGCCGGCGGGGGCGTCACGGTGGGGCGAGGACTCAGCCGCCGTCCGGGTCCGCCCGGTCGAGCGCCGGGTGCGTCCCCGGGTTCGTCGCGGTCAGCAGGTAGTCCGCGGCGGCGCGGTCGGTCACCAGGCTGGTGACGAGCCCGGAGCGCAGGACCGCCCCGATCGCCGCCGCCTTGCGCTGGCCGCCCGCGATGGCGACGACCTCGGGGATGCGGCGCAGCCGGTCCGCCTCGACGGTGATGCAGCGCTCTCCCAGGTCACGGCCGACCCGGCGTCCCTCGGAGTCGAAGAGGTGCGCGGACATCTCGGCGGCGACGCCGAGCGAGGCGTAGTGGGCGCGCTCCTCGTCCGAGAGCATGTCGTGGACGGTGGAGATGCCCGGCTCCCAGGAGCCGATGGAGACACAGGCGACGGTGACCTTGTCGAAGTACTCGAAGGCGCGCGCGATACCGGTCTGGCTGCGCAGGGCCGCCGCCGTCGCCGGGTCCGGGAGCAGCATCGGCGCGTAGATGGGGTGGGCCTCGCCGCCGGAGACCTGGGCGGCGCGGCGGACCGCCTCGACGGAGCCGCGCTCGGCGGTCCCGGCGTCGTACACCCCGGTGAGCTGGACGACGGTGCACGGGGGCAGCCGGTCCAGGGCCGCCGCCATGTGGATGGTGGAGCGGCCCCAGGCCAGGCCCAGGACGTCTCCCTCGGCGACCAGTTCGCCGAGCAGGTCGGCCGCGACCTCGCCGAGGTTCTCCGGGTCGGGTGACTCGTCCTCGCCCTCCGAGGGGGACTCGACGACGACCGCGTGCCGGAGTCCGTAACGGGCGCGGAGCGCGTCGGAGCGTTCGGCGTCCAGCTCGGCCGGTACGCGGATCTCGATCCGTACGAGATCGCGCTCCAGGGCCGTCTCCAGGACCCGGGCCACCTTGAAGCGGCTCACGCCGAACTCCTCGGCGATCTGGATCTTGGACTTGCCCTCCAGGTAGAAGCGGCGGGCCATGGCCGCCGCCTGCACCAGCTCCGCGGGGCCCATCCGCAGGGCAGCCCGTCCCGCCGACATACCCGCCACCGCGATCTCCTCACTGCTGTTCACGTACCGCTGTTCACCTAGCGATGTCCGTACCGATGTCGTTCACCCGGTGGACCCGCCGTCCATCCTGTCAGATCCGGGGGGCCCTGATCAGTCCTGCCGGTGGCCCGACGGACCGCGTTCATCTCGTGGCGGCTCAGTGGCCACACGCCCACGGGGCGGTGGCGGTGACGGCTTCCGCGCGGGCCCGGAGCGAGGCCACGGCGGCGGCCGGGTCGGCCGCTCCGTAGACGGCGGAGCCCGCGACGAAGACGTCGGCGCCCGCCTCGGCGCACCGCTCGATCGTGGACTCGGTGACCCCGCCGTCGACCTGGAGCCAGAGCTCCAGACCGTGCTTGGCGATCAGCTCACGGGTCCGGCGGATCTTGGGCAGCATGATGTCGAGGAAGGCCTGGCCGCCGAAGCCGGGCTCGACGGTCATGATCAGCAGCATGTCCAGTTCGGGGAGCAGGTCCTCGAACGGCTCGACGGGCGTGGCGGGCTTGAGGGCCATCGAGGCCCTCGCCCCCTTGGCGCGGATCTCCCGGGCGAGACGCACGGGCGCCGCGGCGGCCTCGGCGTGGAAGGTCACCGAACCGGCGCCCGCCTCGACGTACCGGGGCGCCCAGCGGTCGGGGTCCTCGATCATCAGATGGCAGTCGAGAGGGGTGTCGGTCGCGCGCGCGAGCGACTCCACGATCGGCACGCCCAGCGTGAGGTTGGGCACGAAGTGGTTGTCCATCACATCGACGTGCAGCCAGTCGGCGCCGTCGACGGCCTTCGCCTCATCGGCGAGCCGGGCGAAGTCCGCGGACAGGATGCTGGGGTTGATCTGCGCCATGCGCCAAGCCTCCCACGTTCTTGGGTGCTTCTTTGCCGCTGGACGGTTTCGAATCCGGTCCAGACCGATTTCGGTACGAACCGACGAGGCCGGGACCCGTACAGACCGGGAGATTGCGGTCAGGCGATCGAAGGGGGCGGGGTCCCCGGACACCGTGCCGCGCCCGGGGAGCCGCCGTCACACCGTCCGGGAGCCCCCGGCGTCACCGTCCGGGCCCCCCGGCGTCACGCCGTCCGGCGGATCAGCGCCAGGTACATGGCGTCCGTACCGTGCACGTGCGGCCAGAGCTGGACGTCCGGTCCGTCGCCGAGCGCCGGGACGCCCGGCAGCAGCGGGCGGGCGTCGATCAGTTCGGCGCCACCGGTCCGCTTCAGGACGTCGTCCACCACGACCCGGGTCTCGGCCAGGTGCGGCGAGCAGGTCGCGTAGCCGACGACCCCGCCGACGCGCACCGCGCTCAGCGCCTCGGTGAGCAGGGCGCGCTGGAGCGGGGCGAAACCGTCCAGGTCCTCGGGACGGCGGCGCCAGCGGGCCTCGGGGCGACGGCGCAGCGCGCCGAGCCCGGAGCACGGCACGTCCATCAGGACCCGGTCGAAGGAGCCGGGGCGCCACGGCGGGCGGGTGCCGTCGGCGGCGATGACCTGGTACGGGCCCGGGTTCCCGGCGAGCGCCCGCTCCACCAGCCGCGCCCGGTGCGGCTGCTTCTCCGAGGCGAGCAGGGCGGCACCGCGCTGGGCGGCGAGGGCGGCGAGCAGCGCGGCCTTGCCGCCGGGGCCCGCGCAGCCGTCGAGCCAGCGGGTGTCGGCGCCTTCGACCGGCGCGTTGGCCAGGGCCAGGGCGACGAGCTGACTGCCCTCGTCCTGGACGCCCGCGCGCCCCTCCTTCACCGCCTCGATGGCGCCGGGCTCGCCGCCCTCGGCCATCCGCACGGCGTACGGGGACCAGCGGCCCGGCAGGGACTCGGTGGCCCCGGCGAGCTCCTCGGTGGTGGCGCGGCCGGGCCGGGCCACCAGCGTGACCTCGGGGCGCTCGTTGTCCGCCTCCAGGAGGTCCTCGATGCCCGCACGGCCGCCGCCGAGGGCGTCCCAGAGGGCCGAGACGATCCAGCGGGGGTGCGAGTGGACGACGGCGAGGTGGTCCTCGGGGTCCTGGTCGTACGGCGGGGCGACCTGCGCCACCCAGGCGTCCAGGTCCTGCCGCGAGATCTTCCGCAGGACGGCGTTGACGAACTTGGCCCGCCCGTCGCCGAGCACCACGCGCGCCAGCTCGACGCTGGCGGAGACGGCGGCGTGGGTGGGGATGCGCGTCCCCAGGAGCTGGTGGGCGCCGAGCGCGAGCACGTCGAGCACGGGCGGGTCGACCTCGCGCAGCGGCCGGTCGATGCAGGCGGCGATGATCGCGTCGTACGTGCCCTGGCGGCGCAGCGTCCCGTAGACCAGCTCGGTCGCGAGGGCCGCGTCCCGGGCGTCGAACGTCCCGCCCTCCCGGGCCTTGCGGAGCAGCGGCGGCAGCACCAGGTTCGCGTAGGCGTCCCGCTCGTCCACCGCCCTCAGCGCCTCGAAGGCGAGCATCCGGACGGGGTCCTTCTGGGGCCGCCGGTAGGGCTTGGGGGGACGGCGACGTGCCTGCTCGCTCAAAGGTGCTCCGGGTGACGATATGAAGAGGTCGAACCCCCCAAGCGTACGTCCGCCGCGCCGCCACCGGCTCCCGGGGCACCGGGCGGCCCGCCCGGACCGTGTCCGGCCCCGCGCGGGTCCACCGGGCGGGGCCGGGTCGTCCCTTCCGGATCCCGCCCGGCCCGCGACGCCCGGCACCGTTCCCCGCGGTGCCGCCGGAACAGCCGGGCACGTCCGGGGACCCGGCTGCCCGGGCCGCTCCCCGCGCTTCCCGGCCGCTCACGGCCGCTCCTCCGTCCCGCGACGCACCGCGCCGGGCCCCGCGGACCCGAACGGCGGAATGCGGCGGGACCCGGAGGAGGAGAGGGCCTACGCCCCCAGCCGCTCCCCCGCCGCGATCCGCACGCCCCGCGCCCAGTCGGCGGCCTTCATCGGCTTCTTGCCCTGGGGCTGGACCCAGACCAGCTCCACGGCGTACGAACCGGTGCCCGCGTACACGTTGTTCTTGCCCACCGCCAGCTCGCCCGGGGCCAGGTCCACCCGGTCCGGCAGCGGGGTGACCTGGATCAGCTTCAGGCGCTCGCCCCGGAAGAGCGTCCAGGCGCCGGGCGCCGGGGTGCAGCCCCGGACGACCCGGTCCACCCGCAGGGCGGGGGCGGCGAAGTCGACATGGGCGTCCTCGACCTGGATCTTCGGGGCGAGGGTGATGCCCTCGGCGGGCTGCGGCACGGCCTTGAGGGTGCCGTCCTCGATGCCGTCCATCGTCGCCGCGAGCAGTCCGGCGCCCGCGAAGGCGAGCCGGGTGAGCAGGTCGCCGCTGGTGTCCGTGGGCCGGACGTCCTCGGTGACCACGCCGTAGACCGGACCCGAGTCGAGCCCCTCCTCGATCTGGAAGGTGGACGCGCCCGTCACCTGGTCGCCCGCCATCAGCGCGTGCTGCACGGGTGCGGCGCCGCGCCAGGCGGGCAGCAGCGAGAAGTGCAGGTTGACCCAGCCGTGGGCCGGGACGGCGAGGGCCGCCTTCGGCAGCAGCGCGCCGTAGGCGACGACCGGGCAGCAGTCCGGCGCGATCTCCCGCAGCCGGGCGAGGAAGTCCTCGTCACGGGGCTTCACCGGCCGCAGGATCTCGATCCCGGCCTCCTCCGCGCGCTGCGCCACCGGGCTCGCGACGAGCCGTCGGCCCCGCCCCGCCGGGGCGTCCGGCCGGGTGACCACGGCGGCCACCTCGTGCCGCCCGGAGGCGAGCAGGGCGTCCAGGGCGGGTACGGCGACCTCGGGGGTGCCTGCGAAGACGAGCTTCATGGGTGGCGGTGCCTGTCTGTCCGGGGGCTTTGCGGGCGGCCCATCAGTCTAGGTCGTCCCCTCCCGGGCGCGCCGGTCGAGCCCACGGCGTCCGACGCGGTGGCCCTAGGGCCTGTCGTCACACTCCCGTCGTCGCCCGAAGGGCGGCCCCGCGGCGTCTGGTGCGTGCTCTCGGTGTGCCGGGTGGAAGCCCTCGTACTGGACGTACTCAGGCTTTCGCCCGGTGCGGCGAGAGCGCGTGCCAGGCGTCGCGGGGCAGACGGGAATGTGACGACAGGTCCTAAGGGACGCGCCCGGCCGCTCCGACGGCACCGCGAGCCGCCCCGGGCCGGGCGGGAACCGGAAGGGAAGGCCCGGACGCGCTCCGTCGGCCCTCCCCGCCCCGACCGGCGGGGACACGCCGGACGCCGGGGCCGGGAGGGGGCGTACGGAAGGACGAGCGCCCCCGCGCGTCTACGTGTACGCCCCCGCAGCGTGACCCAACTCCCGATGACGCGTTGGTCAAGAGAGATTGACCGATTCGGGTCGCCGCCTCCCCCCGGCGGCCCTTCCCTTCATACGCCGGTTCGAGAGGCTTTCACATGGCCGACCACGCAACCCACGACGCCCAGGCTCGGGCGAGTCTGCACCTGCTGGTGCGGGACATCGAGCGGGTCCGGCGGCAGGTGGACGCACTGCGCACGCTCACGGCCCAGCTGGGCAATGTCTACCGTCCTCGCCGCTCCGGCCCCTCGACGGGCTTCGTCGTCTACGGGCGGGCCCCCGCCCCGACCGTCCGTCTGGCCCAGGAGCTGCGGGACAGCGTCGAGACCCTGGTGACCGCCGCGGTCGACTTCGACCGTTCGCTCGGCTTCTCCTGGGACGCCGTGGGCTCCGCGCTCGGCGTCACCAAGCAGGCCGTCCACCGCCGTTACGGTTCCCGGCGCGCGCCCCAGCCGGGCGTCCCCGTCGAGCAGGAACCGATCATGGAGCCGGGGGCCACCCGCACGCTCCCCGCGGTGCCCGCCGCCCGTTCGATGCCCCCGCAGCCGACCTCGGGCAGTGCCACCCTCCGCGAGGAGCCCCGCCCGACGGCCTTCCCGGGCCCGCGCGGCGGCTGACCCCTCCCCGCCTCCCGAGGCCGTCCGTCCCTCCGGGGGCGGACGGCCTTCGCGCGTCCGGGCCGGATGCCCCCGGCCGTACGGGCCCGGCGGACCCCTCGCCCGGAGGTCCCGCCGAGCGCCCGGCGGCCCCGCGCGGGTTCAGCCGATGTCCGGCGGGTCCACGCGGATGCGCACCGGGTCCCCGCCGCCCCGGGCCAGCCGGCCCGCCCTGGCCTGCTTCAGCGCCGCCGCCAGGGCCGCGCCGCTGCCCGGCGGGACCCGGACCAGGGCCCGGTCCCACCGCTCGCCCGGCGGTGGGTCGCCGGGGCGGCGCGGCCCGCCCGGCCGGACGACCGGCAGCGGCACCGGGCCCAGGATCTCGGCGTCACCGGGGAGCCCGGCGGCGGCCAGGAAGCCCTCGACGGCCTCCGGGGGACCGGAGACGGCCGCCATCCGGGAGACCGGCGGGAAACCCAGCTCGGCCCGCTCGGCCAGCTCCCGCTGGGCGTGCCCGACCGGGTCCCAGCGGACGAGGGCCTGCACCGGCCGCAGCGTCGGCTCGGCGACCACGACGACCGTGCCCCCCTCGGCCTGGCCCCGTACCAGGGAGGCGGCGTCGATCCAGCGGCGCAGCGCCTCCTCCCCCGCCCGCAGATCGGGCCTGCCGAGCATGGCCCAGCCGTCGAGGAGGAGGGCCGCCGCGTAGCCGCCGTCGGCGACGGGTTCCGCGCCGGGGGTGGAGACGACGAGGGCGGGGCGGTCCGGCACCCGGTCCAGGACGTGGTCCCGGCCCGAGGTGCGGACCGGCACCGCGGGGAACGCCCGGCCCAGTTCCTCGGCGGTCCGCCGGGCACCGACCACCTGGGCCCGCAGCCGGGTGGAGCCGCACTCCAGGCAGTGCCAGTCGGGGGCGCCGCGCCCGCACCAGCCGCAGCACAGCTCCCGCTGCTCGGGGGCCTCCAGGGGCCCCGCGCAGTGGCGGCAGCGGGCGGGTGTCCGGCAGCGCTCGCAGGCCAGCCGGGGCACGTATCCCCGGCGCGGGACCTGGACGAGCACCGGTCCGTTCCTGAGCCCCTCCCGTACGGTCCGCCAGGCCAGCGAGGGCAGCCGGGCGGCCCGCGCGGCCTCGTCACGGGCGAGTTCGCCGTCGCCGACGGTCCGGATCAGGGGCGCGGCGGCGCGGACCTGCTCACGGCCCGCGACCAGCGCCCCGGCCCAGCCGGACTCCATGAGCTGGGCGGCCTCGACGGTGCAGCTGGTGCTCCCGAGGAGGAAGGCGCAGCGGTCGTGGGCGGCGCGCAGCAGCAGGACCTCGCGGGTGTGGGGCTGCGGGGCGTGCGGCTCGCTGTGGCTGCCGTCGCCGTCGTCCCAGACGACGACGAGGCCGAGGTCGCGGACGGGCGCGAACATGGCCGCCCGGGTGCCGACGACGGCCCGGACGGCGCCGCGCCGGACCGCGAGCCAGCGCGCGTACCGCTGCTCGGGACCCGCCTCGGCGGTGAGCAGGGTGTGCCGGCCCTCGCCGAGCACGGTGGTGAGGGCGGTGTCGACGCGGTCCGCCGCCCGCCCGTCGGGGACGACGACGAGGGCTCCCCGGCCGGAGGCCAGGGTCGCCCGGACGGCTCGGGCGATCTCCTCGGCCCAGTGCGGTCCTGGCAGCGCGTTCCACACCGCGCGGGGCGTGCCGCCGCGCGCGAGGGAGTCCAGGAACGCGGGCCCGCGCTCGTACCGCGTCCAGCTGCCCGGTTCGGGGGCGGTCGGCGGCGGCGACGGCTCCGGCGAGGGGCGGCCCTCGGCGCGGGCGCTGCGCGGGGGCACGGCGAGCTGGAGCACATCGGCGAGGCTGCCCGCGTACCGGTCGGCGACGGCGCGGGCGAGGCCGAGGAGTTCGGGTCCGAGGACGGGTTCGGGCGAGACGACACCGGCGAGGGCGGCGAGCGGCCCGGAGTAGTCGGAAGTGGCCCGGCGCTCGACGAGGAAGCCGTCGATGAGCCGGCCGCCCTCCCGCCGCCCGCCCCGGACCTGGCCGGATCCGGCGCCGAACCGCACCCGTACCCGTACGCCGGGCCGGGCGATCGCGTCGAGTTCCTCGGGGACCGCGTAGTCGAAGAACTGGTCGAGGTGGAGGACGCCCTTGTTCACGACGACCCTGGCCACGGGCAGCTCCTTGGCCAGGGCCGCGCCCCGCCAGGTCCGGGGCTTGGCCTTGGGCACCTTCGCCTTCCGCACGGTCTCCCGGATGAGCGCGAGCTGCTCGGGCTCCGCCGTCTCCCCTGACCGCTCCTTCTCGCTGCTCACAGCCCCATACCTACCAGACGGCACCGACAGCCGGACATGCCGGAGCCCGGCGCCCCCTAAGGGGGGCCGGGCTCCGGGCGGGCGCGGGTGGGACTACAGACCGGCGGCCCGGCGCAGGGCCTCCACGCGGTCCGTGCGCTCCCAGGTGAAGTCGGGCAGCTCACGGCCGAAGTGGCCGTAGGCGGCGGTCTGGGAGTAGATCGGGCGGAGCAGGTCGAGGTCGCGGATGATCGCGGCCGGGCGCAGGTCGAAGACCTCGCCGATGGCGTTCTCGATCTTCTCGGTCTCGATCGTGTGGGTGCCGAAGGTCTCGACGAAGAGACCGACGGGCTCGGCCTTGCCGATCGCGTAGGCGACCTGGACCTCGCAGCGCGAGGCGAGGCCCGCGGCGACGACGTTCTTGGCGACCCAGCGCATGGCGTAGGCGGCCGAGCGGTCGACCTTCGACGGGTCCTTGCCGGAGAAGGCGCCGCCGCCGTGCCGGGCCATGCCGCCGTACGTGTCGATGATGATCTTGCGGCCGGTGAGTCCGGCGTCGCCCATCGGGCCGCCGATCTCGAAGCGGCCGGTCGGGTTCACCAGGAGGCGGTAGCCGTCGGTGTCGAGCTTGATGCCGTCCTCGACGAGCTGCTTGAGCACGTGCTCGACGACGAACTCGCGGATGTCGGGCGCGAGCAGCGACTCCAGGTCGATGTCGGAGGCGTGCTGCGAGGAGACGACGACCGTGTCGAGGCGGACGGCCTTGTCGCCGTCGTACTCGATGGTGACCTGGGTCTTGCCGTCGGGGCGCAGGTACGGGATGGTCCCGTTCTTGCGGACCTCGGTGAGGCGGCGGGAGAGGCGGTGCGCGATGTGGATCGGCAGCGGCATCAGCTCGGGCGTCTCGTCCGAGGCATAGCCGAACATCAGGCCCTGGTCACCGGCGCCCTGCTTGTCGAGCTCGTCCTCGTCACCCTCGACCCGCTTCTCGTACGCGGTGTCCACGCCCTGGGCGATGTCCGGGGACTGCGACCCGATGGACACCGACACGCCGCAGGAGGCGCCGTCGAAGCCCTTCTTGGAGGAGTCGTAGCCGATCTCGAGGATCTTGTTCCGGACGAGGGTCGGGATGTCCGCCCACGCCTTGGTGGTCACCTCACCGGCGACGTGCACCAGGCCGGTGGTGATCAGCGTCTCGACGGCGACGCGGGAGGTGGGGTCCTCCCGGAGCAGTGCGTCGAGGATGGTGTCGCTGATCTGGTCAGCGATCTTGTCGGGGTGTCCCTCGGTGACGGACTCCGAGGTGAACAGACGACGGGACACAACGCTCCCTGGGGTTGCAGCGGCTGCTGGCTCTTCTTTGAAGCGGACCGGCAGGGGGCTGCGCCCCAAGACGTTCCACGGACAGTCTATCGGTCGTGGTCGCGCAATGGTCCAGGTGTCTCGAACAGTGAATACCCCGAGAGGGTGAATCCGGCCGTACGAAGCGGTTCAGGACACCGCCCGGAGGTCCGGGCCGGGTCTTCCGCCGCCGTCCGCGCGGGCGCGGACGGCGAGGGGCGCGACGGATCAGGGCGCCGGGCGCAGCCGGGGCAGGACGAGGTCCCAGACGGTCTCGGCGAGCGCTTCCTTCGGGCCGTACGGGACCGGGGTCTCGGTGCCGTCCGAGGCGATGACCACGGCTTCGTTCTCCTCGGAACCGAAGGTCTTGCGCTCTCCGACCTCGTTCACCACGAGGAGGTCGCAGCCCTTGCGGCGGAGCTTCTCGCGTCCGTTGGCGAGGACGTCGTCGGTCTCGGCGGCGAAGCCGACGACGACCTGTCCGGGCAGCGCGCGGCCGGTGGACAGCTCCGCGAGGATGTCCGGATTGCGGACCAGCTCGACGGTGGGCGCCCCGCCGTCGTCCTTCTTCTTGATCTTCCCGGTCGCGTAGGCGGCGGGGCGGAAGTCGGCGACGGCGGCGGCCATGACGACCGCGTCGGCGTCGGCGACGGCCTTGAGCACGGCCTCGCGGAGCTGCAGCGCGGTGCCGACGTGGACGACGTCGACGCCCGCCGGGTCGGGGATGCCGGTGTTGGCCTCGACGAGGGTGACCCGGGCGCCCCGGGCGGCGGCGGCCCTGGCGAGGGCGTAGCCCTGCTTGCCGGAGGAGCGGTTGCCGAGGTAGCGGACGGGGTCGAGGGGCTCGCGGGTGCCGCCCGCGCTGACCACGACATGGCGTCCGGCGAGGTCGGGGGCGGTGGCGCCGCGGCTGAGGACCCGTCGGCAGGCCTCGAAGATCTCCGTCGGGTCGGGCAGTCGTCCCTTGCCCGTGTCGGCGCCGGTGAGACGCCCGACGGCCGGTTCGAGGACGACGGCGCCCCGGCGGCGCAGGGTGGCCACGTTCTCCTGGGTGGCCGGGTGCTCCCACATCTCGGTGTGCATGGCGGGGGCGAAGACGACGGGGCAGCGCGCGGTGAGCAGCGTGTTGGTGAGCAGGTCGTCGGCGAGGCCGTGGGCCGCCTTGGCGAGCAGGTCGGCGGTGGCGGGGGCGACGACGACGAGGTCGGCGCCCTGTCCGATCCGCACGTGGGGCACCTCGTGGACGGAGTCCCAGACCTCGGTGGAGACGGGGTGGCCGGAGAGGGCTGACCAGGTGGCGGCGCCGACGAAGTGGAGGGCGGACCCGGTCGGGACGACCCGGACGTCGTGGCCCGACTCGGTGAACCGGCGCAGCAGCTCGCACGCCTTGTAGGCGGCGATGCCGCCGCTGACCCCCAGAACGACCTTCGGCTCGGCCACGACTGTCACTCCCCGCGCTCGGACGCGCACTCGGACGCGTTAGGACTCCATGAGAACACCACAGGCCCGGCGGAAGTCCGCCGGGCCTGTGGTGACAAGCGTTACACGCGACGCGTGGTTACTGGGCCGGGCCCTCGATGGCCTCGGAGGTCAGCAGACCCGCGTTGATCTCGCGCAGCGCGATCGAGAGCGGCTTCTCGTGGACGTGGGTGTCGACCAGCGGACCCACGTACTCCAGCAGGCCCTCGCCGAGCTGGGAGTAGTACGCGTTGATCTGACGCGCCCGCTTGGCCGCGTAGATCACGAGGCTGTACTTCGAGTCCGTGGCCTCGAGCAGCTCGTCGATCGGCGGGTTGATGATGCCCTCGGGCGCGGTGATGGAAGAGGACACGCTCTACCTTCCGAAGATGGAAAAAGATTTGTTCTGCACTGCTTCTGCAGTGCTCTGTGCTGCTGTGTACTGCGGCGATCCGGGAGTCACTCCCCAGAAGACACCAGCGTCAACGTTAGCAGCTCGCGTGCGACGTCTTCGACGGAGGTGTTGACGAGCGTGCTGTCGAACTCCGACTCGGCGGCGAGTTCGACCTTGGCCGCGGCGAGGCGGCGCTCGATGACCTCGGGCGACTCGGTGCCCCGGCCGGTGAGCCGGCGGACCAGTTCGTCCCAGCTCGGCGGGGCCAGGAAGACCAGCTGGGACTCGGGCATCGAGTCCTTGACCTGGCGGGCGCCCTGGAGGTCGATCTCCAGGAGCACGGGCTCCCCGGAGTCGAGCCGGGCGAGGACCGCGCCGCGCGGGGTGCCGTAGCGGTTGCCCGCGAACTCGGCCCATTCGAGGAGCTCGCCGTTGGCGATCAGCTTGTCGAACTCGTCGTCCGTCACGAAGAAGTAGTGGACGCCGTGCTTCTCGCCGGGGCGGGGCTTCCGTGTCGTCGCGGACACCGAGAGCCAGACCTCGGGGTGGACCTTGCGCATATGCGCGACGACCGTGCTCTTGCCGACCCCTGAGGGGCCGGAGAGCACGGTCAGCCGCGGACGTACCTCTGCTGCCATGCAGCGATTATTCCAGCATCACCGGGGTGCCCGGGACGCGAGTCCCGGACCGGGCGCCGGACCGGTCACCCGTTCAGGCGCCGGTGCTGCCGAACTCGCGCTCCAGGGAGGCGATCTGGTTGGAGCCCAGACCGCGCACCCGGCGGCTCTCGGAGATGCCGAGACGCTCCATGATCTGCTTGGCGCGGACCTTGCCGACGCCGGGGAGCGATTCGAGCA
Source organism: Streptomyces sp. NPDC059247 (assembly GCF_042754005.1). NCBI lineage: Bacteria > Bacillati > Actinomycetota > Actinomycetes > Kitasatosporales > Streptomycetaceae > Streptomyces > Streptomyces sp. NPDC059247. The sequence goes on from NZ_JBHYZW010000007.1 coordinate 117,467, forward strand.
GCGCGGAGACCTTCATCTTGCCGATGACGTCGTTCTCCTGGCCGGTCTTGATGACCTCCTGGAGGGAGGCGCCGGAGTGCTTGAGTCGATTCTTGACCTCGGCCCGCTCCCGGCGAGCCGCGGCGGCCTTCTCGAGCGCGGCTGCGCGCTGTTCAGGGGTAAGGGGCGGAAGAGCCACGCCTACGTCACCTCGGATGTCGATCTGTCGGATACGGACCGGTGAGGAACCTAGTCGCCCCACACCAGTGGAGCAACGATCAACGCTGTGGCCGTTGAACGCCTGCTCTGCCCCGGAGACTAGCGGCCGATCCCGCTCCAGTCAGCGAGAACAGCGGAAAAGTCCTGGTCAGCATCGACCGACCAGGACTTTCCCGACAAAACGACTCGGTTTTGAGCCAAGTTTTCGTCAAGGAGCGGGGCGACCCGGTGAGACGGCCCGTCAGCACCGTCCCACCTGCGGATTGGCCGCGCGTCCCGCTACCCCCCGACGGCCGCGCGGATCTCGTCCGCGTACCGGTCGGCCGCGCCCCTCAGAGCGGTCGCGTCCGGACCGTGCCGCAGGACGCCCCGGCTCACGTTCGGCACGACGTTGCGCACCGCCGCGCCGAAGACGGCCGGGAGGTCGGCCGGGGTCGCGCCCTGCGCGCCGATGCCGGGGGCCAGGAGCGGCCCGTTGATGTCCAGGTCGAACGAGGACAGGTCGCCGAGCGTGGCGCCCACCACGGCCCCGAAGGAGCCCATCGGGCTCTCCCCCGCGTTCTCCTCGGCGAGGTGGCCCAGCATGAGCGCGCCGACGGTCCGCCCGGCCGGGTCGTCGGCGCGCACCGCGCGCTGCACCTCGGCCCCCTCCGGGTTGGAGGTCAGGGCGAGCACGAAGAGCCCGGCGCCGGACTCGCGGGCCAGGTCGACGGCGGGCCGCAGGGAGCCGTAGCCGAGGTACGGGGAGACCGTGAGCGCGTCGGAGAACAGCGGGGAGTCCACCCGCAGGTAGGTCTCCGCGTAGGCGGCCATCGTGGAGCCGATGTCGCCGCGCTTGGCGTCCATGACGACCAGGCCGCCCGCCGCGCGCAGCTCGGCGACGGCCCGCTCCAGGACGGCGACGCCGCGCGAGCCGAAGCGCTCGAAGAAGGCCGACTGCGGCTTGAAGACGGCGACCGTTCCGGCGAGGGCCTCGACGACCGTGAACGTGAACCGCTCCAGGCCCGCGATGTCGTCGGTCAGGCCCCAGGAGTCGAGCAGGGCGGCGTGCGGGTCGATGCCGACGCAGAGCGGACCGCGCTCGTCCATGGCGGTGCGCAGCCGGGCGCCGAAGGGCGTCGGGGCGGGGTGCGGGGCGGGCGTCGGGGAGGTCACTGGGCGGCCTTTCGGTTGTCGGCGCCGACGGCCTCGGCGAGGGTGGCGTACGGGGAGGCGGCGAGGCGCGCGGCGAGGCCCCGGTGGATCGCGCGGGCGTAGAACGGGCCCTCGTAGATGAAGGCGCTGTAGCCCTGGATCAGGGTGGCGCCCGCGAGGACGCGCTGCCAGGCGTCCTCGGCGTTCTCGATGCCGCCGACGCCCACCAGGACCAGGCGGTCGCCCACGCGCGCGTGGAGGCGCCTGAGGACGGCGAGGGAGCGTTCCTTGACGGGGGCGCCGGAGAGGCCGCCGGTCTCCTCGACGAGCGCCGGGTCCGACTTCAGGCCGAGGCCCTCGCGGGCGATGGTGGTGTTGGTGGCGATGATGCCGTCGAGACCCAGTTCGAGGGCGAGGTCGGCGACCGCGTCGACGTCCTCGTCGGCCAGGTCGGGCGCGATCTTGACGAGCAGCGGGACCCGGCGGTCGGTGACCGTGCGGTCGGCGGCCTCCCGGACGGCGGTCAGGAGCGGCCGGAGCGACTCGGTGGCCTGGAGGTTCCGCAGGCCGGGGGTGTTCGGCGAGGAGACGTTGACGACGAGGTAGTCGGCGTGCGCGGCGAGGCGCTCGGTGGACTTCACGTAGTCGTCGGCGGCCTCGGCCTCGGGGACGAGCTTGGTCTTGCCGATGTTGACGCCGACGACCGTGCGGAAGACGGGCTCGCGGGCGGCGAGGCGGGCGGCGACGGCGGCGGAGCCCTCGTTGTTGAAGCCCATGCGGTTGATCAGGGCGCGGTCCGGGATCAGCCGGAAGAGGCGCTTCTTGGGGTTGCCGGGCTGGGCCTCGCCGGTGACCGTGCCGATCTCGATGTGGTCGAAGCCGAGCATCGACATGCCGTCGATGGCGACGGCGTTCTTGTCGAAGCCAGCGGCGAGCCCGAAGGGGCCGTGCATCCGCAGGCCGAGGGCCTCGGTGCGCAGGGCCGGGTGGCGGGGCGCGAGGACGGCGGCGACGAAGGTCCGCAGGACGGGGACGCGGGCGGCCAGCCGGATCCAGCGGAAGGCCAGGTGGTGGGCCTGCTCGGGGTCCATGCGCGTGAAGACGAGCCGGAAGAAGAACTTGTACATGCGGGGTCCAGGTGTGCTCATGACGAGGGGGACACCGCGGTGTCGCCGGTGTCCCCCCTCGTTCGTACGGGCTGCTAGTCGCGGGCCGCGGTCAGGATCTCCGCGTGCTCCTGGAGCGAGCGGACGCCGACGTCGCCGCCGTTGAGCGCGTCGATGCCCTGGACGGCCGCGGCGAGCGCCTGGACCGTGGTGAGGCAGGGGACGCCACGGGCGACCGCGGCCGTACGGATCTCGTAGCCGTCGAGGCGGCCACCGGTGCCGTACGGGGTGTTGACGATCAGGTCGACCTGGCCGTCGTGGATGAGCTGCACGATCGTCTTCTCGCCGTTCGGGCCCTCGCCCTCGCTCAGCTTGCGCACGATGGTGGCGTTGATGCCGTTGCGCTTGAGGACCTCGGCGGTGCCGGAGGTGGCGAGCAGCTCGAAGCCGTGGGCGACGAGCTCGCGGGCCGGGAAGATCATCGAGCGCTTGTCGCGGTTGGCGACCGAGATGAACGCGCGGCCCCCGGTGGGCAGCGGGCCGTACGCCCCGGCCTGCGACTTGGCGTACGCCGTGCCGAAGACCGCGTCGATGCCCATGACCTCGCCGGTGGAGCGCATCTCCGGGCCCAGGACGGTGTCCACGCCACGGCCGTGCACGTCGCGGAAGCGCGACCACGGCATCACGGCCTCCTTGACGGAGATCGGCGCGTCGAGCGGCAGGGTGCCGCCGTCGCCGGTCTTCGGCAGCAGGCCCTCGGCGCGCAGCTCGGCGACGGTGGCGCCGAGCGAGATGCGCGCGGCGGCCTTGGCGAGCGGGACGGCGGTCGCCTTCGAGGTGAAGGGGACGGTCCGGGAGGCGCGCGGGTTGGCCTCCAGGACGTAGAGGATGTCACCGGCCATCGCGAACTGGATGTTGATCAGACCGCGCACGCCGACGCCCTTGGCGATGGCCTCGGTGGAGGCGCGCAGGCGCTTGATGTCGTAGCCGCCGAGGGTGATCGGGGGCAGGGCGCAGGCCGAGTCGCCGGAGTGGATCCCCGCTTCCTCGATGTGCTCCATGACGCCGCCGAGGTAGAGCTCCTGGCCGTCGTAGAGGGCGTCGACGTCGATCTCGATGGCGTCGTCGAGGAAGCGGTCGACCAGGACCGGCCGGGTGGGGCTGATCTCGGTGGACTCGGCGATGTACGACTCCAGGCGGGTCTCGTCGTACACGATCTCCATGCCCCGGCCGCCGAGCACGTACGAGGGGCGTACGAGGACGGGGTAGCCGATCTCGTCGGCGATGGCCTTGGCTCCGGCGAAGGTGGTCGCGGTGCCGTGCTTGGGGGCGGGCAGTCCGGCCTCGGCGAGGACCTGGCCGAAGGCGCCGCGGTCCTCGGCGGCGTGGATGGCCTCGGGGGAGGTGCCGACGACGGGCACGCCGTTGTCCTTGAGGGCCTGTGCCAGGCCCAGCGGGGTCTGGCCGCCGAGCTGGACGACGACGCCCGCGACGGGGCCCGCGAGGGTCTCGGCGTGGACGATCTCCAGGACGTCCTCCAGGGTGAGCGGCTCGAAGTAGAGCCGGTCGGAGGTGTCGTAGTCGGTGGAGACGGTCTCCGGGTTGCAGTTGACCATCACGGTCTCGTACCCGGCGTCGCTCAGCGCGAAGGAGGCGTGGACGCAGGAGTAGTCGAACTCGATGCCCTGGCCGATGCGGTTCGGGCCGGAGCCCAGGATGATCACCGCGGGCTTCTCGCGCGGGGCGACCTCGCTCTCCTCGTCGTAGGAGGAGTAGAAGTACGGGGTCTTCGCGGCGAACTCGGCGGCGCAGGTGTCGACCGTCTTGTAGACCGGGCGGACGCCGAGGGCGTGCCGGACCTCGCGGACGACGTCCTCGCGCAGGCCCCGGATCTCGGCGATCTGGGCGTCGGAGAAGCCGTGGCGCTTGGCCTCGGAGAGCAGCTCGGGCTCCAGGCGCTCGGCCTCGGCCAGCTCGTCGGCGATCTCCTTGATCAGGAAGAGCTGGTCGACGAACCACGGGTCGATCTTCGTGGCGTCGAAGACCTCCTCGGGGGTGGCTCCGGCGCGGATCGCCCGCATGACGGTGTTGATGCGGCCGTCGGTCGGGCGGACCGCCTCGCGCAGCAGCTCGTCCTTGTCGCCGGGCTCGCCGGTGAAGGCGAACTGGGAGCCCTTCTTCTCCAGGGAGCGCAGGGCCTTCTGGAGCGCCTCGGTGAAGTTGCGGCCGATCGCCATGGCCTCGCCGACCGACTTCATGGTCGTGGTCAGCGTGGAGTCGGCGGAGGGGAACTTCTCGAAGGCGAAGCGGGGGGCCTTGACGACGACGTAGTCGAGCGTGGGCTCGAAGGACGCCGGGGTCTTCTCCGTGATGTCGTTCGGGATCTCGTCGAGCGTGTAGCCGACGGCGAGACGGGCCGCGATCTTGGCGATCGGGAAGCCGGTCGCCTTGGAGGCGAGCGCCGAGGAGCGGGAGACGCGCGGGTTCATCTCGATGACGATGACGCGGCCGTCGACCGGGTCGATCGCGAACTGGATGTTGCAGCCGCCGGTGTCGACGCCGACCTCGCGGATGATCGCGATGCCGATGTCGCGGAGGCGCTGGTACTCGCGGTCGGTCAGCGTCATCGCCGGGGCGACGGTGATCGAGTCGCCGGTGTGGACGCCCATCGGGTCGAAGTTCTCGATGGAGCAGACGACCACGACGTTGTCGTTCCTGTCGCGCATCAGCTCCAGCTCGTACTCCTTCCAGCCGAGGATGGACTCCTCCAGGAGCACCTCGGTGGTGGGCGAGAGCGTGAGGCCCTGACCGGCGATGCGGCGCAGCTCGTCCTCGTCGTGGGCGAAGCCGGAACCGGCGCCGCCCATGGTGAAGGAGGGGCGGACGACGACGGGGTAGCCGCCGAGGGTGTCGACGCCCTTGATGACGTCGTCCATGGTGTGGCAGATCACCGAGCGGGCGGACTCGCCGTATCCGATCTTGGCCTTGACGGCCTCGACGACGCCCTTGAAGAGGTCGCGGTCCTCGCCCTTGTTGATGGCCTCGACGTTGGCGCCGATGAGCTCGACGCCGTACTTCTCCAGGACGCCCTGCTCGTGCATGGAGATCGCGGTGTTGAGCGCGGTCTGGCCGCCGAGGGTGGGCAGGAGGGCGTCGGGGCGCTCCTTGGCGATGATCTTCTCGACGAACTCGGGGGTGATCGGCTCGACGTAGGTGGCGTCGGCGATCTCCGGGTCGGTCATGATCGTGGCCGGGTTGGAGTTGACCAGGATGACCCGCAGGCCCTCGGCCTTGAGGACGCGGCAGGCCTGGGTTCCGGAGTAGTCGAACTCGGCGGCCTGGCCGATGACGATCGGGCCGGAGCCGATGACCAGGACGGACTGGATATCGGTGCGCTTAGGCACGCTCGGCCTCCATCAGGGATACGAAGCGGTCGAAGAGGTACGCGGCGTCGTGCGGGCCCGCGGCCGCCTCGGGGTGGTACTGGACGGAGAAGGCCGGCTGGTCGAGCAGCTGGAGGCCTTCGACGACCTGGTCGTTCAGACAGACGTGGGAGACCTCGGCGCGCCCGTAGGGCGTGTCGGAGACCTTGTCGAGGGGGGCGTCGACGGCGAAGCCGTGGTTGTGCGCGGTGACCTCGACCTTGCCGGTGGTGCGGTCCTGGACGGGCTGGTTGATGCCCCGGTGGCCGTACTTCAGCTTGTAGGTGCCGAAGCCGAGGGCGCGGCCGAGGATCTGGTTGCCGAAGCAGATGCCGAAGAGGGGCGTCCTGCGGCTCAGGACTTCGCGCATGACGGCGACGGGGCCGTCCGCGGTGGCCGGGTCGCCGGGGCCGTTGGAGAAGAACACGCCGTCGGGGGCGACCGCGTAGACGTCCTCGGCGGTGGCGGTGGCGGGCAGCACGTGGACCTCGATGCCGCGCTCGGCCATCCGGCGCGGGGTCATGCCCTTGATGCCGAGGTCGACGGCGGCGACGGTGAACCTGGCGGTGCCGAGCGGGAGGGCTTCGCCGTCGGGGCCGATCGCGGGGACGACGTAGCTCTCCTTGGTGGCGACCTCGGCGGAGAGGTTCGCACCGGTCATCTCGGGCTGTGCCGTGACCTTGGCGAGCAGGGCGGTCTCGTCGGCGACGGCGTCGCCGGAGAAGATGCCGACGCGCATGGCGCCGCGCTCGCGCAGGTGGCGGGTGAGGGCCCGGGTGTCGATGCCGGCGATGCCGACGACGCCCTGGCGCTCCAGCTCCTCGTCCAGGGAGCGCCGGGAGCGCCAGTTGGAGGAGACGCGTGCGGGGTCGCGGACCACGTAGCCGGAGACCCAGATGCGGCCGGACTCGGGGTCCTCGTCGTTGACGCCGGTGTTGCCGACGTGCGGGGCGGTCATGACGACGACCTGGCGGTGGTACGACGGGTCGGTGAGGGTCTCCTGGTAGCCGGTCATGCCGGTGGAGAACACGGCCTCGCCGAAGGTCTCCCCCACGGCCCCGTAGGCACGGCCGCGGAAGGTGCGGCCGTCCTCCAGGACGAGTACGGCGGGAGTCTTGGCAGCTCCCCTGGTGGAGGTCGTCATCGTGCGATGCCTTCCGTCGTGTTGATCATGGAGTTGATGGCTTCGACCCAGGCGGTGTGCTCGGCCGCCCGGTCGGAGCGGAAGCCGGAGTCGAGCAGCTTGTCGCCGTGCGCCCAGGTGACGACCAGCAGGCCGCCCTCGGCGAGGACCTTGCCCGCGATGCCCTTGTCGAGGCGGGCCTCGCGCAGGGCTCCGACGGGGAGGAAGAAGTCGTTCGCGCCGGGGCGCCCGACCGTGATCCCGGCCTCGGTGAGCGTCAGCTCGGCGCGGCTGCGGGTGCCGAGCCCGTGGGCGACGATCCGGTCGAGCCACTGTCCGGCGGTGGTGGACCCGTGGTAGCGCCCGCTGAGGGTCAGGGTCGCCGGGCCGGTCCCGGCCGGTGCGGTGGGCAGCTCGGGGAGGTCCGACTGGAGGCTGCCGCGCCACTTCCAGCCCTGGCGCATCAGCCAGTACACGAGGGCGATGAAGATCAGCAGTCCGGCGACCCAGCCGATCCGTCCGGCCCAGTCGGTCACCTCCGCCGACTTCTGCTCGACTGCCTCTGCTGCGATTGCGATGAGTGGTGTCACGCCAGCTTCCCGTCCACGACCGTTGCCCGGCCCCGCAGGAAGGTGTGGGTGACGCGTCCCGGCAGCTCACGGCCCTCGTACGGGGTGTTGCGGCTGCGGGAGGCGAAGTCCGCGGGGTCCACCACACCACGGTAATCCGGATCGACGAGGGTCAGGTTGGCGGGCTCGCCCGCCGAGACGGGGCGGCCGTGGCCGGTGGCCCGTCCGATGCGGGCGGGCGCGAGGGACATCCGGTCGGCGACTCCGGCCCAGTCGAGGAGGCCGGTCTCGACCATCGTCTGCTGGACCACGGAGAGCGCGGTCTCCAGGCCGACCATGCCCATGGCGGCGGCGGCCCACTCGCAGTCCTTGTCCTCGTGCGGGTGCGGGGCGTGGTCGGTGGCGACGATGTCGATCGTGCCGTCGGCCAGCGCCTCGCGGAGCGCGAGGACGTCCTTCTCGGTGCGCAGCGGCGGGTTGACCTTGTAGACCGGGTCGTACGAGCGGACCAGCTCGTCCGTGAGGAGGAGGTGGTGGGGGGTGACCTCGGCGGTGACGTCGATGCCGCGGGACTTGGCCCAGCGGACGATCTCGACGGAGCCCGCGGTGGAGAGGTGGCAGATGTGGACGCGGGAGCCGACGTGCTCGGCGAGGAGGACGTCGCGGGCGATGATCGACTCCTCGGCGACGGCGGGCCAGCCGCCGAGGCCCAGTTCGGCGGAGACGACGCCCTCGTTCATCTGGGCGCCCTCGGTGAGGCGGGGCTCCTGGGCGTGCTGGGCGACGACGCCGCCGAAGGCCTTCACGTACTCCAGGGCGCGGCGCATGATGACGGCGTCGTCGACGCACTTGCCGTCGTCGGAGAAGACCGTGACGCCGGCGGCGGAGTCGTGCATGGCGCCGAGCTCGGCGAGCTTCTTGCCCTCCAGGCCGACGGTGACGGCGCCGATGGGCTGCACGTCGCAGTAGCCGTGCTCCTTGCCGAGCCGGTAGACCTGCTCGACGACACCGGCGGTGTCGGCGACCGGGTGGGTGTTGGCCATGGCGAAAACGGCGGTGTAGCCGCCGGAGGCGGCGGCGCGGGTGCCGGTGAGGACGGTCTCGGAGTCCTCGCGGCCGGGCTCGCGCAGATGGGTGTGGAGGTCGACCAGGCCGGGCAGCAGGATCTGGCCGTCGGCCTCGACGACGGTGGCGCCCTCGGCGGACAGGCCGGTGCCGGTCTCCGCGATGGTCTCGCCGTCGATCAGGACGTCCTGGACCTCGCCGCCCAGCACCCGCGCACCGCGAATAAGGATCTTGCTCATGGTTACTTGTTCTCCTCGGTACGGGGGGTGCTGGGGGTGGCGGAGTCGTTGCCGCCCAGGAGCAGGTAGAGGACCGCCATCCGGACGGAGACGCCGTTGGCGACCTGCTCGACGACCGTGCAGCGGTCGGAGTCGGCGACCTCGGCGGTGATCTCCATGCCGCGGACCATGGGGCCGGGGTGCATGACGATGGCGTGCTCGGGCATCTTGCCCATCCGGTGGCCGTCGAGCCCGTACCGGCGCGAGTACTCCCGCTCGGTGGGGAAGAAGGCGTCGTTCATCCGTTCGCGCTGCACACGCAGCATCATGACCGCGTCGGACTTCGGCAGCACCCGGTCGAGGCCGTAGGAGACCTCGCAGGGCCAGGTCTCGACGCCGACGGGGAGCAGGGTGGGCGGGGCCACCAGGGTGACCTCGGCGCCGAGGGTGTGCAGCAGGTCGACGTTGGAGCGGGCGACCCGGCTGTGCAGGACGTCGCCGACGAGGGTGATCCGCTTGCCCGCGAGGTCCTGGCCGAGTCCGGTGTCGCGGCCGACCAGGCGGCGGCGCATGGTGAAGGCGTCCAGCAGGGCCTGGGTGGGGTGCTGGTGGGTGCCGTCGCCCGCGTTCACGACGGGGGCGTCGATCCAGCCGGAGGTGGCGAGGCGGTAGGGGGCTCCGGAGGCGCCGTGCCGGATGACGACGGCGTCGACGCCCATGGCCTCCAGGGTCTGCGCGGTGTCCTTGAGGGACTCGCCCTTGGAGACGCTGGAGCCCTTGGCCGCGAAGTTGATGACGTCGGCGGAGAGGCGCTTCTCGGCGGCTTCGAAGGAGATCCGGGTGCGGGTGGAGTCCTCGAAGAAGAGGTTGCAGATGGTCCGGCCGCGCAGGGTGGGCAGCTTCTTGATGGGCCGGTCGGCCACCCGGGCCATCTCCTCGGCGGTGTCGAGGATCAGGACGGCGTCGTCGCGGGTGAGGTCGGCGGCCGAGATGAGGTGACGCATCATCGGTGTGTCGCTCCGTGGTGGGAGGTGTGAGGGCGTGCGGGGGCGCAGGGGGGTGCCCCGGCCCCGCAGGGGGAAGGCCGGTCGGGCTAGGCGGTGGGCCTGGTGCCGAGCAGGACGGTGTCGCGGCCGTCCTCCTCGGCGAGCTGGACCTTGACCGTCTCCCGCAATGACGTGGGGAGGTTCTTCCCGACGTAGTCGGCGCGGATCGGCAGCTCGCGGTGGCCGCGGTCGACGAGGACGGCGAGCTGGACCGCGCGGGGGCGGCCGATGTCGCCGAGGGCGTCGAGGGCGGCCCGGATGGTGCGGCCGGAGAAGAGGACGTCGTCGACGAGGACGACGAGGCGGCCGTCGATGCCGTCACCGGGGATCTCGGTGCGGCCGATGGCGCGGGCCGGCTTCATCCGGAGGTCGTCCCGGTACATGGTGATGTCGAGGGATCCGACCGGAATCTTGGTGCCGGTGATGGAGGCGAGCTTCTCGGCGAGCCTGCGGGCGAGGAAGACGCCACGGGTGGGGATGCCGAGGAGAACCACGTCGTCTGCGCCCTTGGCGCGCTCGACGATCTCGTGGGCGATGCGGGTCAGGACCCGCGCGATGTCCGGGGCCTCGAGGACGGGCCTGGGGTCGTCGCCGTGCTGCTGAGTGTCCATGTGAAACGGACCTCCTTCTCCGCCTCACGGGACGGCTCTTAAAGGACGTCGGATATGCGCCGTCAACGATACCAGGGGGCGGGCGCGGTCTCCCCTCGCCCCCGGGCGGCGCACCGGGCGCCGCCCCCGGCGGGGAACCGGTACGGACCTTTCGGCTTGACGGGAAAGAGTAACTCTGCGTAACCTCACAGTGAGTTACCAGCCGCGCGGCGCAGCCGCATGTCGTCACAGCGTCCGGGAGCGTTATGTCCAGCGAATACGCAAAGCAGCTCGGGGCCAAACTCCGCGCCATCCGCACCCAGCAGGGGCTCTCCCTCCACGGAGTGGAGGAGAAGTCGCAGGGCCGCTGGAAGGCCGTGGTCGTCGGGTCGTACGAGCGTGGCGACCGCGCGGTGACCGTGCAGCGCCTCGCCGAGCTGGCCGACTTCTACGGGGTGCCGGTGCAGGAACTGCTGCCGGGCACGACCCCGGGCGGGGCCGCCGAGCCGCCGCCGAAGCTGGTCCTCGACCTGGAGCGCCTGGCGCACGTCCCGCAGGAGAAGGCGGGCCCGCTCCAGCGCTACGCGGCGACGATCCAGTCGCAGCGCGGCGACTACAACGGCAAGGTGCTGTCGATCCGTCAGGACGACCTGCGCACCCTGGCCGTCATCTACGACCAGTCCCCCTCGGTCCTCACCGAGCAGCTGATCAGCTGGGGCGTGCTCGACGCGGACGCGCGCCGCGCGGTCGCCCACGAGGACAGCTGACCCCTGCCGGGGCACAGCAGAAACGTAACACCGGGCCCGTGGACGTCATCCGACGTCCACGGGCCCGGTGTTTTTCCGGGCTCCGACGGAAGCTTCCCGGGACGCCGAAGGGGCCCGCCGCACCTGAGTGCGGCGGGCCCCTTCGACTGCCGGTGTCGTCCGCCTGTCAGGCGTCCGCGTCCCGGCGCAGACGCGGCTTCAGGTCCTTGAAGCGCGCCAGCAGACCGTTGACGAAGGCCGGGGACTCGTCCGTGGAGAACTCCTTGGCGAGCTGCACCGCCTCGTCGATCGCGACGGCGTCCGGCGTCCCGTCCTCCCAGATCAGTTCGTACGCGCCGAGGCGCACGATGTTCCGGTCGGCGACGGGCATCCGGTCGAGGTCCCAGTCCACCGCGTAGGTGGCGATGAGCTCGTCGATCCGCACCACGTACGAGGCGTACCCCTCGACCAGCTGCATGGTGAAGTCGCTCACCGGCGGCTGGTGGACGTCGCCCCGCGAGAGCCTGACCTGGTCCGCGAGGACCTCCTGGACGGAGGTGCCCCGCTGGTCGGCCTCGAAGAGGATCTGGAAGGCGCGCTTGCGGGCCTTGCTCCGGGCGGCCACGGTTAGCTGTTCACCCGGCCGAGGTAGTCGCTGGTGCGGGTGTCGACCTTGACCTTCTCGCCGGTGGAGACGAAGAGCGGGACCTGGATCTCGTGGCCCGTCTCCAGGGTGGCCGGCTTGGTGCCGCCGGTGGAGCGGTCGCCCTGGACGCCCGGGTCGGTGTGCTGGATGACCAGCTCGACGGCGGCCGGGAGCTCGACGTAGAGCACCTCGCCCTCGTGCTGGGCCACCGAGGCGGTGAAGCCCTCGATCAGGAAGTTGGCCGCGTCGCCGACCGACTTGCGGTCGACCATCAGCTGGTCGTACGTCTGCATGTCCATGAAGACGAAGTAGTCGCCGTCCATGTACGAGAACTGCATGTCGCGGCGGTCGATGGTGGCCGTCTCGACCTTGGTACCGGCGTTGAACGTCTTGTCGACGACCTTGCCGGACAGCACGCTCTTGAGCTTGGTGCGCACGAAGGCCGGGCCCTTGCCGGGCTTGACGTGCTGGAACTCGACGACGGACCAGAGCTGGCCCCCGTCGAGCTTGAGCACCATGCCGTTCTTGAGGTCGTTCGTGGAAGCCACGGTTGCGAAATCTCCTGCACTGACGTGGGACCGTGGATACCTGCGCGCCCTACAGCGCGAGCAGCTCCTTGGTCGTGATGGTGAGTAGCTCGGGTCCGCCGTCCGCCTCCTGGCGCACGACGAGCGTGTCATCGATCCGGACTCCGCCCCGGCCCGGGAGGTGGACCCCCGGTTCGACGGTGACCGGCACACAAGCGTCCAGTTTACCCATGGCCGAGGGTGACAACTGCGGGTCCTCGTCGATTTCGAGCCCCACCCCGTGCCCGGTGAGGGGTACGGCGGCCTCCGCGTACCCCGCGGCGTCCAGGATCTGACGGGCCGCCCGGTCCACGTCCCGGTAGGCGGCGCCCGGCAGAAGGGACTCCCGTCCGGCCCGCTGAGCGGCGAAGACGAGCTCGTACAGCTCGATCTGCCAGTCGGCGGGGGCGGTGCCGATGACGAAGGTGCGACCGATCTCGCACCGGTAGCCCCGGTAGTCGGCGCCCAGGCCGACGGTGAGGAAATCGCCCTCCTCGACCCGGCGGTCGGTGGGCCGGTGGCCCCGGCGGCCGGAGTGCGGGCCGGTCGCCACCGAGGTGGGGAAGGCCGCTCCGTCGGCGCCGTGGTCCACGAGCCGCCGTTCCAGTTCCAGTGCGAGGTGGCGCTCGGTCCGCCCCACGAGGATCGACTCCAGGAGTTCGCCGAGTGCCTGGTCGGCGATCTCCGCGGCGATCCGGAGACAGCCGATCTCGTCCTCGTCCTTGACGATCCTCAGCTGCTCGACGGCGCAGGTGAGGTCCGCGAGGCGCAGTCCGGGCGCGACGGAGCCCATGGCCCGGTGCCGGGCCACGGTCAGGTGGTGCTCCTCCACGGCGAGGGCGTCGGCCCCGGCCCGGCGGGCCAGGTCGGCGGCGGCGACCGCCGGGTCTCCGCCGCCGACGGGCAGGACCTGTCTGCGGAGCAGTTCGTCCAGCCGCCCGTCGGCCGGTTCCGCACCGGGGGCGACGGGGCAGAGCAGGACGTCCCCGTCCGGTTCCGCCCCGACGAGGAGGACGGCGCCCGGGGGCGAGCCGCCCGCGAGGTACCGGACGTTGGCGGGGCGGGAGACCAGGGCCGCCGGGCTGCCGGCGGCCGCACAGCGGTCGCGCAGCCTCACCCGGCGGTCCGCATACACCTCGGACATGCTCCGAGCGTACGAGCCGGGCGCGACGGCGGCCTGTTGGGGACCGCCGACCGGGCCGCCCGCGCGGTCACCAGGCGGGCGGGCTGGCGATCGCTCGGGCGAGGACGTCGTCGAGGACCCGGGCGGTGGTCTCGACGTCGTACGCGGAGTTGTCGATGATCGGCAGGCCGGAGCCGTACCAGCCGGCCATCCGGCCGTGGATGGCGGCGACCTCCTCGTCGGAGAGGCGCCGGTTGCCGCTGCGCTCGGCGTTGCGCTCCAGGACGATCTCAAGGCCCGGCAGCAGCACCACGGGCAGCAGACCGGGGCCGACGTGCCGCTTCCAGCCGCCGAGACCGACGACGGGACGGTCGGGGAAGACGGCGTCGTCCACGATGCAGGAGATGCCGTTGGCGAGGAAGTTGCGCGCGGCGAAGCCGCAGGTGCGGCGGGCCAGGCGGTACTGCGCCTCGGAGTGCTCGTTCCAGCCGGACTGGGGGTCGGCGAAGCCGGAGCAGACCCACTCGCGGACGTCGTCGAGGCTGATGTGCGCGGTGGGCACCCGGCGGCTGCGCGCCCAGTGCCGGGCGACGGTCGTCTTGCCCGCCCCGGCGGGGCCGATGAGCAGCACGGCGAGGGTGGCGGCGCCGGTGCCCGGGACCTGCCCCCCGGCACCGGGGAGCGGAACGCCCACGGGCGGCAGCGGCACCTGCCCGGTGAACTCACCCCCCTGCGGAACCCCTGCGGACGGGGAGTGCGCCACCCCCGCGAGGTGCGGGGTCCCTGTGGAGTGCGGGGTCCCCGTGGAGTGCGCCGGGCCGCCCGGCTGTCGGGGGCGTCCGGGGCCTGAGGGCCCGCCGGTGGGCTGGGGGCCGCCGAGGTGCGAGGGGGCGGAGGGGTACGGGAGCGCGCCCGGGTACGGGGGGCCGCCGGGGTACGGAACGGGGCCCGGGTGCGACGCGGCGGCCGGGTGCGGGGGCCCGGCCGGGTACGGGGCGGCCCCGGGCGGCGGCCCTGCCGGGGCCTGGGGCCCGCCGGAGCGGGGGCCGAGGGAGTGGGGCGGGGCAGCCGGAGACTGAGCGAGGCCGGGGTGAGAGCCACCGGAGTGGGACGGCGCAGCCGGAGGCTGAGCGGGACCAGGACCTTGCGCCACGGCCGAAAGCGGAGAGCCCCCAGAGTGCTGCAGGGCAGCCGGAGACTGAGCGAGGCCGGGGTGAGAGCCACCAGAGTGGGATGGGACGGCCGGAGGCTGAGCCGGGCCCGAGTGGGGGCCACCGGAAGACGCCGGAGCGGCCGAGGGCTGAGCGGGACCAGGACCCTGCGCGACGGCCGGGAGCGGGGAGCCCCCGGAGTGCTGCGGGGCAGCCGAAGGCTGGGCGAGGCCGGGGTGAGAGCCACCGGAGTGGGACGGCGCAGCCGGAGGCTGAGCCGGGGCCGAGTGGGGGCCACCGGAGTGAGGCAGGGCAGCCGGGGGCTGGGCAGGACCCGGACCCTGCGCGACGGCCGAAAGCGGGGAGCCCCCAGAGTGCTGCGGGGCAGCCGGAGACTGAGCAGGGCCGGGGTAAGAGCCACCGGAGTGGGACGGCATGGCCGGAGGCTGAGCCGGGGCCGAGTTGGGCCCACCGGAAGACGCCGGAGCGGCCTGAGGCTGGGCAGCGCCGGGCCCCGGAGCGGCGGCCGGGTACTGGGGGCCGCCCGAGCCGGGCGGCCCGGCCGGGGGCTGCGCGAGGCCGGAGTGGGCGCCGCCCGGAGACGGCGGAGTGGCCGGAGGGTGGGGATGACCGGCGCGCGGACCGCCCGAGGGCCCAGGCATGGCCGGAGGCTGAGCGGCGCCGGAGTGGGGACCACCGGAGAACGCCGGAGCGGCCGGAGGCCGGGCACCGTCGGAGCCTGGTCCGGCGGACAGGCGCTGGTCCTCTCCGACGTGCGTCGGCGCGGCCGGACGCTGGGCGGGCGTGGAAGTCCGTGGGATGCCCGGGTGCGGAGGGACCGTCGGGGGCTGTGGTGCGGCTCCGGGCGCACCCCAGGCGGGCGGGGCCCCGTACGGCGGCACGGGCGCACCGGGGGGTGCGGTGGGCGCGACGGAGTGTGTGGTGGGCACGGCAGGGCCCGGCGAGGGGGCCGGGCCCTGGTGGAGCGCGCCCGGCGAGGGCGGCAGCGGCACGAAGGCCGGGTCCTGGTGGAGCGAGGACGGCGGCGGCGCGAAGGCCAGGTCCTGGTGGAGCGCGCCCGGCGAAGGCGGCGGCACGAAGGCCGGGTCCTGGTGGGGCGCGCCCGGCGGGGGCGGGGGCGCGTGCCCGGCGGGGGTGCCCGGCGCACCGCCTTCGTCGGGGGCGCTCCGGGCGTCTCCCGTCACGGGGGCGGTCGGCGGGCCCGATCGCTCGGGCGGTGGCAGCGGACCCCCCACTGCGTGCTGCATCCGGTCCCACTCCGTCTCGTACGCCTGATGTGTCCGATGCGCCGGAACGTCACCGCCCCCGGTCCCCCACCGGGAGAACGTCCGGAAGCGTTCCGGGGTGCCCCGTCCCACGGGGCACCCCGGAACGCTCTCAGCCGGTCAGTTCCTCGGCGAGCGCCCGCAGCGCCAGCCGGTAGGAGCCGATCCCGAACCCGGCGACCGTCCCGGACGCCACGGCCGCGACGACCGAGGTGTGCCGGAACTCCTCCCGGGAGTACGGGTTGGAGATGTGCACCTCGATGAGGGGGGCGGTCCGCTGCGCGGCAGCGTCCCTCATCCCGTACGAGTAGTGCGTGAACGCCCCGGGGTTGATCACCACCGGGATCGAGGCGTCCGCCGCCTCGTGGAGCCAGCGGATCATCTCGCCCTCGTCGTTCGTCTCCCGCACGTCGACGTCGAAGCCGAGCTCCGCGCCGAGCGTCCGGCAGGTCTCCACGAGCCCCCGGTAGGAGGTGGCGCCGTAGATGTCGGGCTCGCGGGAGCCCAGCCGCCCGAGGTTGGGGCCGTTGAGCACCAGGACCGGGCGCGGCCCGCTCACGCGGACACCTCGCCGTAGGCCGCGACCAGCACCGCCGGGTCGGGGCCCTCCAGGACGGTGGGCCTGCCGATCCCGTCCAGCACGATGAAGCGCAGCAGGTCGCCCCGGGACTTCTTGTCCACCCGCATGGTCTCCAGGAGCTTGGGCCACTGGTCGCCCCGATAGGTGAGCGGCAGCCCGACGGACTCCAGGATCGCGCGGTGCCGGTCGGCGGTGGCGTCGTCGAGGCGTCCGGCGAGACGGCCCAGCTCGGCGGCGAAGACCATGCCGACGGAGACGGCGGCGCCGTGCCGCCACTTGTACCGCTCGTTCTTCTCGATGGCGTGGGCGAGGGTGTGGCCGTAGTTGAGGATCTCCCGGCGGCCGGACTCCTTGAGGTCGCCGGAGACGACCTCCGCCTTCACCCGGATCGAGCGGACGAGCAGCTCGGCGGTGTGCGGACCGGCCGGGGTGCGGGCGCCCTCCGGGTCGGCCTCGACGAGGTCGAGGATCACCGGGTCGACGATGAAACCGGCCTTGATGATCTCCGCGAGCCCGCTGACGTAGTCGTGCACCGGCAGCGAGTCGAGGGCGGCGAGGTCGCAGAGGACCCCGGCGGGCGGGTGGAAGGCTCCGACGAGGTTCTTGCCCTCGGCGGTGTTGATGCCGGTCTTGCCGCCCACGGCCGCGTCGACCATGGCGAGGACCGTGGTGGGCACGGCGATCCAGCGCACGCCCCGCAGCCAGGTCGCGGCGACGAAACCGGCCAGGTCGGTGGTGGCGCCGCCGCCGACCCCGACGATGACGTCGCTGCGGGTGAAGCCGGTCTGGCCCAGCGCCTTCCAGCAGTAGGCGGCGACCTCGGCGGTCTTCGCCTCCTCGGCGTTCGGCACCTGGATGGCGACCGCCTCGTAGCCCTGCTCGGCGAGGTCGGCGCGGAGCGCCTCGCCGGTTCCGGCGAGCGCCTCCGGGTGGATCACGGCGACCCGCTTGGCCTGGGTGCCGATGAGCGCGGGCAGTTCGCCCAGCAGCTGACGGCCGACGAGCACCTCGTACGGATCGGTGCCCGCGCTGCCCTCGACCTGGATGCGGGTCACTTCCTGCTCCGTCGTCATGCGTCCTTCTTCAGATCCAGTGCCGCGAGGACCGCGTCCGCGACCTCTTCGGGGGTGCGGTCGTCGGTGCTGACGACGACCCGGGCGACTTCGGTGTACAGATGGCGGCGCGCCTCCATCAGCTCGCGCCACTGGCGGCGCGGGTTGACGGCGAGCAGCGGTCGCGCGGTGTTGAGCCCGACCCGCCGGACCGCCTCGTCGACGTCCATCGAGAGGTACGCGACGGGGCGCCCGGCGAGCAGGGCGCGGGTCCCCGCGTCGAGGACCGCGCCGCCGCCGAGGGCGAGGACGCCCTCGTGCCCGGCGACGGCCGAGGCGACCGCGTCCCGCTCCAGGGCGCGGAAGTGCTCCTCGCCGTCCTCGACGAAGATGTCGGAGATCTCTCGTCCCTCGGCGGCGACGATGTCGGCGTCGGTGTCCCGGTAGGGCGCGCCGAGCCGTTCGGCCAGGAGCGCGCCCACCGTGGACTTGCCGGAGCCCATCGGCCCGACGAGGACGACCAGGGGTCCGGCCGTCACCGGATGTGCAGGTTGTCGAGGTACGACCGCACGTTGCGGCGCGTCTCGGGGACGCTGTCGCCGCCGAACTTCTCGACGACGGCGTCCGCGAGGACCAGGGCGACCATGGCCTCGGCGACGATGCCCGCGGCGGGGACCGCGCAGACGTCGGAGCGCTGGTGGTGGGCCTGGGCGACCTCGCCGGTGACGACGTCCACGGTGGCGAGGGCGCGCGGCACGGTCGCGATGGGCTTCATCGCGGCGCGGACGCGGAGCAGCTCGCCGGTGGTCAGACCGCCCTCGGTGCCGCCGGAGCGGCCGGAGGCGCGCCGGAGGCCGTCCTCGGTGCGGACGATCTCGTCGTGGGCCTGGGAGCCGGGCACGCGGGCCAGCTCGAAGCCGTCGCCGACCTCGACGCCCTTGATGGCCTGGATGCCCATGAGGGCGGCGGCGAGGCGGGCGTCGAGACGCCGGTCCCAGTGGACGTGCGAACCGAGGCCGACGGGCACGCCGTACGCGAGGACCTCGACGACTCCGCCGAGGGTGTCGCCGTCCTTGTGGGCCTGGTCGATCTCGGCGACCATCTTCTTCGACGCGTCGGCGTCGAGGCAGCGGACCGGGTCGGCGTCGAGCTTCTCGACGTCGGCGGGGGCCGGGTAGACGCCGTACGGCGCCTTGGCGGCGGCCAGTTCGACGACGTGGGAGACGATCTCGATGCCCGCGGCCTCCTTGATGAAGGAGCGGGCGACGGCGCCGAGGGCGACCCGGGCGGCGGTCTCACGGGCGCTGGCGCGTTCCAGGATCGGCCGGGCCTCGTCGAAGCCGTACTTCTGCATCCCCGCGAGGTCGGCGTGGCCGGGGCGGGGGCGGGTCAGGGGGGCGTTGCGGCCCGTCTCCTTGAGCTCCGCGGGGTCGACCGGGTCGGCCGACATGACCTTCTCCCACTTGGGCCACTCGGTGTTGCCGATCATGACGGCGATCGGGGAACCGAGGGAGAGACCGTGGCGGACGCCGCCGAGGAAGGTGATCTCGTCCTGCTCGAACTTCATCCGGGCACCGCGCCCGTAACCGAGGCGTCGCCGCGCCAGGTGGTCCGCCACCAGTTCGGTGGTGACCGGGACACCGGCGGGAAGGCCCTCGAGTGTCGCGACCAGCGCGGGTCCGTGAGATTCCCCGGCGGTCAGCCAACGCAACCTGCTCAACGATGCTCCTCATGCTCGCGACGGGGTGCTGAGACGGCGCGACCGGGTGCGTGGCCCTGGCCCGCCGCCCCCGATCCTCCCATGTCCTGAGGGTGAAACGGTCATCCGGTCCACTTGTCGGACTTCGCCCCTTCTCCGCCCCCGGGCCGGAAAGGCCGGGGAGGACACGGAGGAGGTGGCACCCCTGACACAGGAGATCCCGGCACAGGAGATCCCGGCACAGGAGATCCCGGCACAGGAGATCCCGGCGGGTCCCCACCAAGGGCGGGACCCGCCGGGCACGGTCTAGCGGGCCGCCAGGGCCCGTTCGCCCGCGGCGCGCATCGCCGCCAGTGGCGCGCGGGGCACGCCCGTCATCTGTTCCACCTGGAGCACCGCCTGGTGGACGAGGAGGTCGAGGCCCCCGACGACCTTGCCGCCGTGCTCGGACCAGGTGGCCGCGAGGGCGGTCGGCCAGGGGTCGTACAGCACGTCGAACAGGGTGCCGACCCGGTCCGGCACGGCGGTCGCGAGGGCGTTGGTGGTACCGGCGGGGGTGGTCGCGATCACCAGCGGCGCGTCGAACGCCCGCGCCGCGTCGTCCCAGGCGGCGGTCCGCACGTCCACGCCGAGCCGTTCGCCCCAGCCGCGCATCTCCTCGGCGCGCGCCTCGCTGCGCACGTACGCGGTCACCGGTCCGGCGCAGATCCGGGCGAGCGCGGCGAGCGCGGAGGAGGCGGTGGCTCCGGCACCGAGGACCGCCGCGGCCTCCACCTTCTCGACGCCCCGCTCGCGCAGGGCCGCGATCATGCCGGGGATGTCGGTGTTGTCGCCCGTCCTGCGGCCGTCCTCGTGGAGGACGACGGTGTTGACCGCCTCCACGGCGGCGGCCGTGTCGCTGACCTCGTCGAGCAGCGGGATGACGGCCCGCTTGAGCGGCATGGTCAGCGACAGCCCGGCCCAGCCCTCGCCGAGCGCGCCGAAGAAGCCGGGCAGCGCCGCCTCGTCCACCTCGAACCGCTCGTACGACCAGTCGTCGAGGCCCAGTTCGGCGTACGCGGCCCGGTGCAGGACCGGGGAGAGGGAGTGGGCGATGGGCGACCCCAGGACCGCCGCCCGGTGTGCCGCCGCCATCAGTTCTTCCTCGACTCGTTGAACTTCTCGACGAGCTTGTCGTGCTCCGCGAGCGTCTTGGTGAACTCGGAGGTCTTGCCGTCGAGCGAGATGAAGTAGTACCAGCCGTCCTTCGTCGGGTTGAGCACGCCTTCCAGCGCCTCCAGGCCGGGGTTGTCGATCGGGCCGGGGGGCAGGCCCTTGACGTAATAGGTGTTGTACGGGTGGTCGAGCCTTCGCAGCTCGGGGATGGTGAGGTCGATCTTGCTCTGGTTCTTCAGGTAGTTGTACGTGGAGTCGAACTCCAGCGCGCCGTAGGTCTGCGGGTTGTTCCGCTTGAGGCGGTTGTAGATGACCTCGGCCATCTTCCGGTAGTCCTCGTGCGAGGTGCCCTCCGCCTGGACGAGGCTGGCCATGGTGAGCAGCTGCCAGGGCCCCTCGACACCGAGGGAGTCGGCCTTGGACTCCAGGCCGAGCTTGAGGTACTCGGCGTTCGCCCGGTTGACCATCTTGCGGAGCACGTCCTCGGGCTTGGTGCCCTTGGCCACCGGGTAGCTGGCCGGGAAGAGGAAGCCCTCCAGGGGGTCCTTGAGGTTCTTGTGGTTCTTCGCCCACGCCGGCAGTCCGAGATCGCCGGCCTTGTTCTTGGCGACGTCCATGGTGGTGCCCGCTTCGAGGCCGAGCCTCTTGTCGATCTCGCCGTAGACCCAGATGTTCCGGCGGCCCTCGGGGATGATGAAGTTGGTCTGGCTCGCCGGGGTCAGCATGAGCGCGACCGCCGCCTCCGCCGACATGCCCTTCTTGAGGGTGTAGACGCCGTCCTGGATGGAGAGCCCCTTGGGGTGCTTCGTCTGCGCGGCGACGAAGGCGTCGACGCTCTTGACGACGCCCTCCCTCTTGAGGATGTTGCCGATCGCGGAGCCGAGCGCCCCCTTCGGGATCTCGACCTGGACCTCTCCCGTGCCGTTGCCGACGTAGTCGGGCACCGCGCCGAACTCGCCCTGCCAGAACTGGTAGCCGAAGTAGGCGACGCCACCGGCACCGCCCGCGAGGACGACGGCGACGACCAGACAGGCCACGCCGTTCTTGCCCTTGCGCTTCTTCGTCTTGCTCCGGCGCTCGCGATCACCGCCGCGGGAGCCCCGGCCGCGCCCGGGCTCCTCCTCGTGCTCGTCCTCCGACGCTCCGTCCTCACCGGTGAAGAAGGGGTGCTCCTCCTTCTCCTCCCCCGCCTCCGGGCGCTCCTCTTCCTCCGGCGCCCAGTCGATCACCGGCTCCGGCGGGTTCTGTCTGCGGCCGGGCGGCTGGGGCGGCGGATAGGCCTCGGGCGTGCCGTAGAGGTCGGGGTTCTGGCCCCCGTAGGGGTCGGCCGGGGGGGTGCCGTAGGCCATCGCCGCCTGGCCGCTCTCCCAGTTGCCGTCGTACTGCTGTCCGGGGTTCCCGGGCGTGTCGTAACCGCCCGGGTATCCGGTCGCGTACTGCTGCGCCTGCTGCTGCTCGTACGCCTGCTGGTACTGCTGCTGGTCATGGAGCTGCTGCGGCTGCTGGGACTGGTCATGAAGCTGCTGCGGCTGGGCCTGTTGATGCTGCGGGACCTGCTGCTGGTACTGCGGATCGGCGTAACCCTGCTGCTGGTACTGCTGCCCCTGCTGCTGGTACGGATCGGCCTCGTAGCCCTGACCGGGATGACCGGGATGACCGCCCTGGCCGGGGTGACCGCCCTGGCCGTACGCGGGGTCGTAGCCGTGACCGGTCTGATCGACCTGACCGGTCTGCCCGTACTGGTTCGCCTGCTGCGGCTGCGGGTACTGCTGCTGGCCCTCCCACCCCTGGTCCCCGTAGAGCGGGTCCCCTGGGTTCCACGGTTCGGAGCCCGAGCTCCGGCCATACTCAGTCATCGATCCCCAAACACAGCCGCGAGGCTTCCGGACGATCCGCCTCTACGTAGTGCGGCACCTGTTCGAAAACCGCCGCATCGCGCGGAACGTTACCGTATCGCGATCAGATGACCACTTCGACGCCCTCGCCAGGAGGATTACCTGATACCCGTTCGGACTCAAGAGCGTTCTGAAGGATGATCACGGCGGCTGCCTGGTCGATGACGGACCGTCCCTTCTTCGCCTTCACCCCGGAGGCCCGCAGTCCCTGCGTCGCGGTGACCGTGGTCATCCGCTCGTCGACCAGCCGGACCGGCACCGGGGCGATGCCCTTGGCCATCTCCCCCGCGAAGGCACGGACCTTGACCGCGGCCGGGCCCTCCCGCCCGCTGAGCGAGCGGGGCAGGCCCACGACGACCTCGATCGGCTCGTACTCCGCGACGATCTGGCGGAGCCGCCGGTGGGCGGCCGGGACGTCACGCCCCGGCACGGTCTCCACCGGCGTGGCGAGGACCCCGTCGGGGTCGCACGAGGCGACCCCGATCCGGGCGTCCCCTACGTCCACCGCGATACGGCGGCCGCGGCGCATCGTCACGCCGTCTCCCCCACGAGGCGCTCGACGGCGGCGATGGCGTCGCCGACGGCCGCCGGGTCCTGACCGCCGCCCTGGGCGACGTCCGGCTTGCCGCCGCCACCGCCACCGAGGGTCTTGGCGGCGGTGCGCACCAGCTCACCGGCCTTGAGACCGCGCTCGCGGGCGGCCTCGTTGGTGGCGATGACCGTCAGCGGCTTGCCGCCCACGGTGGTGAAGAGGGCGACGACGGCCGGACGGCCGCCGGAGATGCGCCCGCGCACGTCGAGGACCAGCTTGCGCAGGTCGTCGGCGCCGGTGCCGTCCGGGACCTGACCGGTCACGAGGGCCACCCCGCGCACGTCCCGGGCGGAGTCGACCAGACCGGCGGCGGCCTGGAGGACCTTCTCCGCACGGAACTTCTCGATCTCCTTCTCGGCGTCCTTCAGCTTGCCGAGCATCGCGGAGATCTTGTCGGGCAGCTCCTCCGGACGTCCCTTGACCAGCTCCTGGAGCTGGGCGACGACCGTGTGCTCCCGGGCGAGGAAGTGGTACGCGTCGACGCCGACGAGGGCCTCGATGCGGCGCACGCCGGAACCGATGGAGGACTCGCCGAGCAGCTTCACCAGACCCAGCTGGGCGGTGTTGTGCACATGGGTGCCACCGCACAGCTCCTTGGAGAAGTCGCCGATGGTGACGACCCGGACCTGCTCGCCGTACTTCTCGCCGAACTCGGCGATGGCGCCCTGGCGCTTGGCCTCGTCGATCGGCATGACCTCGGCGTGGACCTCCAGCTCGCGCGAGAGGACCTCGTTGATCTTCTGCTCGACGTCGGTGAGGACGGCGCCGGGGACGGCGTTCGGCGAACCGAAGTCGAAGCGGAAGCGGCCGGGCTGGTTCTCGGAACCGGCCTGGGCGGCCGTCGGGCCGAGGGCGTCGCGCAGCGCCTGGTGGGTGAGGTGGGTGGCCGAGTGGGCGCGGGCGATGGCCCGGCGGCGGCGCACGTCGATGGCGGCGTAGGCGGTGGCGCCCACCGTCACCTCGCCGACCTGCACGGAACCCTTGTGCACGGAGACGCCCGGGACCGGCTGCTGGACGTCACGGATCTCGATGACCGCGCCCGAGTGCAGCCTGATGCGGCCCTGGTCGGCGATCTGGCCGCCGCCCTCGGCGTAGAAGGGGGTGCGGTCGAG
Organism: Streptomyces sp. NPDC059247; assembly: GCF_042754005.1. Taxonomy (NCBI): domain Bacteria; kingdom Bacillati; phylum Actinomycetota; class Actinomycetes; order Kitasatosporales; family Streptomycetaceae; genus Streptomyces; species Streptomyces sp. NPDC059247. The sequence continues at coordinate 141,541 of NZ_JBHYZW010000007.1, forward strand.
GACGACCTCGACCTCGTCGCCCTCGGAGGCGGCGGGCGAGGGGACGCCGTTGACGAGGAGACCGACGACCGTGGTCTCGCCCTCGGTGTTGGTGTAGCCGGTGAACTGGGTGGCGCCGCTGGTGTCGGCGATCTCCCGGTAGGCGGTGACGTCGGCGTGGCCGGTCTTCTTGGCCCTGGCGTCGGCCTTGGCCCGGTCCCGCTGCTCCTTCATCAGGCGGCGGAAGCCGTCCTCGTCCACGGAGAGGCCCTGCTCGGCGGCCATCTCCAGCGTGAGGTCGATCGGGAAGCCCCAGGTGTCGTGGAGCAGGAACGCCTTGTCGCCGGAGAGGACCGAGCCACCGGTGGCCTTGGTCTCGGTGACGGCGGTGTCGAGGATGTTGGTGCCGCCCTTGAGGGCCTTGAGGAAGGCGACCTCCTCGGCGAGCGCCACGGTCTCGATGCGCTTGCGGTCGGTGATCAGCTCCGGGTACTGCTCGCCCATCGTGTCGATCACGGTGTCGACGAGCTCCTGGACGACCGGCCCGGTGGCGCCGAGCAGGCGCATGTTGCGGACGGCGCGGCGCATGATGCGGCGCAGCACGTAGCCGCGGCCCTCGTTGCCCGGGGTGACGCCGTCACCGATGAGCATCACGGAGGTGCGCATGTGGTCGGCGACCACGCGCAGCGAGACGTCGCTGTCGTGGGCCTTGCCGTAGGCGACACCGGTCAGCTCGGTGGCCTTGTCGATGACGACCTGGAGGGTGTCCGTCTCGTACATGTTCTGGACGCCCTGGAGGATCATCGCCAGGCGCTCCAGGCCGAGGCCCGTGTCGATGTTCTTCGAGGGCAGCTCGCCGAGGATCGGGAAGTCGTCCTTGCCGGAGCCCTCGCCGCGCTCGTACTGCATGAAGACCAGGTTCCAGATCTCCACGTACCGCTCGTCGTTGACGGCCGGGCCGCCCTCGACGCCGAACTCGGGGCCGCGGTCGTAGTTGATCTCGGAGCACGGGCCGCAGGGTCCGGGGACGCCCATCGACCAGTAGTTGTCCGCCTTGCCGAGGCGCTGGATGCGCTCGGCGGGGACGCCGACGACGTCACGCCAGATCTGCTCGGCCTCGTCGTCCTCCTGGTAGACCGTGATCCAGAGCTTCTCCGGCTCCAGCCCGTAGCCGCCGTGCTCCACCGGGGAGGTCAGCAGCTCCCAGGCGAGCTTGATGGCGCCTTCCTTGAAGTAGTCGCCGAAGGAGAAGTTGCCGCACATCTGGAAGAACGTGCCGTGGCGGGTGGTCTTGCCGACCTCTTCGATGTCGGGCGTGCGCACGCACTTCTGCACGCTGGAGGCGCGCGAGAAGGGCGGCTTGACCTCACCCAGGAAGTAGGGCTTGAAGGGCACCATGCCCGCGGGGACGAGCAGCAGAGTCGGGTCGTCCGCGATGAGCGACGCCGAAGGGACGACGGTGTGCCCGCGCTCCTCGAAGAAGCTCAGCCAGCGGCGGCGGATTTCAGCCGACTCCATCAGTGGTCCTCATTCCGGTTGTACGAGATCGTGGGAATTACGTGCGGGGTGGGGTGCGCGGTGGGCCCGAGGGCGGTCCTGCGGCGCGGCTCGGGAAGCTCCCGGCCCGGCTCGGCGGGCGTGTCCAGACCGAGTGCCTCCTCCAGCTCCGCCTCTCGCTGGACCATGCCCGCCCTGACGTCGAGGGCGAAGTCCTTGAGACGGTGGCCGGTCTCGACCGCCTTGTTCGCCGCCTGGGCCGCGAGGCTCTCGGGGGTCAGCTGCTTGAGCTTCCGGTTGACCTTGGTGGTGGCCCACACGCCGGCGGCTGCGCCGGCCGTGAACCAGAACGTACGGCGGAACATCGGGTTCAGCCCTTCTGCTTCCGGCGTCGTGAGGACGGCACGGTACGGCCTACGATCACCGTGCGCCGCCCGCGCGGCTCGGGCGCGCCCCCGTCGGCGCCCCGGTCCCGGCCGAGCGCCTTGCGCACGCCGTAGCCGAAGGCGGCGACCTTGACGAGCGGGCCGCCGAAGGTGGAAGCGACGGTGGAGGAGAGCGCGGAGGCGTTGGAGGTGACTTCCTGGACGTCGGTGGCGATGGCGTCGACCCGGTCGAGCTGGGTCTGCGCCGAGCGCACGGTCGCGGAGGCGTCGGCCAGCAGGGGAACGGCCTGCTCGGTCACGTCCGCCACCAGCCTGGTGGTCGCCCTGAGCGTCTGCGCCAGCCTCACCAGCACCACGGCGAGGAAGGAGACCAGGATCGCCCAGAAGACGGCCACCAGAATCCCGGCAACCTCTCCACCGGTCACTCTGCACCGCTCCCTGTTGTCGTCGGGCCCTTGCGAAAATACGTCTCCCGAGCCTATCGCGCCCCGACTGTCCCGCCGCACCGCATTACCGGACGCGGAAGAGGGGAGCGACCGAGCCGATTGTACGGAGTGCGCGCGGGTGGGTACGCTCCGTGTCCCATGCGACGGAGCAATCTCCCGGCGGAGCTGAATCGGTTCGTCGGACGGGCCGCCGAGCGGGCCGCGCTGACGGCGCTCCTCGACACGTCCCGGCTGGTCACGGTCGTGGGAGTGGGGGGCGTCGGCAAGACCCGGCTCGTCCTGCGCGTCGCCACCGAGATGCAGAAACGCTACGGCGCCGGGGTCCGGCTCGCCGCGCTCGCACCGCTGCGCGACCCCGCTCTCCTCGCGCACGCCCTGGTCGAGGCGCTGGGTCTCACCGACCACACCCCCCGCACCGCCCGCGAGGTGCTCCTCCACCGGCTCGCGGAGGGCGAGACGCTCCTGGTGGTGGACGGCTTCGAGCACCTGGCGGAGCCCTGCGCGGCGCTCCTGCGGGAGCTGCTCGAACACGCCCCCGGGCTCACCGTGCTCGCCGCCGGGCGCCGGGCGCTGCGGGTGCCGGGCGAGGCGGTCCTGCCGCTGGCTCCGCTGGACGCGGCGGACGCGGCGGCGCTGCTCGCCGAGCGGGCGCGGGAGGCGGGGGCCCCGGCGCTGCCGGGAGACGCCCCGGCCGCCGGGTGGCCGGGCCCGGCCGGGGGCGCGGCGGCGGTGGCCGAGCTGTGCCGACGCCTCGACGGTCTTCCGCTGGCCCTGGAACTGGCGGCGGGACGGCTGCCGCTGCTCTCCGTCGAGCAGGTGCTGCACCGCCTCGACGACCGGTTCCGGCTCCTCTCGGACGGTGCTCCCGGTGCCCTGCCCCGGCACCGGACGCTGCGCACGGCGATCGGCTGGAGCCACGAGCTGTGCACCCCGGAGGAGCGGCTGCTGTGGGCGCGGCTCTCGGTCTTCCCCGGGCCCTTCGACCTGGAGGCGGTGGAGTACGTGTGCGGGGGCCCGGAGCTGGCGCCCGAGCGGGTGTTCGACGTGCTCGGGGGGCTGCTCGCGCAGTCGCTCCTGGTCCGGGAGGACAGTCCCGTGGGCCCGGTGTACCGGATGCTCGACACGGTCGCCGCGTACGGGGCGGAGTGGCTGGCGGCACTGGGCGACACCGAGCGGATGCGGCGGCGGCACCGGGACTGGTACGTGGGCCTCGCCACCTGGTGCGAACTGGAGTGGTTCAGCCCGCGCCAGCCGGAGGTGGCGGTCCGCGTCGAGACGGCGCTCCCCCATCTGCGGGCGGCGCTCGACCTGTGTCTGGAACTCCCGGAGGACGCGCATCTGGCCCAGCACCTGGCGGGCACCCTCTGGTTCGCGTGGGCGGGCTGCGGGCGCCTGTCGGAGGGGCGGCACTGGCTGGAGCGGGCGCTGGCGCCGGAGTCGGAGTCGGAGCACGGGGCGGCGCGGCTGAAGGCGCTGTGGGTGCTGGGGTACGTGACGGTGCTGCAGGGCGACCGGGCGGCGGCGGTGGCGGCGCTCCACGAGTGCCGGGAGGGGGCCAGGGCCTCGGGGCACGCGCTCGCGGAGGCGTACGCGACGCACCGGATGGGCTGTCTGGCGCTGCTCACGGACGACCTGCCCCAGGCCGAGGAGCTGATCGGCCGGGCCCTCGACGCCTACCGGGAGCTGGGCGAGCTGAACAGCAATGTGCTCATGGGGCAGGTGGAACTGGGCATGGCGCGGGCCTTCCGGGGCGATCTGGAGGGGGCGGTCGCGCTCTGCCGCGAGGTGCGGGAGATCTGCCGGGAGAGCGGTGAGCTGTGGACCCGGGCGTACGCGCTCTACGTCCTGGGGTACGCGGCGTGGACGCGGGGCGCGCTGGCGGAGGCGCGGGAGCTGCTGACCGAGTGCGTGCTGATCAACCACACGTTCCGGGACCTGGTGGGGCTCGTCCTCGCGGTGGAACTGCTGGCGCTGGTGACGGTGAGCGGGGGCGATCCGGTGGAGGCGGCCGTCCTTCAGGGGGCGGCGGCGGCGATGTGGGACGCGGTGGGCGTGCGGTTCTTCGGTTCGGCGGCGTTCGACGGGCCGCGGGCGCTGTGCGAGCGGCGGGCGGCGGAGGCGCTGGGGCCGGTGGCCTTCGAGGCGGCGTGCGGTGAGGGCCGGGGGCTCTCGGCGGCGGAGGCGGTGGAGCGGGCGCTCGCGGCGGGCCGGGGTCCGGGCGGCGGCGCTCCGGCGTCGGCTCCGCGTCCCTTCCGTACGGCGGGGCCGGGGGCGGTCCCGGGAACGCGGAAGCCCGCCGGCTCCCCCACCTTCAAGGGCGGGGAAGCGGCGGGCTGAACACCGCGGGGGTGGTACGACGCCGTGCTGGGATCAGCGGGCGTAGTACTCGACGACCAGCTGCTCGTCGCAGATGACCGGGATTTCCTTGCGGTTCGGGTCGCGGTCGAGGCGGAAGGCCAGGGCCTTCAGGTTGACCTGCAGGTAGCGCGGGGTCTCACCGTCGGCGGCGAAGCCACCCTCACGGGCGACCTCGAACAGCGGCTTGGTGCGGCTGCGCTCGCGGACCATCACGACGTCGTCGGGACGGACGCGGAACGACGGCTTGTCGACCTTGCCACCGTTGACCTGGATGTGGCCGTGGACGACCATCTGGCGGGCCTGGTAGATGGTGCGGGCGATGCCCGAACGCAGGACCAGGGCGTCGAGGCGACGCTCGAGCTCGACGACCAGCGCCTCGCCCGTCTTGCCTTCGGCCTTCTTGGCGCGGTCGTAGGCGCGGGCCATCTGGCGCTCGCTGATGTCGTACTGGGCGCGCAGACGCTGCTTCTCGAGCAGACGGACCTTGTAGTCCGAGTTCTGCTTGCGGCCACGGCCGTGCTCGCCCGGCGGGTAGGGGCGGGCCTCGAAGTACTTGACGGCCTTGGGGGTCAGCGCGATGCCGAGGGCACGCGACTTCTTGACCTTGGGACGGGACTGGTTCGGCATGAACCAACCTCTCTCATGGATACGAAAACGGCTTCACCAGGGTTCAGGGAGGTCGCATCCGCAGCCGGGGAAACCCGCGGGTCCGTACGGGACGGGCCTGCCGGGCAGCCGCCCCCAGGTCTGGGCACATACGTGCAGCACGCGAACGACCCATCGCCACTCCCGGGCGTCCGGGGGGTGATGGGTGGCACGCGACACCTTCGAAGGTGCGCGACGCTCCTGGAAACCCCGCCCGGAGGGGCCGGGTCTCCTGCTGACTGTCCCGTTCTGGTGGTGCCGACCGGAGCCGGACACGGGACGCAGCGATCCGGACCAGTGTACCGGTTCCGGAAGGCGCCCTCGCACGGAGGGCCGGGTGCCGGGCCGCGCGGGTGGGCGGCCCCCCTCGGGGCCCGGCCCCCGTCACCCGTCCGTCAGCCGCTCTCGCCCCTCAGCCGCTCCCGCACCCGCTCCACCACGTCCGCGTACCGCGCCTCCGCCCCGTACCGGGTGGGCTCGTAGTACCGCTTGCCGTGGACGGTGTCCGGCGCGTACTGCTGGGCCGCGATGCCGCCCGGCACGTCGTGCGGGTACACGTACCCCTGGGCGTGGCCCAGCTTGGCCGCGCCCTTGTAGTGCCCGTCGCGCAGATGCGGCGGGACGGAACCCGCCAGACCGCCCCGCACATCGGCGAGGGCGGCTCCGATCGCGGTCGTCGCCGCGTTCGACTTCGGGGCCAGGGCCAGGGCGATGGTCGCGTGGCTCAGGGTGAGCGCCGCCTCGGGGAAACCGATCATGGCAACGGCCTGGGCCGCCGCCACGGCGATCGGCAGGGCGCCGGGGTCCGCGAGACCGATGTCCTCGCTCGCGGAGATCATCAGGCGCCGGGCGATGAACCTCGGGTCCTCCCCCGCCTCGATCATCCGCGCCAGGTAGTGCAGGGCCGCGTCCACGTCCGAGCCCCGGATCGACTTGATGAGGGCGCTGGCCACGTCGTAGTGCTGGTCGCCGTCCCGGTCGTACTTCACCGCCGCCCGGTCGACGGTCTCCTCGACCGTCCCGAGGGTGATCTCCGGCTCCCCCTTGGCGAGGGCGGCGCCCGCCGCCGCCTCCAGGGCCGTCAGGGCGCGCCGGGCGTCGCCGCCCGCGACCCGCAGCAGATGGGCCTCGGCGTCCTGCGGGAGGGTCACCGCCCCGCCGAGCCCGCGCTCGTCGGTGAGCGCCCGGGCCAGCAGGGCGCGCAGGTCGTCGTCGGTCAGCGGCTCCAGGGTGAGGAGCAGCGACCGGGAGAGGAGCGGGGAGATCACCGAGAAGTACGGGTTCTCCGTGGTGGCGGCGATGAGCGTCACCCAGCGGTTCTCCACGGCGGGCAGGAGCGAGTCCTGCTGGGCCTTGGAGAAGCGGTGGATCTCGTCGAGGAAGAGGACGGTCTCCTTGCCGTACCCCCCGACCGCGCGGCGGGCCCCGTCGATGACGGCGCGGACCTCCTTGACGCCCGCGGTGATCGCGGACAGCTCCACGAACCGCTTCTCGGTGGCCTTCGACACCACGTACGCCAAGGTGGTCTTGCCGGTGCCGGGCGGGCCCCAGAGGATCACGGAGGAGGCTCCCGCGGGGCCTCCGGCGCCGTCCCCGACGAGCCGCCGCAGCGGTGAGCCGGGCCTGAGCAGATGCTGCTGGCCCACCACCTCGTCGAGGGTGCGCGGGCGCATCCGGACGGCCAGCGGGCTGCCGGCGGGGTCCTTCTCCTGGCGGTCTTCCGCCGCTGCGGTAAAGAGGTCGGGCTCCACAGTCATGAAGCCTAGGTCACGGCACCGACAGCCCGGCGGCCGTCAGCTGGTCCAGAAGTCCCACCAGCGGGTCAGGATCAGCATCCCGATGATCCCGATGTGCAGGACGGGCAGCACCCAGGTGAACTCGTCGAAGAAGGTCCGCAGGCCGGCGGGGGCGGGGATCGCGCCCCGGCGCACGTTGTGCGAGGTCACGTACCAGAACATGACGATGGTGGCGACCCAGGCCAGGCAGCACCAGAGGCAGAGCGAGTTAATCTCGTACAGCGACTGGTACATCAGCCAGGTGCAGAAGCCGACGCCGAAGAGCGTGCCCGCGTTGAGGCCGAGCCAGTACCAGCGGCGGTAGCGGGCCCCGGCGAGGAGGCCCACCCCGATGGCCACGACCATGGCGTACGTCACGAGGCCGAGCAGCGGGTTGGGGAAGCCGAAGACCGAGGCCTGCTCGCTCTTCATGATGTTGCCGCAGGAGACGATCGGGTTCAGGCTGCACCCCGGGGTGAAGGAGGGGTCCTCCAGGAGCTTGAACTTGTCGATGGTGATGACCCAGGCGGCGAGCACGCCGGCCGCTCCGGTGATCACGAGGAGCCACGCGAGGGCCTTGCCCGCCCCGATCGTGTCCCCGCCGTTCCGGCCGGACGCGGCCTCGTCCACCGCTGCCTTCGTCATGTCGTCTTGTTCCCTCGGTCTCGGGCTGCTGGGCAGGGGTCATTGTGCCGTACGGGGCCCGGCCCGCACCGTTCGCGGGGGATAAGTGAGGGGGGCGTAAGGGCGAACGGAAGGGGCCGGGCCACGCGTGCGCGTGGCCCGGCCCCTTCCGGCCGTTCGCGGTGTGTCAGGCGAGCCGGTCCCGGACCGCGTCGAGGAGGTCCGCCACGGCGACGGCCCGCTGCTCGCCGGACTCCATGTCCTTGAGCTGGACGACGCCCTCGGCGAGGTCGCGCTCACCGGCGACGACGGCGAGGCGGGCGCCCGAGCGGTTGGCGTCCTTCATGGCACCCTTGAGGCCCTTGCCGCCGAAGGAGAAGTCCGCGGCGACGCCCTCCCTGCGCAGCTCGGTGACCTTGCCGAAGAGGATCCGGCGCGCCTCCTCGCCGATGGCCACGGCGAAGACGCTGGTGGCGGACGGCAGGTCGAGCTCGACGCCCTCGGCCTCCAGGGCGAGGACCGTGCGGTCGACGCCGAGCGCCCAGCCCACGGACGGCAGCGCGGGGCCGCCGATCATCTCGGAGAGGCCGTCGTAGCGACCGCCGCCGCCGACCGCGGACTGCGAGCCGAGGCCGTCGTGGACGAACTCGAAGGTGGTCCGGGTGTAGTAGTCCAGGCCGCGCACCAGCCTGGGGTCGTCCTCGAAGACCACGCCCGCCGCGGTGATCAGGGCGCGCACCTCCTCGTGGTAGGCGGCGCAGGCCTCGCACAGGTGGTCGCGGAGGAGCGGGGCGTCGACGAGCTGCTTCCGTACGGCCTCGCGCTTGTCGTCGAGGACGCGCAGCGGGTTGATCTCGGCGCGGCGCAGGGTCTCCTCGTCGAGGTCGAGGCCGCGCAGGAAGGTCTGGAGGACCTCCCGGTAGACGGGGCGGCACTCCTTGTCGCCGAGCGAGTTCAGCAGGATGCGGAAGTCGCGCAGGCCGAGGGAGCGGTAGGCCTCGTCGGCCAGGATGATCAGCTCGGCGTCGAGCGCCGGGTCCTCGGCGCCGATCGCCTCGGCGCCGACCTGCGAGAAGTGACGGTAGCGGCCCTTCTGCGGGCGCTCGTAGCGGTAGTACGAGCCGGAGTACCAGAGCTTGACGGGCAGGTTGCCCTGCTTGTGGAGGTTGGCCTCCAGGGCGGCGCGGAGCACGGACGCGGTGCCCTCGGGGCGCAGGGCGAGCCGGTCGCCGCCCTTGGTCTCGAAGGCGTACATCTCCTTGCTCACGATGTCCGTGGACTCGCCGACACCGCGGGCGAAGAGGTTCACGTCCTCGAAGCCGGGGGTCTCGACGTAGCCGTAGCCGGACCTGCGCAGCGGCGCGGAGATGGCCTCGCGGACCGCGAGGTACGTCGCCGAGTGCGGCGGGATCAGGTCGTACGTGCCCTTGGGGGCCTTGAAGGTGCTCACGTAGGTCGTCACATTCCTCGTCGGGGAGCCTTCGTGCCGTTGCTCCCTTGGCGGCTCGCGGCCACGTCCCGCAGATAGGGGTTGGTGGCGCGCTCCTGGCCGATGGTCGTCTGGGGACCGTGTCCCGACAGCACCACGGTCGAGTCGTCGAGCGGCAGGCACACGCGGGCCAGCGAAGCGAGCATCTCGTCCATGTCACCGCCGGGCAGGTCGGTGCGTCCGACGGAGCCGGCGAACAGCAGGTCCCCGGAGAAGAACACGGAGGGGATCTCCGTGGTCTCCGGCATCCTGAAGGCCACCGACCCCTTGGTATGGCCGGGCGCGTGGGCGACGGAGAACTCCAGACCGGCGAGGTGCAGCGCGGCGCCGTCGGTGAGCTCCCGCACGTCGTCGGGCTCTCCCACGGTCAGCTCGCCCATGAGGGGCATCCCGATGGAGCGGCCGAGGGCCTTCTCCGGGTCGCTCATCATGTAGCGGTCGGACGGGTGGATCCACGCGGGGACGTCGTGCGCGCCGCAGACGGGGACGACGGAGGCGACGTGGTCGATGTGTCCGTGGGTGAGGACGACGGCGACGGGCTTGAGGCGATGCTTCTTCAGCGTCTCCTCGACTCCCTGGGCTGCCTGGTGGCCCGGGTCGATGATGACGCACTCCTCGCCCGCGGCGGGGGCGACCAGGTAGCAGTTGGTCCCCCAGGCCCCGGCCGGGAACCCGGCAATCAGCACGTTCGTCCTTAGTTGTCGTCCGGCGGTGGGCTCGAAAAATCCCGTGGAACGCGGGATCCAGCAGATCAGAGCCTACCGGCGGTGCCGGTTCCACAGCCAACCCGTATACGGTACGGGCACATCCGGCCAGGACAGGAACAGACGAGCGAGGGAGCGGATCCGGTGGTCACGAGCGATCAGCGGCGGCGGCAGCTTGCCAGGGAGAAGTACGCGCGGCAGCAGCAGCGGCGCGAGGAACACCAGCGCAAGGCGAAGCGTCGCAACGCCGTCGTCGCGGCGGCCCTCGCGGTGGTCCTCGCGGCAGGCGGCGCGGTGTACGCGTCCGTGGCGCTGACGGACGACGACAAGAAGGGTTCGGACGCCGGGGCGGCGCCGGAGGGCACGCCCTCGGCCCCGGGACCCTCGGCGAGCGAGCCCGCGGCCCCGGAGCCGCAGATGGCGGTCGACGCCAAGGCCACGTACGCCATGGCGCTCGACACGAACGAGGGTGCCGTGACCTTCACCATGGACGCGGCGAAGACCCCGCGCACGGTGAACTCGTTCAAGTACCTCGCCGACAAGAAGTACTTCGACGGGACCAAGTGCCACCGGCTCACCACGCAGGGCATCTTCGTGCTCCAGTGCGGCGACCCCAAGGGCGACGGCACCGGCGGCCCCGGCTACAACATCCCGGACGAGAACCTGACCGCGCTGGGCAAGGCGGGCGCGGACGGCTCGGTGACCTTCCCCGCCGGTACGGTGGCCATGGCCAACACCGGGCAGCCGGGCACCGGCGGCTCGCAGTTCTTCCTGGTCTACAAGGACACGAAGCTGCCGCCGACGTACACCCCGTTCGGCAAGATCGACGCCGCCGGGCTGAAGGTCGTGCAGAAGGTGGCGGCGGCCGGTGTCGAGGGCGGTGCCGCGGACGGCGCCCCGAAGAAGGCCGTCACCGTCGCGAAGGCGTCCGTGACGAAGAAGTGAGCCCGGGGTCCGCACCCGCGCGGGACCGGCGAATCTCGGTCGCGCTGAGTGCGGACAGCCGGGGCGCGGTTCGCCTAGATTGGCGTTGTGCAGCGTTGGGCCGTAGGCCGCGCTGCGGAAGGCGGGCGAGGCCCGCCGGGAAACTGTGGACGATGCCCGGGGGGTACCACCCCACGACGGCATCATGGTGAGGAGGCGCTGTGAGCAGCGACCCGTGGGGCCGCGTCGACGAGACGGGCACCGTGTACGTGCGGACGGCCGAGGGCGAGAAGGTCGTCGGATCGTGGCAGGCCGGCACCCCTGAGGAGGCCCTGGCCTACTTCGAGCGCAAGTACGAGGGCCTGGTGGTCGAGATCGGCCTCCTCGAGAAGCGGGTGAGGACCACCGACCTCTCGGCGAAGGACGCCACGACGGCGATCGAGCACATCCGGCAGCAGGTCGACGAGCACCACGCCGTCGGTGACCTGGCCGCGCTCGCCACCCGGCTGGACAAGCTCGTCGGGACGGTCGACTCGCGCCGCGAGGAGCGCAAGGTCCAGAAGGCCAAGCAGACCGACGAGGCGCGCATCGCCAAGGAGAAGCTGGTCGTCGAGGCCGAGGAGCTGGCCCAGAGCGAGCAGTGGCGCTCGGCGGGCGAGCACCTGCGGGCCCTGGTGGACACCTGGAAGGGCCTTCCCCGGCTCGACCGGAAGTCCGACGACGAGCTGTGGCACCGCTTCTCGCACGCCCGCTCGGCGTTCTCGAAGCGGCGCAAGGCCCACTTCGCCGCGCTGGACTCCCAGCGCGAGGACGCTCGCAAGGTCAAGGAGCGTCTGGTCACCGAGGCGGAGTCGCTGTCCCGTTCGACCGACTGGGGCGGCACGGCGGCGCGCTACCGCGAGCTGATGACGGACTGGAAGGCGGCGGGCCGGGCGCAGCGCGAGCACGAGGACGATCTGTGGAACCGTTTCCGCGGTGCCCAGGACGTGTTCTTCGCGGCGCGCGGCGAGGTCTTCGCCGAGCGGGACTCGGAGCAGACGGAGAACCTGAAGCTGAAGGAGGACCTCGCCGCCGAAGCCGAGAAGCTGGTGCCGGTGACGGACCTGAAGGCGGCCCGTGCGGCCTTCCGCTCCCTCAACGAGCGCTGGGAGGCCATCGGGCACGTGCCCCGGGACGCACGTCCCAAGGTCGAGGGCCGGATGCACACGGTGGAGCGGGCGATCCAGGAGGCCGAGGAGGGCGAGTGGCGCCGGACGAACCCGGAGGCGCGCGCGCGTGCCGCGGGTCTGACCGGTCAGCTCCAGGACGCGGTGGAGAAGCTGCGCAAGCAGATCGACGCGGCCCGTGCCGCGGGCAACGACGCGAAGGCCGACAAGCTCTCCCGTGAGCTGGAGGGCCGCCAGGCCCTGCTCGACCAGGCGCTGAAGGGCCTGGTGGAGTTCGGCGGCTGAGGCCCCGGCGATCCGTGCGAGGAAGGCCCCCCGGCGTGCTGCCGGGGGGCCTTCCTCGTGGTGTGCCGTGGGCGGCGGGGCCGCCGGGCGGGTCTCCGGACAGGTCTCCGGGCGGGTCCCCGTGCCGGTCTGCCGGACCCCGGGCTCGCGGAGCGGTCCGAGACGCCCGGGCCTACGGCCTGCGGGCCGAGGTGACGCGGTACACGTCGTAGACGCCCTCGACGCCCCGGACGGCCTTCAGGACGTGCCCCAGGTGCTTCGGGTCGCCCATCTCGAAGGTGAAGCGCGAGGTGGCCACCCGGTCGCGGGAGGTCTGGACGGCCGCCGAGAGGATGTTGACGTGCTGGTCCGAGAGGACCCGGGTGACGTCCGACAGGAGCCTGGACCGGTCCAGCGCCTCGACCTGGATGGCGACCAGGAAGACGGACGACTGGGTGGGGGCCCACTCGACCTCCAGGATCCGCTCGGGCTCCCGCGAGAGCGACTCCACGTTGACGCAGTCGCTGCGGTGGACCGACACGCCGCTGCCCCGGGTGACGAATCCGATGATCGGGTCGCCGGGCACGGGGGTGCAGCAGCGGGCCAGCTTGACCCAGACGTCCTCGACGCCCTTGACGACGACGCCGGGGTCGGAGTTGGCGCGGCGCTTGGAGCGGCCCCGGACGGGCGGCGCGGTCTCGTCGATGTCCTCGGTGGCGGCCTCCTCGCCGCCGAGGGCCTGGACGAGCTTCTGCACGATGGACTGGGCGGTGACATGACCCTCGCCGATCGCCGCGTACAGCGAGGAGATGTCGCTGTAGCGCAGCTCGTGCGCGAGGGTGACGAGGGAGTCGCCGGTCAGGATCCGCTGGATCGGCAGGTTCTGCTTGCGCATGGCCCGCGCGATGGCGTCCTTGCCCTGCTCGATGGCCTCGTCGCGGCGCTCCTTGGAGAACCAGCCACGGATCTTGTTGCGGGCGCGCGGGGACTTGACGAAGCCCAGCCAGTCGCGGGAGGGACCGGCGCCCGCCGCCTTGGAGGTGAAGACCTCGACCAGGTCGCCGTTGTCGAGGGTCGATTCCAGCGGCACCAGGCGTCCGTTGACCCGCGCCCCTATGGTGCGGTGGCCGACCTCGGTGTGGACCGCGTACGAGAAGTCGACGGGGGTGGCTCCGGCGGGCAGGGCGATGACATCGCCCTTGGGGGTGAAGACGAAGACCTCGTTGCGCGAGAGGTCGAAGCGCAGCGACTCCAGGAACTCGCTGGGGTCCTCGGTCTCCTTCTGCCAGTCGAGGAGCTGCCGCAGCCACGCCATGTCGTTGAGGTGGTCGTCCTTGCCGGTCTTCTTCGGCACGTCGGCGCGGACCTTGGAGGCGCCCGCGACGGCCTCCTGCTTGTACTTCCAGTGCGCGGCGATGCCGTACTCGGCGCGCCGGTGCATGTCGAAGGTGCGGATCTGGAGCTCGACGGGCTTGCCGTTGGGTCCGATGACCGTCGTGTGCAGCGACTGGTACATGTTGAACTTCGGCATCGCGATGTAGTCCTTGAACCGGCCGGGGACCGGGTTCCATCGCGCGTGGACGGTGCCGAGCGCCGCGTAGCAGTCGCGGACGGTGTCCACGAGGACGCGGATGCCGACCAGGTCGTAGATCTCCGCGAAGTCACGGCCGCGGACGATCATCTTCTGGTAGACGCTGTAGTAGTGCTTGGGGCGGCCGGTGACGGTGGCCTTGATGCGGGCGGCGCGGAGGTCGGCCTGGACCTCGTCGGTCACTATGGCGAGGTACTCGTCCCGCTTGGGGGCGCGCTCGGCGACGAGCCGGACGATCTCGTCGTACATCTTGGGGTAGAGGATCGCGAAGGCGAGGTCCTCCAGCTCCCACTTGATGGTGTTCATGCCCAGCCGGTGCGCCAGCGGGGCGTAGATCTCCAGGGTCTCGCGGGCCTTCTTCTCCTGCTTCTCCCGCTTGAGGTAGCGCATGGTGCGCATGTTGTGCAGGCGGTCGGCGAGCTTGATGACCAGGACGCGCGGGTCCTTGGCCATGGCGACGACCATCTTGCGGACGGTCTCGGCCTGCGCCGCCTCGCCGAACTTGACCTTGTCGAGCTTGGTGACACCGTCCACGAGCAGGGCGACCTGGTCGCCGAAGTCGCGGCGGAGGGTGTCGAGGCCGTACTCGGTGTCCTCGACGGTGTCGTGCAGGAGTCCCGCCATCAGGGTCGCCGGGTCCATCCCCAGCTCGGCGAGGATGGTGGTGACGGCGAGCGGGTGCGTGATGTACGGGTCGCCGCTCTTGCGCTTCTGGCCCCGGTGCCAGCGCTCGGCGACCTGGTAGGCCCGCTCGACCTGGCGGAGCGTGGCCGTCTCGATCTTCGGGTCGTTGGACCGGACGATCCGCAGCAGCGGTTCGAGGACCGGGTTGTACGGGGAGGAGCGCTGGACGCCCAGCCGGGCGAGACGGGCGCGGACGCGGTTGGACGAGCCGCCGGAGCGGCCGGGCGCGGCCGGAGCGGGCCGTACGGGCGCGGGCGCCGGGGTCCCGGGGGCCGGTGCGGCAGGCGTGGGCCCGGTCTCCGCCGGCTTGTTCTGGGGCGTGCCCGTCCCCTGCGCTGCCTGGTCGGCCTTCGGGTCGGGCTGCGCGGCGGAGAGTGACTGGGCCTCGTCTGGCAAGAGCGCTCCTCGTGCGGTTCCGGGTCCCCCGGTCAGGCCCGGAGATCCCATGGTATCGAGCCGGGGGGCGCGCTGCTCACGCGCCCGGGGCGCGGACGTGCCCGCTCGCGCGTCGCTTCCGCTCCCGGAGTACCGGACCGGCGCACTCCGGAAAACGAGGGGGGCGCCCCGGGAATTCCCCGGAGCGCCCCCGTCACGGGCCTGGGCCCGGCGTCAGACGGTGATCAGCGCGGTGAGCGGCGCCCCCTTCAGGGCGGGCTCCAGCCGGGCGCGGCCCGGCAGGAAGCCGAGCTCCATGAGGACCGCGACGCCCGCGACCTCGGCGCCCGCGCGCCGGATGAGCTCCAGCGAGGCCTCGGCCGTCCCTCCGGTGGCGAGGACGTCGTCGATGACCATCACGCGGTCGCCCGCGGCCAGGTCCTCGGCGTGCACCTCGATCTCGGCGGTGCCGTACTCCAGCTCGTACGCCTGGCGGAGCGTCGCCCCGGGGAGCTTTCCGGCCTTGCGGACCGGGATGAAGCCCAGGCCCGCGCGGACGGCCACCGGGGCGGCCAGGATGAAGCCGCGCGCCTCCAGGCCGACGATCTTCGTCGCGCCGTGCGCGGAGCACAGGGCGGCGAGGGCGTCGGTGAGGGCGGTGAACGCCTCCGGGTCCGCGAGCAGCGGGGTGATGTCCTTGAACAGCACGCCCGGCTTCGGGTAGTCGGGGACGTCACGGATGCGGCTGAGCAGGAGCCCGGTGACGTCCGGGGCCTCGGCGGTCATCCTCGGTGCTCCTGGGCGCGGCCCCGGCGGCCGGCCTGCGAGCCGACCACGGCGGCCTCGGACAGCTCGTCGCCGTCGTCGAGGGACTCGCCCTTGGCGGCGGCTGCGGCCCGCTTGGCGAGGACGCGCTTCTTCATCGCCTTGATCGCCGGGTCGCGTTCCTTGAGGTCCGCGACGAGCGGGGTGGCGATGAAGATCGACGAGTACGCGCCGGCGGCGAGGCCGACGAACAGCGACAGCGAGATGTCGTTGAGCATTCCCGCGCCGAGGACACCGCCACCGATGAAGAGCAGGCCCGCGACCGGCAGCAGCGCGACGACGGTGGTGTTGATCGAACGGACCAGGGTGCCGTTGATCGAGCGGTTGGCCAGCTCGCTGTAGGTGAAGCGGGTCTGCTTGGTGACGTCCTTCGTCGACTCCTTGAGGGAGTCGAAGACGACCACGGTGTCGTACAGCGAATATCCGAGGATCGTCAGCAGACCGATGACCGTACCGACGGTGACCTCGAAGCCGACCAGCGAGTAGATGCCGACCGTGATGGTGAGGTCGTGGATCAGGGCGATGAGCGCCGCGACCGCCATTCTCCACTCGAAGGCGATGGCCAGGTAGATCACCACGAGGATCATGAAGACCGCCAGGCCGGTCCAGGCCTTGTTGGCGATCTGCTCTCCCCAGCTGGGACCGACCAGCTCGGCGGCGATCTTGTCCTCGGGGACGGCGAGGTCCTTGGCCAGCTCCGTGCGGACCTGGTCGGACTGCGCGGTGTCGAGGCCGCCGACCTGGATGCGCAGGGAGCCGTTGCCGAGCTGCTGGACGATCGCGTCGTGGCCGGAGGCCTCTTCCGCGTACTCCTGGGCCTGGGTGACGCTGACGTTCGACTTCGGGGTGGTGAAGACGGCGCCGCCCTGGAACTCGATGCCCATGTTGACGCCGCGGACGGCCAGGGCGGCGATGGCGGTGATCGTGATCAGGATGGACAGGCCATACCAGATCTTGCGGTTGCCGATGAAGTCGTATCCGATTTCACCGCGGTGGAGCCGGGCACCGAGATCTCCGAGCTTCGACATCTCACGCCTCCTTCGGGTCGACAGGGCCAGAGGCGGTGGCACGGCGGGTACGGCGCAGCGGCGGCTGGGCGCCCAGGCGCTTCGGGTCCAGGCCGGACCAGGCGTGGCCGTTGCCGAAGAACTTGGTCCGCGCGAGGAGCGTCATGACCGGCTTGGTGAAGAAGAACACCACGACGACGTCGAGCAGGGTGGTCAGGCCGAGCGTGAACGCGAAGCCCTGGACCTTGCCGACGGTGACGACGAAGAGCACGGCCGCGGCCAGGAACGACACGAAGTCGGAGACCAGGATGGTGCGGCGGGCGCGCGGCCAGGCGCGCTCGACGGCCGGGCGGAGCGTACGGCCCTCGCGGAGTTCGTCGCGGATGCGTTCGAAGTACACGATGAACGAGTCCGCGGTGATGCCGATGGCGACGATGGCGCCGCAGACGGCCGGCAGGTTCAGCGCGAAGCCGATGGCCGGGCCGAGCAGGGCCATGATCACGTAGGTGAGCAGCGCGGAGACGCCGAGGCTGAGGATGGCGATCATCGACAGGCCGCGGTAGTAGGCCACCAGGTAGATGATCACGAGACCGAGGCCGATGGCGCCGGCGATCAGACCGGCCTCCAGCTGGTCGCCGCCGAGCGCGGCGGTGACGGTGTCGACGCTCTGGGTCTGGAAGGACAGCGGCAGGGCGCCGTAGGACAGGATGTTGCCGAGGTCCTGGGCGGACTGCTGGTTGAAGCTGCCGGAGATCTCGGCGCTGGCGCTGAGGGTCTGGCGCACCGAGGGGGCCGAGACGACCTCGCCGTCGAGGACGATCGCGAAGCGGTTCTGCGGGTCGGTCTGGGTCGACAGCTTGCCGGTGATCGACTGGAACTTCTTCGAGCCGGAGCCCGTGAAGTCCATGGTGACGATCCACATGCCGCGCTGCTGGTCGAAGACGCCCTTGGCGTCGTCGACGTCACGGCCCTCGACCTCGGCCGGGCCGAGGATGTACTTCGACCAGACGCCGGGGCCGTCCTCACCGCAGGCGACGGTGGGCTCGGCGGGCTTGACGCCCTGGCCCGCGGAGGTCCGCTGCTTGGGGTCGAGGCAGTTCAGCTCGGTGAACTTCTTCTGGAGCGCCGCGGTGGCCGCGTCGGGCTTCGGGGCCTCCGTGGGGGTGCCCGTGGCCTTCGGCGTCGCGGAGGCGGTGGCCGTGGCCGTGGCGGTGGGGCTCGGGGCCTTGAGGGCCTCGGTGAGCGCGCGGCCCTGGGTGGCGCCGGGCGACGGCGTCTTCCCGCCGACGGTCGCGCCGGAGGCGGTCGGCGTCGGCTTGGCCGAGGGGGAGCCGGTGGAGTCGGCGGTCGGCGCGGGCACGGGCGCGCCGTTCGTCACCGCGAGAACGGGCCGGAAGTAGAGCTGGGCGGTGGTGCCGACCTGCTCACGGGCCTGCTTCTCGTTCGTCCCGCGAGGGATGTTGACGATGATGTTCTCGCGGCCCTGGGTCTGGACCTCTGCCTCGGAGACACCCAGACCGTTGACACGGCGCTCGATGATGTCGACCGCGGTGTTCATGTTGGTCTCGTTGACCGCCGACTCCTGGCCCGGCTCGGCCTTGGCCTTGAGCGTGATCGACGTGCCACCGGCGAGGTCGATGCCCAGGCGCGGGGTGGTGTGCCCCGACCAGAACATCCCGCCGGTGAGCGCGACCATGGCGATCAGGATGAGTGCCAGGGCGCGGCCCGGCCGGCTCTGTCCCCCCGCCGGCCTTCGGCCCTTCTTCGGTGCTGCCACCTGTCGTATCTCCCTGTCCAACCGTCCCGCGCCGGGTGTGCGCGGGACGGCCACGAAGTGTGTGTGGGGACCATCCCCCGCAGACGTGGAACCGTTCCGGGGACACCGCGCGCGCCCGGTGGGCGGGTGCGGTGTCCCCGGCCGCGACTACTTCGCGTCGGTCTCGCCGTCGGTCTTGCCGTCCTTCTGCCCCTCGGTCGCGGCCTCGGCCGCGTCCGCCTTCTTCGTCAGGTCGGCCTTCGGCGCCGCGTCCTCGGTCTCCGTGGCGTCGGCGGCCTCGGTCAGCGAGGAGGCGTCGTCCGGGACGACCGTGTCGGTGTCCGACGCCTCGTCCTCTTCCTCGTCGCCGTGGACGATCCGGTTGTACTCGGAGTCGTCGAGGACCGCGCCGATGGAGTTCTTGGCGTAGACCGCGTGCACGCCGGGGGCGACCTCCAGGAGGACGGTCTCGTCGCCGATCTCCTTGACCGTGGCGTACATCCCCCCGATCGTCCGCACGCCGGTACCGGGCTGCATGTCGTCACGCATCTTCGCCGCCGCCTGCTGCTTCTTCTTGGCGGAGCGGGTCATCAGGAACATGGCCCCGATGAGGACGATGAAGGGGAGGAGGGTCACGATGTTCACGGGACGGGTTTCCTTCGCATGGTCGCGGAGAACCGCGGCCTGATCTTCGGGGGTGGGCGCGCCGACCGGAAAGGGCGGCATCGGCGGAGTCTAGGCGAGTCCGCATCGATGGAACAACGTCCAGCATCGCACCCCGGTTCCTGCGCGGGCGAGTGTCCGCACCGTCACGCCCCGAAGAGCCCCTGTTGTCCGCTTCCTGGCACCGCCGGGCCCGCTGCCTGCGGCGGAACGAGTCCGAGGTGGGCCCAGGCCGCCGGAGTGGCGACCCGGCCACGGGGCGTACGGGCCAGCAGACCCTCCCGTACGAGGAAGGGTTCGGCGACCTCCTCGACGGTCTCGCGCTCCTCCCCCACGGCGACGGCGAGGGTCGAGAGGCCGACGGGGCCGCCGCCGAAGAGCTTGAGCAGTGCCTCCAGGACGGCCCGGTCGAGCCGGTCGAGGCCGCGTGCGTCGACCTCGTAGACGCGGAGGGCGGCCTCGGAGATCTCCCGGGTGATGACGCCGTCCGCCTTGACCTGGGCGTAGTCGCGGACCCGGCGCAGGAGGCGGTTGGCGATGCGGGGGGTGCCCCGGGAGCGGCCGGCGATCTCGGCGGCGCCCGCGGGGTCGATCTCGACGTCGAGGAGGCCCGCGGAGCGGTGGACGACCCGCCGGAGCTCCCGGGGGTCGTAGAACTCCATGTGGCCGGTGAAGCCGAAGCGGTCGCGCAGCGGGGGCGGCAGGAGTCCGGCCCGGGTGGTGGCGCCGACCAGGGTGAACGGCGGCAGTTCCAGCGGGATGGCGGTGGCGCCGGGGCCCTTGCCGACGATGACGTCGACCCGGAAGTCCTCCATCGCCATGTAGAGCATCTCCTCGGCGGGCCGGGACATGCGGTGGATCTCGTCGAGGAAGAGGATCTCGCCCTCCTGGAGGGAGGAGAGGATCGCGGCGAGGTCCCCGGCGTGCTGGATGGCGGGGCCGGAGGTGATGCGGATCGGGGCGCCCATCTCGGCGGCGATGATCATCGAGAGGGTGGTCTTGCCGAGGCCCGGGGCGCCGGAGAGCAGGACGTGGTCGGCGGTGGCACCGCGCTGGCGGGCGGCCCTGAGGACCAGGTCGAGCTGCTGGCGGACCTTCTCCTGGCCGACGAACTCGCTGAGGTCCTTGGGGCGCAGGGCCGCCTCGACGGCCTGGTCGTCGCCCTCGGCGGCGGCTCCGACGAGCCGTGCCCCGTCCTCGGGGGCCTCGGCTGCGGTGTCGTCGTCCCAGTTCACGGTGGATGCCTTCTCGTTCGTACGGCCCGGTGGGCCGGGGTGGCTCAGCGGGTCCGGTTGAGGGTCTGCAGGGCGGCGCGCAGCAGCTGCGGCACGGGCGCGGTGCCGGTCTCGGCGAGGGCGGCCTCGGCCTGCGGCGTGACGGCGCTCACGGCCTCGTCGGCCTCGCGGCCGGCGTAGCCCAGGCCGATGAGGGCGGCGGAGAGCTGCTCGGTCCAGGGCGCGGGTCTGGTGGCGGCGGCGCGCTGGGCGCCGACCAGGCTGCCGCCGAGGGGGGCGCCGAGCTTGTCCTTCAGTTCGAGGAGGAGTTTCTGGGCGCCCCTCTTGCCGATGCCGGGGACGGCGGTGAGGGTCTTCTCGTCGCCGGTGGAGACGGCGAGGCGCAGGGTGTCGGGGCTGTGCGTCCCGAGCATGGCCTGGGCGAGGCGGGGGCCGACGCCGCTGGCGGTCTGGAGCAGTTCGAAGACCTGCCGCTCGTCGTCGTCGGCGAAGCCGTACAGGGTGAGGGAGTCCTCACGGACGACGAGGGAGGTGGCGAGCCGGGCGTCCTCGCCGATCCGCAGCCGGGCGAGGGTGGCCGGGGTGCACTGCACGGCCATCCCCACACCGCCGACCTGGATCACGGCGGTGGTGGGGGCGAGGGCGGCGACCTGGCCGCTGACGAAGGCGATCATCGGGTTCGGCCTTTCACGGCGGAGGGCTGTGGTGCGGCCGTCTGCTGGAGGCGGCTGCGGGCGACGGCCTGCTGGAGGCGGTTCTGGGCGGGGGCGCGCCAGATGTGGCAGATGGCGAGGGCGAGGGCGTCGGCGGCGTCGGCGGGCTTCGGGGGCGCGGAGAGCCGGAGCAGCCGGGTCACCATGGCTCCGACCTGGTCCTTGTCGGCGCGTCCGCTGCCGGTGACGGCGGCCTTGACCTCGCTGGGGGTGTGCAGCGCGACGGGGATGCCCCGGCGCGAGGCGCAGAGCATGGCGACGGCGCTCGCCTGGGCCGTGCCCATCACCGTACGCACGTTGTGCTGGCTGAACACCCGCTCCATGGCGACGAGTTCGGGCGAGAAGCGGTCGAGCCACTCCTCTATGCCGCGCTCGACGGCGACGAGCCGGGGGCCGATGTCGTCGCCGGGGGGCGTGCGGACCACTCCCACGCCGAGCATGGTCAGGGGACGTCCGGCGACGCCCTCGACGACGCCGACGCCGCACCGGGTCAGCCCGGGGTCCACCCCGAGGACGCGCACGTCGTCCCCCTTTCTTCGCTCATCTGTTTGTGCAGGCTATCGGCTGCCACCGACAACGCAGCGGGGGGGGGGGGGGGGGGGGCCCCCCCCCCCCCGGGGGGCCCCCCCGGGATGGAGATATGAGACGGGGCGAGAAACGCGCCGGAGGCGGAA
>NZ_JBHYZW010000007.1:163330-304016 GCF_042754005.1 Streptomyces sp. NPDC059247
ACCAATCTTTGTTTTTTACCGGCTCGGGGCCCCCACACACCGCCGCGGGGGGGGGGGGGGGGCCCCCCCCCCCCCCCCCGCTGCGGAACGGCGTGATCAGACGTCGACCTTGGCCATGACCTCGTCGCTGACGTCGAAGTTGGCGAAGACGTTCTGCACGTCGTCGCTGTCCTCCAGCGCGTCGATCAGCTTGAACATCTTGCGCGCGCCCTCTTCGTCGAGCTCGACCTGCATGGTCGGGACGAAGCTGGAGTCGGCCGAGTCGTAGTCGATGCCGGCCTCCTGGAGCGCGGTGCGGACCGCGACCAGGTCGGTGGCCTCGCTGATGACCTCGAAGCTCTCGCCGAGGTCGTTGACCTCCTCGGCGCCCGCTTCGAGGACCGCGCCGAGGACGTCGTCCTCGCTCAGCTCGCCCTTGGGGAGCACGACGACGCCCTTGCGGTTGAACAGGTACGAGACGGAGCCCGGGTCGGCCATGGAGCCGCCGTTGCGGGTCATGACCACGCGCACGTCGGACGCGGCGCGGTTGCGGTTGTCGGTGAGGCACTCGATGAGCACCGCGACGCCGTTCGGGCCGTAGCCCTCGTACATGATCGTGGCGTAGTCGACGCCACCGGCCTCGAGACCGCCGCCGCGCTTGACGGCGGAGTCGATGTTCTTGTTGGGGACCGAACTCTTCTTCGCCTTCTGGATGGCGTCGAAGAGCGTCGGGTTGCCCTCGGGGTCGGCACCGCCGGTACGGGCCGCGACCTCGATGTTCTTGATCAGCTTCGCGAAGAGCTTGCCGCGCTTGGCATCGATCACGGCCTTCTTGTGCTTCGTCGTAGCCCATTTAGAGTGGCCGGACATCTGCCTGTCTCCTTCGCGTAACCCATTTCTGAACGAACCCCAGAGATCCTACCGGGACCGGGTCACCGTGCCGCGCGCACCATGTCGACGAACAGGGCGTGGACCCGGTGGTCCCCGGTCAGCTCGGGGTGGAACGAGGTGGCGAGCACCCGCCCCTGCCGTACGGCGACGATGTGGCCGCCGTGTTCGGCGAGGACCTCGACGTCGGCGCCGACGGACTCCACCCAGGGGGCCCGGATGAAGACGCCCTCGACGGGGCCCTCGATGCCGGTGACGGTGACGCCCGCCTCGAAGGACTCGTTCTGACGCCCGAAGGCGTTGCGGCGGACGATCATGTCGATGCCGCCGAAGGTCTCCTGGCCCGAGCGGGGGTCGAGGATCTTGTCGGCGAGCATGATGAGTCCGGCGCAGGTGCCGTAGACCGGCAGGCCCGCGGCGATGCGCTCGCGCAGCGGCTCCGCCATGCCGAAGAGCGCGGCCAGCTTGGAGATGGTGGTGGACTCACCACCGGGGATGACGAGGCCGTCGACCTCGGCGAGCTCTTCGGGGCGCCGCACCGGCCTGGCCACGGCGTCCGCCGCGGCCAGGGCGATCAGGTGCTCCCGTACGTCGCCCTGGAGTGCCAGGACCCCGATCACAGGAGTGGTCATCGAGGACTACCAGCCGCGGTTGGCGTAGCGCTCGGACTCGGGCAGGGTGTCGCAGTTGATGCCGACCATGGCCTCGCCCAGGTCGCGGGAGGCGTCCGCGATGATCTTCGGGTCGTCGTAGAAGGTGGTGGCCTTCACGATGGCGGCGGCGCGCTTGGCCGGGTCGCCGGACTTGAAGATGCCGGAACCGACGAAGACGCCCTCGGCGCCGAGCTGACGCATCAGGGCGGCGTCGGCGGGGGTGGCGACGCCACCGGCGGAGAACAGCACGACCGGCAGCTTGCCGAGCTCGGCGACCTCCTTGACCAGCTCGTACGGGGCGCGCAGCTCCTTGGCGGCGGCGAACAGCTCGTTGTTGTCGTAGCCGCGCAGCCTGGCGATCTCGTTCTTGATCTGGCGCAGGTGACGGACGGCCTCGACGACGTTGCCGGTGCCGGCCTCGCCCTTGGAGCGGATCATGGCCGCGCCCTCGGCGATGCGGCGCAGGGCCTCGCCCAGGTTGGTGGCGCCACAGACGAAGGGGGTCGTGAAGGCCCACTTGTCGGAGTGGTTGACCTCGTCGGCCGGGGTGAGGACCTCGGACTCGTCGATGTAGTCGACGCCGAGGGACTGGAGGACCTGGGCCTCGACGAAGTGGCCGATGCGGGACTTGGCCATGACCGGGATCGAGACGGCCTCGATGATCTCTTCGATCATGTTCGGGTCGGACATGCGGGCCACGCCGCCGTCCTTGCGGATGTCCGCGGGGACCCGCTCCAGCGCCATGACGGCCACGGCCCCGGCGTCCTCGGCGATCTTCGCCTGCTCGGCGTTGACCACGTCCATGATCACGCCGCCCTTGAGCTGCTCGGCCATGCCGCGCTTCACTCGGGCGGTGCCGGTCTCGGGGGACTGGGGGGAGGGGGAAGGCGTGGTGGACACGGATACCTCACTCGTGACAACGGGGGTTGACGACTAGGTCGAGGAAACCGTCCGCGAGGGGTCCACTTCAAGGGCCAATGTGGACCGGGTGGATCATTTTCCCAGGCCGTGGACGTCAGGCCGGACGATCAGCAAGGGCGACCGGCGGTTCGTCGTCCATTTCGAAGGCGAGCGGGAAGGACGCGTGTCCGGCGAGCCGGAACCAGCGGACCTTGCGGTGGCGGCGCAGCGCGCGGGCGGCCCGTACGGCGTCGTTGTGGAAGCGGCGGGCCATCGGCACCCGGCGGACGGCGGCGGCCAGTTCCCCCGCGGCCTCCTCGCCGCCGGGAGCCTCCCGCACCAGCTCGACCTGCTCGGGCTCGCCGAACACCACCCGCAGGGCCTGGCTCAGTTCGCTCTCGGCCACCTCCCGCTGCTCCTCCTCGGCCTGCCGGGCTGCGTGCGCCGCCTCGTAGAGCACGATCGAGGCGGCCGGGTCGAGGACGCCGGAGGTGGCGAGCTCCTGGGTGACCGAGGCGCGGCGCAGCAGTTGGGCGTCCAGGGCCGCGCGGGCGGCGTCGATGCGCGTGTGCAGCCGGTCGAGCCGTCCGGCGGTCCAACTGAGGTAGACGCCGATGAGGATCAGCGCGACGACGGTCCAGATCAGGGTTTGGGTCACGGGCGCACAGGCTACCCGGGCAGGAGCGACGCACCTTCCCAAAGGTCGTGGTCATGGGCGAACAGGACACGGACCGGTCGGCCGACCGACCCGCCGCCCGCTCCGCGCGCCGCCCGAGCGCCGGTGGGGGTGCCGGGCTCCCCCGCCGTGTCGTACGCCCGCCCCGCGAGGACCGTCGGGCGGGCGGTCTCTGCGGCCGAGGACGGGCGACTGGCGCCCTTCGGTGCGGCCGGGCGCGGGCCCTGCCGGGACGGGGACGGAGGTCCGGCCTTCCTTCGGGCGCGCCGGGGAGTACCGCCTTCCGGTAAGGGTCCCGCCTGGCCGGACGGGACCCGTACCGGAAGCACCGGCGGACCCCGACGCGGGCGGGCGGGCCCGCCAGGGGACAGCCCCGGCACCCCGCCCCGCCCCGGCCCGGTCGGGCAATCGGGCAGGTCCTACAGTCCCAGCCTCGCCCGGAGGCCGCCCGCTCGTTCGTCCGTGTCGACCGCCGCCGCGCCGTCCGTGACCGTCTCGTACACCGCGAGGATGTCCGCGCCGACCGTGGACCAGTCGAAGCGGCGGACGTGGGCCGAGCCCCGGGCGCTCAGTTCCGCCCGCCGGTCCGCGTCGTCCAGGAGCCGGACCGCCGCCTCCGCGAGCGCGTCCGCGTCCTCGTTGGCGAACAGTTCGCCCGCCGCGCCCTGGTCGAGGACCTGGGCGAAGGCGTCGAGGTCGGAGGCGAGCACCGGGGCGCCCGCCGAGAGCGCCTCGACGAGGATGATGCCGAAGCTCTCCCCGCCGGTGTTGGGCGCCACGTACACGTCGACGCTGCGCAGCAGCCGCGCCTTGTCCTCGTCGCTGACCATGCCGAGGAACTCCACCCGCGAGCGCATCTCGCGGGGCAGCGAGGCCACCGCCTCCTCCTCGTCGCCCCGCCCGGCGACGAGGAGCCGCGCGCCGGGCCGTTCGGTGAGGATCCGGGGCAGGGCGCGCATGAGGACGGGCAGGCCCTTGCGCGGTTCGTCGATCCGGCCGATGAAGCCGAGGGTCTCGCCCTGCCACTCCTTCTTCGGCTCGGCGCGGGCGAAGAATTCGACGTCGACCCCGTTGGGGATGACGACGGCGTCGCCGCCGAGGTGTTCGACGAGCGTGCGGCGCGCGTACTCGCTCACCGCGATCCGGGCGCTGATCTTCTCCAGCGCGGGCTGGAGGATCGGATAGGCGGCGATCATGGCCCGGGAGCGCGGGTTCGACGTGTGGAAGGTCGCCACGATCGGCCCCCGCGCCGCCCAGCAGGTGAGCAGGCCCAGCGAGGGCGAGGTCGGCTCGTGGATGTGGACCACGTCGAAGGTGCCGTCATGCAGCCAGCGGCGCACCCGGGCGGCCGAGAGGAAGCCGAAGTTGAGCCGGGCCACGGAGCCGTTGTACGGCACGGGCACGGCGCGGCCCGCCGAGACCACGTACGGCGGCAGCGGCGTCTCCTCGTCGGCGGGCGCGAGGACGGAGACCTGGTGGCCGAGCCGGATCAGGTGCTCGGCGAGGTCGCGGATGTGGAACTGGACGCCGCCGGGCACGTCCCAGGAGTACGGGCAGACGATCCCGATCTTCACGCGCCGCGCTCCCCGTCCCGCCCGGCACCGGCGGCCGGTTCCGGGCGTTCCTCCAGGTCCGAGAGCCACAGTCGTTGCAGCATGTGCCAGTCCTCCGGGTGCTCCGCGATGCCCTGGGCGAAGACGTCGGCCAGCGCCTGTGTCATGACGGACGTCTTCTCGGCCCGGGTACCTGACTCGGGGACGTCGACGGGCGGATGGATACGGCCCCTCAGCATGTCCGGGCCGTCGTACCAGAGGGTCACGGGGAGCAGCAGCGCGCCGGTCTGCTGGGCGAGGATCGCGGGTCCGGCGGGCATCCGCGCGGTGTCGCCGAAGAAGCTGACCTCGGTGCCGGAGGCGGACAGGTCGCGGTCGGCGACCAGGCAGACCAGACCGCCCGCCCGCAGCCGCCGGGCCAGCGTGCCGAAGGCGGAGCCTCCGGTGTGCGGGAGGACCTCCATGCCGAGGGACTCGCGGTAGGCGACGAAGCGGTCGTAGAGGCTCTCCGGCTTGAGCCGCTCGGCGACCGTGGTGAACGGCACGCCGAGGGAGCGGGTCACCCACACCCCGGCGAGGTCCCAGTTGGCCAGGTGGGGCAGGGCGAGGACGACACCGCGCCCGGCGGCGAGTCCCTCCAGCAGATGGTGGCTGTCCTGGATGTCGGCGTCGCGCCCGACGCGTTCCTTGCTCCAGGTCGGCAGCCGGAAGGATTCCATCCAGTACCGCATGTACGAGCGCATACCCGCCTTGGACAGCTCGGCGAGCCGCTCGGGCGAGGCGTCGGGGACCACGCGCGCGAGGTTGGCCTCCAGGCGCAGCACGCTCTTGCCGCGCCGCTTCCAGGTGAAGTCCGCGATCCGGCGGCCGAGGCCCACGGCCACCGGCTCGGGCAGTTTCTTGACGACGGCCCAGCCGGCGCCGTACAGGCCGTCGCTGAGCCGGTCCTTCAGGGTGCTCATGTGGTCGCCCCGCCTCCCTGGGCCGTGGCGGCGTCCGCCTCGGCCGATTCCCTGCGGACGGTCACGACCCGCTGTCCCAGGGTCACGGCGCTGCCGACGGCGACGATCCACAGGGCGATCGGGAGGAGGACCTCGACGCCGGGCACCCCGAACGCGTGGAGACCCGCCAGCCCGGCGGCGACCAGGGAGATCACCAGGCGCTCGGCGCGCTCGATCAGACCGTTGACGGCGACGGGCAGACCGATCGATTCGCCTCGGGCCTTGGTGTACGAGACGACCTGTCCGCTCGCGAGGCAGAAGATCGCCACGGCGCACAGCATGTTGTCGTCGCCCTTGCCCGCGTACCAGAGGGCGAAGCCGCCGAAGATGGCGCCGTCGGCGACCCGGTCGAGCGTGGAGTCGAGGAAGGCCCCCCAGCGGCTGGAGATGCCGGCCTGCCGGGCCATGTTGCCGTCGACGAGGTCGGAGAAGACGAAGAGGGTGATGACGATGGTTCCCCAGAAGAATTCCCCGCGGGGGAAGAAGACCAGCGCGCCGGCCATCACCCCCGCGGTGCCGATGAGCGTGACCGCGTCGGGGCTGACGCCCCGGCGGAGCAGAAACGCGGCGAACGGTGTGAGGACACGCGTAAAAAATGCACGCGCGTACTTGTTCAGCATGGCCTTCCCGAGGTTCGGTGGGCCGCGCGGCCCCTATGACCACCGGCTCACCCATCGTAGCCACGCGCGCCCCGGCTCACCGGCGGGCACCCGCCCGGCCGCGTCGGCGTCCCTCCGAGGGCCCCGCGCCGTACGACGGATGGACGCGCCCGTGTGGCGGATGGACGCCTTCGGGTGACGGCGCGGGGCTCGTCTCCGACCACGGCGGGACCGGGCGGCGCGGACACCGCCCCGTGCGGCTCTCCCCCGTGCGTACCGGACGGGTGCGCGGGGCCCGTGCCGAGCGATCCGTCGGGGCGGCGGGGCGGGCCGTCGGCACGGACCGGTCGGGAGGGCCGAGCCGTCTCCGCCGGAATTCGGCCGGTCGGGCCCACGGGCCAGGCACCACAGGCCGGGGCGGGTCGGGCACCACAGGCCGGGGGCGGGCGCCACAGGCCGGGGGGGCCGGGATTCAGGAGCCGGGGCCGGGTTCCGGAGAACCGCGCGCCGGGGCCGTATGCCCGGCGAGGTCGACAAGCCCGGCAAGGGCCGTAAGGCTCCGCCCGATTGACCGCCCGGAAGAATGGGACGACCGTCCGCCGCAGGTCGGGGGCACCTCATCCGGCCGCGCCGTCCACAGGCGGTGACGCGCGTGACACTCCCCGGTTACGCTGTGGTGCCCAGCTCAGAAGGTGTGCGGGGCGCGGCAGTTGGGAACAGCCCGCACAAGGTACTCGTGCGCGATGGGGGCGGCAGTGGCGATGGACGGTTTCGGACCCGGGGCTCAGGTCCCGCTCACCGGATCGGGCGGGGGCACGGGCGCGACGAACGCGCTGGCCTCCGCCGCGTACCGGGACAGCCCGCTCAAGACGATCCAGGACGCCGACAACGAGCTCTACAAGACCACGGTCAAGACCGGGAAGTGGGAGAAGCTCTTCGGTCCCGACCTCGGCGAGGCGTTCTCCCGCGCGGTCCAGACGCGGATGCTCGGCGGTGGCCGGGGCGCCCTGATCCAGTCGTTCGGCGTCGACCCGCAGCCGGTCGTGCAGCACTGTCTGGCCGCCACCCACCTGCGCAGGCAGCGGGACGTCCGGCTGACCCTGATCACCTTCGTCTGCGGTGTGCTCTTCCTGCCCGGTCTGCTGCTCTGGCTCGGGGTCATCCAGTTGCGCCGGATGGCCGCCGGGTCCGCGAAGAAGCGCACCAGCACCATCGGCACCGTACTCCTGTGGGCGGCGGGGCTGCTGTCCGTGCTGGTCCTGCTGAAGCTGCCCTTCGACGGCGTCCTGCCGAACTATCTGCGGGCCATGATCGTGGCCCCGGTGCTCGGGTGGTTCCTCGCCCGCCGGGTCTGCCAGCAGACCGCGGTCGACCTGCGCGCGCGCTGGACCGCCCTGCTCGGCGGCGGCGGCATGGGCCCCCAGATCCCCAAGTCCGTGCCCACGGACCCGGGCGAGAAGTCGGCCGAGGAGCTGCGGCTGAATCTGGAGAAGCTCTCCGCGGAGCAGCAGTCCAACATCGCCTTCTACGCGGGTTCCAAGGGAATCCTCGGGCTCGGCACCCGCTGGGGCAGCTGGACCCTGGCGGAGGAGCTCGTCCCGCAGGCCGGCCGGGAGATCCACGCCTTCCGCGCCTGGGACGTGGTGCGCAAGATCCACGACCAGTTGGCGCTGCTCGAGCGGGGCGCCATGAAGACCGGTTTCCCCAAGCCGACGGTCAAGCACTGGATCGTCTCCGCCGTCGGGGAGGGCGCCGATTCCGTCAGCCGCCCCGAGAGCGACAACATCGTGCACTTCCAGGTCAAGCCGCACGAGATACAGCGCATCTGCAACGACCAGCAGTTCGGCGCGGGCAACCGGCACTACCTCGGCGTGCAGTTCACCCTCTGGGACGGGAACCTCGTCCTGACGATGATGGTCACCGTGACCTCGCTCCACCAGACGCTCAGGATCGAGGTCACCGGCCACGCTCTCGGCCCGGTGCACGGCCTGTTCAGCGCGAAGCCCGCGGCCAAGACCAAGCAGGTCTCCAAGGCCGTCCGGTTCTGGGAGACGCGGACGGTCCAGCAGCCGCTGCTCGGCACCGACGACATCGTCCGCCTCGCGGTGCGCGCCCCGCTGACCTGGTATCCGCCGGTCCTGGAGTTCCTCGGCGGCAAGATGGTGCTGCCCGAGCCGTTCGGTCTGCGGCACGTCTGGGCGGGCCCGCTGTGGAAGAACCGCTTCATGGCCGACGACGCCATCCGCATGGCGACACCGGTGCTGCGCGCGGTCCACTCCGCGACGCTGAAGATGCTCGACGAGCACGGTGTGGACACGGACCGCTTCACCAGCCGTTCGCTGGCCCTCAGCGGCGGCATCCAGGAGCCGGGCCCGAAGAAGGCCGACGTCTACGACGCCTGACCCTGACCCTGACACGACCGTACGGCGAGGGGCCCGGGGCCTCTCGCCGTACGCGTTCCGTGCGGGGTCTCAGACGGTGGCGGGCCAGGCGTCTGCCAGCATCTTCCGGGTGTCCGCGAGGAGTTGCGGCAGCACCTTGGTGTGCCCGACGACCGGCATGAAGTTGGTGTCCCCGCCCCAGCGCGGCACCAGGTGCTGGTGCAGATGGGCGGCGATCCCGGCGCCCGCGACGGCCCCCTGGTTCATGCCGATGTTGAAGCCGTGCGCCCCGGACGCCGCCCGCAGCGCGACCATCGCCCGCTTGGTGAAGTCGGCCAGCTCGCCGGTCTCCGCCACGTCCAGGTCCGTGTAGTCGGCGACGTGCCGGTAGGGGACGACCATCAGGTGCCCGCCGTTGTACGGGTAGAGGTTGAGGACCGCGTACACGCTCCGGCCACGCGCGATCACCAGCCCGTCCTCGTCGGACTTCGCCGGGATCGAACAGAACGGGCAGCCGTCCTCGGCGCCCGGTCCGGTGGGCTTGTTCTCGCCCTGGATGTACGCCATCCGGTGAGGCGTCCACAGGCGCTGGAACGCGTCCGGCGTCCCGACTCCGATCTGCTGCTCCGGCTCAGTCGTCATGCCGTGCAGCATATTGCGTCGCCCGTTCGGAACGTGTCGCCGGGGCGGAAGATCCGTGCAGCGTCCATGCTGATCCGATGAGCGACAGGCCACCGAAACCGCCCCGTCAGGAGCGCTGGGACCGCCGCATGGGAGCCCCGCTCGCCGTGGCGTCCCTGGTCTATCTCGCGGGGTACGCGGTCCGGGTCCTCGCCCGCCACCAGCTCCCGCAGGGCTGGCTCGACCTCTGCCTCGCCCTCACCCTCGCGTCCTGGGCGCTGTTCGGCGTGGACTACGCGGTACGGCTCCGGCTCAGCGGTCTCGGTCCGCTCCATTTCGTCCGCGCCCATCTCCTGGACACGGTGGTGCTGATCCTGCCGCTGCTGCGGCCGGTGCGCATGGTGAGTGCCTACGACCGGGTCCAGCGCCGCCGCGAGAAGCCGAGGCTCGGCCTCTACGCGCGCGTGATGGTGTACGCCGGTCTCTCCACGGCCCTGCTGGGCTTCGCCGGGGCGCTCACCGTCTACCACTACGAGGTGGACGCGCCCGGCGCCTCGATCCGCACCTTCGGGGACGCGGTGTGGTGGACCTGCGCCACGCTCGCGACCGTGGGGTACGGGGACGCGGTGCCGGTGACCCCGACGGGCAGGGTGACGGCGGTCGGCGTGATGGCCTGCGGTCTGGCGCTGCTGGGCGCGGTGACGGGTTCCTTCTCCTCGTGGCTGATCCAGGCGTTCGCCCGGGAGGACGAGAAGAGGCCCCCGGGGAGTCCCCCGGGGGCCTGATCCGTTCACACGGACGGGGTCACACCTGGACGCGGCGCTCCACCACGTCGAGGAGCTTGGCGATGGCCTCGTCGCGCGCGATGCCGTTCTCCTGCGAGCCGTCGCGGTACCGGAAGGAGACGGTGCCGGCCGCCATGTCGTCGTCACCGACGATGATCATGAACGGCACCTTCTGCTTCTGGTGGGTGCGGATCTTCTTCTGCATCCGGTCCGAGGACGCGTCCACGTCCACCCGCAGGCCCTTCTTCCGCGCCTCGACGGCGAAGTCCTGGAGGTAGTCGACGTGGGTGTCGCCGATCGGGATGCCGACCGCCTGCACGGGGGCCAGCCACGGCGGCATGGCGCCCGCGTAGTGCTCCAGGAGCACCGCGAAGAACCGCTCGATCGAACCGAACAGAGCACGGTGGATCATGACCGGGCGCTGCTTGGTGCCGTCCGGCGAGGTGTACTCCAGGTCGAAGCGCTCCGGCAGGTTGAAGTCCAGCTGCACGGTCGACATCTGCCAGGTGCGGCCGATGGCGTCCCGCGCCTGCACGGAGATCTTCGGGCCGTAGAACGCGGCGCCGCCCGGGTCGGGGGTCAGCGGCAGGCCCTGCTTCTCGGCCACCTGCTGGAGGACGGCGGTGGCCTCCTCCCACGCCTCGTCGGAGCCGACGAACTTCTCCGGGTCCTTGGTCGACAGCTCCAGGTAGAAGTCGGTCAGACCGTAGTCGCGGAGCAGGTTCAGGACGAAGGTGAGGGTCCTGTCCAGCTCCTCCGCCATCTGCTCGCGGGTGCAGTAGATGTGCGCGTCGTCCTGGGTGAAGCCGCGGGCGCGGGTCAGACCGTGCACGACGCCGGACTTCTCGTACCGGTACACGGTGCCGAACTCGAACAGCCGCAGCGGCAGCTCACGGTACGAACGGCCGCGCGCGTCGAAGATCAGGTTGTGCATCGGGCAGTTCATGGGCTTGAGGTAGTAGTCCACGCCCTCGTCGAGCTGCATGGGGGGGTACATGCCCTCGGCGTACCAGTCCAGGTGGCCCGACTTCTCGAACAGCTTGCCCTTGGTGGCGTGCGGCGTGTAGACGAACTCGTAGCCCTCCTCCTCGTGCCGCCTGCGCGAGTAGTCCTCCATGACCCGGCGGATGATGCCGCCCTTGGGGTGGAAGACCGCGAGTCCGGAGCCGATCTCGTCCGGGACGGAGAACAGGTCCAGCTCGTTGCCGAGCTTGCGGTGGTCGCGCTTCTCGGCCTCGGCGAGGAATTCGAGGTGGGCCTTCAGCTCGTCCTTCGACGGCCAGGCGGTGCCGTAGATGCGCTGGAGCATCGGGTTCTTCTCGCTGCCGCGCCAGTAGGCGGCGGCGTTCCGCATCAGCTTGAACGCCGGGATGTTCCGGGTGGTGGGCAGGTGCGGTCCCCGGCACAGGTCCTTCCAGCACAGCTCGCCGGTCTTGGCGTCGAGGTTGTCGTAGATGGTCAGCTCGCCGCCGCCCACCTCGACGTTCGCGCCGTCGTCGGTCGACGCGGCTCCCTTGATGCCGATGAGCTCCAGCTTGTACGGCTCGTCCGCCAGCTCCGCGCGGGCGTCCTCGTCGGACACCACGCGGCGGGCGAAGCGCTGGCCGCGCTTCTGGATCTCCTGCATCTTCTTCTCGATGACCTTGAGGTCCTCGGGGGTGAAGGGCTTCTCGACGTCGAAGTCGTAGTAGAAGCCGTCCCTGACCGGCGGGCCGATGCCCAGCTTGGCCTCGGGGAAGAGCTCCTGCACGGCCTGGGCCATGACGTGGGCGGTCGAGTGGCGCAGGATGTCGAGACCGTCCGGGGAGGAGATCTCGACGCCCTCGACGGCATCGCCGTCGGCGAGCTCGTACGAAAGGTCCTTCAGCTCGCCGCCGACACGGGCGGCGACGACGGTGCGGTCGTCGGCGAACAGGGCGCCGGCGGTGGTGCCCGCGCTCACCGTCCTCTCCTCCTGATCCGAGGCGGACTGGACGGTCACACGGACTTCAGACACGGGTACTCCATACCTAGGGGCGCAGGCAGACACGAAGTGCCGGCACCGACGATGCGCGACAGAGACGAGGTGCCGCGCACCGCCGATCCTACCGACGGGTCCCCCCGCTCCGCGAAACGGTTATGGCGGACGGCGCCGGGCCCGTCCTCCCGGCGCCCCCTCGGCGCGCGCACCGGACGTACGGGGGCGCGGGCCCGGAGCCCGGCCCTCCCCCCGCCCCGCCCCCGGGCTCAGAGGAGGTCCTCGTCCGGACCGCAGGCCTCCTCGAAGAAGTCCAGGTTCTCCTGGAGCGACTTCATCAGCCGGTCCCGTTCCGTCTCGTCGACCTGGACGGGGACGACCCCGGACGCGTCGGTGAGACGACGGAAGCCGCCCCTGCTCTCCAGCCGCCCGGCGACCCGGATCGGGAGCCCGAGCAGATGGGCGTGGCCGGCCGTCCGGTAGCCCTCCTCGTCCAGGGTGACGCGGACGTGCGGGACCTCCGCGCCGCCGAGCACCCGGAGGCGTGCGGTGCCCTCGCCGCGCGGCCCGGACCGGCGCAGCCGTACGACGGCGCCGGTGAGCCGGACCGGGACGGAGGGCTCGTCCGTGAGGTAGCGGGCGCTCGCCTCGCGCAGCGCGGGCAGGTCCCCGGGCGAGAACTCGACCGGTTCGGGCCGGGCCGCGCAGCCCTCCGGCGTCCCGGCCGACGGCGCCCAGGCCAGCGCGACACGGGCGCCCTCGGTGCCCCGGACGAGGGCGACGAGGGCCTCGGTGAGCTCCCTGCTGACGCCCGCGCCGACGGCGGCGTCGAAGGCCTCCATGCCTCCGGTGGCGCGCTGGTAGTCGGTGGCCTCGCGGGCCGCGTGGAGCGCGTGGTGGAGCCGTACGGCTACCGCACGGCCGGGGTCCACCGGCAGGTACGCGGTGAGGCCGCGCCCGCCGGGGGCGGCGCCCACGACGACCGTCTCCAGGGACGCCTGGGCGGGGCGCCGGTGCCGTGCCCCGTGGTAGCCCGCCCGGCCGCGCACGGCGAGTGCCCCGGCCAGGAGGAGCTGGCGGGCGGCCGACCTGAGCTGTTCCTGCACGGTCCAGGGGACCGTACCGGAGGGGCCCGGGGGCACGTCCCGCCACCAGCGGATCTCGTCGCTGGGCACGGCGAGGCCGGTGAGGACCTCGCGGGCGGAGGGCGCGGCGCTGCGGGCGAGGGCGGTGAGCGCCTCGCCGAGCAGGTCGTCGCAGTCCGGGAAGGCGCGGTTCTCCGGCACCAGGAGGCTGGTGCCGGGGCCGTCGCCGGGCGGGGTCCAGCGGCCGTAGCGGCCGGGCGCCCCGCCGCGCCGCCGCCAGCCGTGGCGGGCGAGGAGGGCGCCGAGGACGCGGGGGTCGACCCGGTCGGGGTCGGGGACGCCCTGGGCGTCGGCCCAGGGTCCTGTGGGCGCGGCGGGGACCCCGGTCCAGGGGCCGGGTGGGTCGCCGGGTGCCGGATGGGGCCGGTGGGACGGGGGTACGGGCACGGGGCCGCGCCCGTACCCGTACCCGTCGTCGCCCGGTCCTGGTTCGTCGGTCGGCCGGTGCATCAAGGTCTCCCTCCCCCGCCGATCCGGGTCATGATCTCGCAGAGCGCCCGGTCGTCGAAGATCCGTGCCGTGGGGACGCGGACGGTGGTCCGGCGCCGTCCGGTGACCGGGTGTCCGGCCAGGTTGGTCCAGTAGCAGCAGTGGCGCAGGTCGAGCCGGTCGTGGCCCGCGCTGAGCCATTCCTCGGGGGCTCTGGGGACGAGCATCACGACCAGGATCTTGTGCACCGCCACCGGGGTCCTGGCGAGTTTCACCAGGTGGTCGTTGTCGAGGGTGAACGAGAACGCCCCTGAGGCGGTCCCGGGGGTGCGCGGGGGCAGCTGGTAGGTGCACTTGAGCTGCACCTTGATGGTCACTTCGTCGTCGACGGTGTGGCCGGGAGCGCTGTGGCTCACGTGCCAGTCGACGCCGTTGTCCGGAAAGGGCTGGGAGAGCGAGCAGCCGGCCGCGGCGGCGACGGCGTGCAGGTATCCCACCTGGAGGGTCTCCATGCAGGCTGTGGTGGCGAGTGAGCCGCGCGTCGGAGCGGGCCGCTGGGACGGCAGCCCTCCCGGCTCGGGCTGGGCGAGCGCCATGTCGTTTTCCTTCCCCGTCCCTTCTGTTGTGACCGGTCCGCGTACGGCGCAAACGGTCCGGGTATCACCGTTCCGGGGCAGGGGGTTGGCCATCTGCCGCACGTGTGCAGGGAGTTCGGGATGACGATGCAGTGGTACGAGGGGCCTCTGGCCGCTTTCGACACGGAGACCACCGGGATCGACGTCGAGGGCGACCGGATCGTGTCGGCCGCCCTGGTCGTGCAGGACGCGGCGGGGACCCGGCCGAGGGTGACGCGCTGGCTGGTCAATCCGGGCATACCGGTGCCCGAGGGGGCCACGGCCGTGCACGGTCTGACGGACGACCACCTCCAGCGGAACGGGCGGTGGCCCGCCCCGGTGATGGAGGAGCTGGCGCGGGCGCTGACCGAGCAGTCGGCGGCGGGGCGGCCGGTGGTGGTGATGAACGCGCCGTTCGACCTGACGATCCTCGACCGGGAGCTGCGCAGGCACCGGGCGTCCACGCTCGGCGCCTATCTGGCGGGGAGGCCGCTGTGCGTGCTGGACCCCCGGGTCCTGGACAAGCACCTGGACCGCTACCGCAAGGGCCGCAGGACGCTGACGGACCTGTGCGCGCACTACGAGGTGGAGTTGACGGGGGCGCACGACGCGGCGGCGGACGCCACGGCGGCGCTGGACGTCGTACGGGCGGTGGCGCGGCGCTTCTCGTCGCGCCTGGAGCGGCTGACCCCGGCGGAGCTGCACACCCTCCAGGCGGTGTGGCACGCGGCGCAGGCGCGGGGGCTCCAGGCCTGGTTCACCCGTCAGGGGACGCCGGAGACGGTGGACCCGGCGTGGCCGCTGCGGCCGGAACTGGACACGGCCGCCTGACACATGACAGAGGCCGGTCCGTCTTTCGACGGACCGGCCTCTCCCGGTGGGCGATACTGGGATCGAACCAGTGACCCCTTCGGTGTGAACGAAGTGCTCTCCCGCTGAGCTAATCGCCCGGGAACGGGTTGAACCATACAGGCCTCCGCGCCCCGCTTTCAAACCGATGACAGCCGGGCGGCGAGCCCCCTCCGTCCGCGGCGCATCATCCAGGCGTGGTTGGCGCGGAAGAGGGGCCGCCCGGGGACGGCGAGGGCCCTCAGGAGCGGGGTGCGGACCTCGGCCTCCTGCTCGTAGAGGGCGCGGGTGCCGGTCCCGTCCGGGGTGAGGGTCCAGCGGGCCCAGCCCTCCAGGTCGCCGTGGAGGGCGACCTCCAGGACCCGGGGCTCGCGGCGCAGGGCCCGGACGGTGAGGAAGAGGTCGTACGGGAGCAGGGAGCGGAAGCGGGCGGCGGCGGTGGTGTCGTCGACGGGGACGACCTCGCGGACCTGCGGCCACCAGGCGGGGTACTCCTCGGCGCGTTCGAGGACGGCCCGGACGGCGTCGGGCGGGGCGGCGAGCCGCCAGACGCTGCGGAAGCGATACCGGTACCGGTCCATGCCTCCAGTGTGGACGTACTCAGTCGGCGGGGGCCGGAAGATGAGTACCGGAGCGCATCCCGGCCCGATGTGGCGGGAGCCACACTCCGGTCATGAACACTTCCCTGCCGCCCGCCGACGAGCTGGTGCTCGTCGACCGCGAGCTGGCCCATCTCGACGCGCGCCGGTCCACGCTGCTGGCCCGCCGCGCCTGGCTCCTCCAGGTCCTCCGCACTCCGGTCGCGGTGGCGGCGGCGGCGACCGGGGCGCGCACGCCGGTCGCGGACTCGACGCCGCGCGGCGCGCAGAACGTGCTGCTGACGCTGGGCGGGACGCTCCTGACCATCGCCGCGGTCGCCTTCACCCTGGTGAGCTGGGGCTCGATGGGGATCGGCGGCCGGGCCGCGGTCCTCTCCGTGGTGACCTCGGCGGCGCTGGTGGCGCCGGTGGCGCTGCTGCGCCGGGGCCTGGTCTCGACGGCCGAGTCCGTGGCGGCGCTGGGCCTCGCCCTGACGGTGCTCGACGCGTACGCGCTGCACCGGGTGGCGCTGACGGACACGGACGGCCTCGGTTACGCGGCGGTGGCCTCGGCGGTCCTCGCGGGCGCGTGGGCCGCGTACGGTACGGGGCTCTCCCGGCTGCGGACACCGCTTCCGGCGGCCGTGGTCGCCGGGCAGCTGCCGCTGCTCCTGGGGGTCCTCGCGGCGGGCGGCGGGCCGACGGCCTTCGCGTGGGCGGCGCTGGTCACGGCCGCGGCGGACGGCGCGGTGGTCCTGTGGGCCCGCCCGGTGGCGGTGCGGATCACGGCCTCGGCCGGTGCGGCGGCGCTGGGCGGCTGGGCGCTCCTGGCGGGCGGCGGGCTGTCGCTGACCTCGCCGTGGAGCGGCGCGGCACTGCTTCTGACGGGTGCGGCCGGAGTGCTGTACGCGGCCTGGCGGAGGCCTGCGTTCGCGGTGGCGGGGGCGGCTGTCGCCGGTCTGGCGGCGGTGACGGCCTTCGGTGGTCCGCTGCGGGCCGCGCTCGCCCCGGAATCGGCGGTGCCGGGGTACGTGCTGTGCGGGCTGCTCCTGGCGGCGGTGTGGTGGGCGGGTGCCGTCGGCGTCCGGCTGCCGGACGAGGTGCGCGCGGGTCTGGCGGGCGCGGGGGCCGTCGTGGCGGCGCTGGGGCTCGTCTGGGCGCTGCCGCCGGTCGTGGCGGGCGCGCTGGGGCCGCTGGTCCGGCGGACGCCCGTCTGGTCGGGCGAGCACACGGGCTCGGTCCTCCCGTCGTACCCGGCGACGGCCGCCCTGGTCCTGGCGGCGGCCCTCGCGGTCCTGACGGCGCTCCCCCGGCTCTGGGCCCGCTGTGGGGCCCTCGTCCTCGCCTGGGCGCTCCTCACCGCGCTGCCGGTCGTGCTGGAGCCGCCGTACGCGGTGACGCTCGCCCTTCAGCTCCTGACGACGGCGGCGGCCCTGGTCTGCGCCGTCCGGCCGGGCCCGCTGACGCGCGGCCTCGGCCGCCCCGGCGCACGGGCGTCGCGGACGACCCCCGGGGAGACGGCGGCGGGGAGCACGGCCGACGCCGTGGACTCCCGCACGGCTTCCGGCTTCCCGACGACGGCGACCACGGCCACGGCCACGGCCACGGCCACGGCCACGGGAGACGCTGCCGGGCGACCGGACGCCGCCACCGCGCGGAAGGAACCCACGGGCCCCACCGGTCCCACCGCCACGGCCTCACGGCCCCGGACGCCCGCCGCCCCGCCGGAGCCCGGCGTGGTCCTCGGGTGGGCCGCGTACGCCGCCGGACTGGTGTCCGCGACGGGCGCGCTGGCGCTCGCGCTGGACGTCCGGGGTGCCACCTTCACCGCGCTCGGCCTGGTGTTCGCGCTGCTCGTGGGGGTGGCGGTGTTCGCCGGGGACGCGCGTGGGACCGTCTCGGCCTGCGGCGCGGTGGCGGTGGCGACCGGGTTCGTCTGCGCGGTGGCGGCTGCCGCCGGGTTCGCCCCGCACTGGACGGCGCTCGCCCTGCTGGCGGTCCCGGCGGCGACGGCGCTCGTCGGCGCCAGGGTCCGGCGGGTGGCCCTGCCGGTCGAGATCACCGGTGGCGCGGTGGGGCTCGCGGCCCTCGGGCTCGCCGCGTCCCGGCCCGCGTTCCTCGCGGCGGCTCTGGCCCTCGGCGGGCTGATCGCGGCGGCGACGGCGCTGCGCCCCGAGCGGCGGCGCTTCGCCTCGTGGACGGCCGCCGCGCTCTTCCTCGCGGCCTCCTGGGTCCGGCTCGCGGTGTGGGGGGTGACGGCCCCGGAGGCGTACACGCTGCCGGTGACCGTGCCCGCGCTGATCGTCGGCCTCCTGCGGCGGCGGCGCGACCCGGCGGTCTCGTCCTGGACGGCGTACGGCCCCGGTCTCGCGGCGACGCTGCTGCCGGGACTCGCCGCGGCCTGGTCGGACCCGGGCTGGCCGCGCCCGCTGCTCCTGGGGCTCGCGGCCCTGGTGGTGACCCTGCTCGGGGCGCGGTTCCGGCTGCAGGCGCTGCTGGTGCTCGGCGGGGCGGTGCTCGTCCTCGACGGGCTGCACCAGCTGGCACCGTACGTGGTGCAGGCGGTGGGCGCGCTGCCGCGCTGGCTGCCGCCCGCGCTGGCCGGGCTGCTGCTGCTCGCGGTGGGCGCCACCTACGAGCAGCGGCTGCGGGACGCGCGGAGGCTGCGGGACCGGGTGACGCGGATGCGGTGAGCGGGGAACGCCGAAGGCCCGGAGACGGTGTTCCGTCTCCGGGCCTTCGGTCCGGGTGGGCGATACTGGGATCGAACCAGTGACCCCTTCGGTGTGAACGAAGTGCTCTCCCGCTGAGCTAATCGCCCCGGCGCACCGCAAACATTACCGCATGTCAGCGGTGCTTCCGTACCGCCCCGAGGTCACTCGGTGATCTTCCACGGCATGACGATGCCGAACTTCCAGAGGTAGACGCCGAGCAGGACACCGATGATCACCAGACCGACGCTGGTCAGGATGATGTTCCTGCGCCGGACCTTGGGGTCGAGAGCGCGCTGTGCCGCCTCGGTCACCTTGCGCTTGGTCCAGCGGAGCACGAGCTGCGCCCAGACGAACTCGGTCGCCCAGATCGCCATACCGGCGAAGATGACCAGCCAGCCCGGCCCCGGCAGCACCAGCATGAGCACCCCGGCGCCGACCACGGCGAGCCCGACGACGAAGACGCCGACCTGCCAGCTCAGGTGGAGGCCCCGCCGGGACTTGATGAACTTCGGTGCGCGGGATCCCAGTTCGGCTTCCTGGCCGTCTGCGGACTCCCCGGTGCGCTCGTCACTCTCCGCATTCATGACCCCAACTTACCGGACGAGGGCCCCTCGCCGGAATGGCGGTATTACCCCAGGTCACACGCCTCCGTACGAGCGACCTGAACAACCACAAAACCGACAGAGGGGTTTACAACGACCCCAGAGGTGGCATGTCGATTTCGCCGACGTGCGAATCCCCGAGCGCACACTGAGCGAAAGGCCCTGGCGCTTATGAACACCACGGTCAGCTGCGAGCTGCACCTGCGCCTCGTTGTGTCGAGCGAGTCCTCACTGCCTGTACCCGCGGGCCTGCGGTATGACACGGCCGATCCGTATGCCGTGCACGCCACCTTCCACACCGGAGCCGAGGAGACGGTCGAGTGGGTCTTCGCCCGCGACCTTCTCGCCGAGGGGCTGCACCGGCCCACCGGCACGGGCGACGTCCGAGTCTGGCCCTCCCGTAGTCACGGGCAGGGAGTCGTCTGCATCGCACTGAGTTCCCCCGAAGGAGAAGCCCTGCTCGAGGCCCCGGCGAGGGCTCTGGAGTCGTTCCTGAAGCGGACCGACGCCGCCGTGCCACCGGGCACCGAGCACCGGCACTTCGATCTCGATACGGAGCTCTCCCACATCCTGGCCGACAGCTGAGCCAGGCAGGGAGCCGCGCGGCGCCGTCCGAACTCGGGGCGACGGCACCGCGCGGGCAGTAACCCAGGCACGACACCGGCGCTCTCCACCGCGCAGCCGGCGCGGTGGAGGGCGCCGTTGCCCGTTTCCCGGTCACGCTAAAGTCAGCGCCATTCCGCGGGCGCCCGCCCGTGGCCGGCCAGGGAGCGAAACGTGCTGATCCCCCACGACACCCGGATCGCCCTCGACACCGTCGTCGATCTGATGAACACCGCGTCCCAGGGCGACCGCGCCGACGAGCTCGCGGACCTGCCGGGGCTGTACGCCTTCCTGAGCGCCCACAAGGTCAGCGACGTGGGACGGCTCGGACCCGTCGATCTGGAGGCCGTCCGCCAGGTGCGCGGGAAGTTCGCGGCGGTCTTCTCCGCGCCCGAGGCCCGGATCGCGGCTCCGCTGATCAACCAGCTGGTGGCGGGCGCAGGCACCACACCGCAGCTCACGGACCACGACGGCTACGACTGGCACGTGCACTACTTCGCGCCGGGCGCCTCGGTGGCGGACCACCTCGCGGCGGACTGCGGGATGGCCCTCGCGTTCATCGTCGTGGCGGGCGAGCAGGAGCGGCTGCGGCGCTGTGAGGCACCGGACTGCGGCCGGGCCTTCGTCGACCTCTCCCGCAACCGCTCCCGCCGCTACTGCGACAGCCGCACCTGCGGCAACCGGCTGCACGTGGCCGCCTACCGCGCCCGCCGCAAGGAAGCGGCGGGCTGACCTCCCCCGCGCACCGCCCCACCGTGCGCCACCCCGCCACGGGGCGCACCACGGGGACCGCTCCCGCCCCACGGGCCGCGCGAGCGGCACGGAGCACACGGACCACGGCGAACGGCCCCGGGCCGCGCGTCGGGCCCGGCCACGGCACGACGAGGGTTGGTCGCGGCAGGAAGCGGACCGTCGGGCACGAAGCGGACCCGTCACAGTAGGAAGAGGTCGTGCACGGAGGCCACGAGCAGCAGACAGCCGATCACCCCGAGAAAGATCATGAGGGGTGGTTGGGAGAGCGCGAACAGGCAGCCGCGCGGCTCTTCGTCGGGGGCATCGGTGGCGGCGGGGGCGGTCTCCCGCGAGGTATCCAGCATCTCGGGGGATGATCGCGCACGCCAGGGGCGGGAAATCCCCGAAAACGCCCCATCGCGGGGGCTGTTCACTCCTTCCCGTGGATCACGGATCCAGGACGGACACCGGAACCGCCAGAAGTGATCAGATTCCGTGCTTCTTCAGAATCGCCTCGATGTCACTGAAATCCTCTCCGGCGCTCTGGCCCGCCGGGGGCTTGGCCGTCACGGCACGCGAGGGCGTCGACGCAGCGGGGGCCACGGCTCTCGTCCCGCTCCCGTCGGCGCCCCCCTTGCGGACGGCCCTGCGGCGCTCGACGGCCCGGGTGGACAGGAACAGCAGCCACGCGGCGCCGAGCACACCGAAGCCCGCCCAGGCGACCGGGCTGAACGCCGTGTCCGCGATCCACTGGACCGCGCCCGTCATCACGAGGCCGAGCGGCACCAGGGCATAGGCCGCCATCCGGGCGGCGGACAGGAAACGCTTCCGGTACGCCGAGATCGCGGCGATACCCAGGCCCGCCGCGGCCGCCGCGGAGCAGATGGTCTCGGCGATCATGCGGTCCTCCAGGTCAGGGGTGATTACGTCCCTTCCATCGTGCACCGCCGGGACCCTCCGGGGCCATGGTCCGCGCCCGGTCTCAGGGAGATCTCCGGGTCCTCCCCTCCGGATCTCCTCCCCAGGTCCTGGTGAGGGAGACTGCTCCCATGAGTGACATCACCACCGCATCCGCCTCCCCCGTCGTCCTGGAGGCGTGGTTCGACCTCCAGTGCCCCGACTGCTTCCAGGCCCTCGACGACGTCCGCGTGCTCCGCGAGAAGTACGGCGACCGGCTCGACGTACAGCTGCGGCACTTCCCGCTCGCGAAGCACAAGCACGCGTACGCCGCCGCGCAGGCGGCGGAGGAGGCCGTGGCGCAGGGCGCGGGCTGGCCGTACGTGACGGCGCTGCTCGCCAGGACCGGGGACCTCGCCGACCGGGGCGAGCCGGTGCTCCTGGAGATCGCCGGTGAACTGGGCCTGGACGCCGAGGAGTTCGACACCGCCCTGATCGACGGACGGCACCTCCTGACCGTCGACGCCGACGAGGCCGAGGGCAAGGCGATCAAGGTCACCGGCACCCCGACGTACATCATCGGCGGCGAGCGTCTGGACGGCGGCCAGAGCCAGGACGGCCTGCGGGAGCGCATCGAGGAGATCGCCGACCGCCTCCTGAACGGCTGACACCCCGCCGGACGACGGTCCCGGCCGGGCCGCGCGGGACGGCGGCCCGTCGGCCGGGCGGACCCGGGGCAGCGGCTCCGGGAGGACGGCCCCGCCCCCGGCGGCCCCGGGAAGGGGGCTCGCACCCGGCCGCCCCGAGGCCCGCCGGGGCTCGCCGGGGCTCGCCGGGGCCCTCCCTTACCGCAGTTCCTTGGCGCTGTTGACGTAGGTCGTACGGAAGCCCAGCGACTCGTAGAGCCGGATCGCCGGGGTGTTGCCCGTGAAGACGTGCAGTCCGAGCCGGGTCTCCCCGGCCTCCCGCGCGACCCGCTCGGCCAGCAGCATCAGCGCCCGGCCGTAGCCCAGGCCCCGGTGCTCCGCCTCCACCTCGATGTCGTAGACGAAGGCGGCCCAGTGGCCCGGCTCCAGTTCGATCCGGCCGGTCCACAGGAATCCGGCGGACCGTCCGTCCCGGACGACCACGTGGATCGCGACGCCCGGTGTGGCCAGGCCCTCGGGAAGGTACTTGCGGTGGCTGGACTCCGCCTTGGCGCGGGCCTGCTCCTCGGGTACGCCCCGGTCGATCCAGCTCCGCGCGAAGCCCTCCTTGGCCCGCGCCTCCCAGACCGCGTACTCCTCGCCGGTCATCGGCCGCACCTCGACGCCCTCCGGCAGGGCGGGCGGCTCCTCGGACAGGTCCTTGACCATGTTCCGGCTGCGCTCGGTGTAACCCAGGGAGCGGGCCGTCCGCAGCGCGGCCACGGCGTCGGCGGGCACCGATATCTGCGCCTCCACGCAGCCCCAGCCGCGCAGCACCTCCTCGGAGGCCAGCGCGGCGACGGTCCCCCGGCCGCGCCCCCGGTCCGGCTCGTCGATCCCGAGGCGTTCGATCAGACCCGAGGCGGCGCCGAAGCCGGGGTCGGTGGAGAGATGGACGGAGCCGACGCGGCGACTGTTCACACACACGTCGTAGGTGCGGGAACGGCCGCCGTCGGGCCTGTGCTGAAGCGGCTCGGCCGGCCGCAGGGTGGTGGTCATCAAAGGTGTTCTACCCACCCCGGGGCCGTCCGTCATCAGGTTTTACCCGAGGCGGGGTCCCGGTCCCGGGCCGCGTGCTCGTCGAAGACCCGCATCGCCTTGGCGGTGACGGGACCGGGCGCCGGGGACAGCTCCCGCCCGTCGATCCGGTGGACCGCCTGGACGTCACGGAGGGTCGAGGTCAGGAAGACCTCCTCGG
The DNA here is from genome assembly GCF_042754005.1 of Streptomyces sp. NPDC059247. NCBI lineage: Bacteria > Bacillati > Actinomycetota > Actinomycetes > Kitasatosporales > Streptomycetaceae > Streptomyces > Streptomyces sp. NPDC059247. The sequence goes on from NZ_JBHYZW010000007.1 coordinate 186,371, forward strand.
CGCTCTCCAGGACGTCCAGCGGCAGATCGGTCTCCACCGCGCCCGTCCACTCGACGGCGAGGGCGCGGGTGATGCCCGGCAGACAGCCCGAGGAGACCGGCGGAGTGAGGAGACGCCCGTCGACCACGACGAAGACGTTGGAGCCGGTGCCCTCGCAGAGCTGTCCGACCGTGTTGGCGAAGAGCGCCTCGGACGCGCCCCGTTCCTTCGCCCTGGCCAGGGCGACCACGTTCTCGGCGTACGAGGTGGTCTTGAGGCCGGTGAGGGCGCCGCGCTCGTTGCGCGTCCAGGGGACGGTGATCACCGCGGTGGAGTCGGGGCGGCGGCCGGTCTCCCCGAGGGCGACGACCAGACCGGGACCCGCGTCACCGCGCTCCGAGCCGAGCGGGGAGAGACCGCCGGTGTACGTGATGCGAAGCCTGCCGAGCGGCATCGGGTTGGCCTCCAGGACGGCGGCGCAGGCCCGGCGGACCTCGTCGAGGTCCGGGTCGGGCAGTCCCAGACCACGCGCGGAGCGGGTGAGCCGCTCCAGGTGAAGGGTGAGAGCAAACGTTTCTCCCCGTTCGGCCCTGACCGTCTCGAAGATGCCGTCGCCGACGGTCAGCCCGTGGTCCAGCACCGAGACCCGGGCGGCCTCCTCGTCGTACAGTCCGCCGTTGACCCAGAGTTTCATCGAGAAATGGCCTTTCCGCTCGCCCCAGGGGCGCCCGACTCGTGGACGCCCGACGCTATCGCGACCAGCCGGGCCGCCTTGAGCTCGGTCTCCTCCCACTCGCGCTCGGGGTCCGAGCCCCAGGTGATCCCGGCGCCGGTCCCGAAGCGCAGCACGCCCTCCGGGCGGTCGATCCAGAAGGTCCGTATGCCGACGGCCAGCTCACCGGTGCCCGCGTCGGCGTCCACCCAGCCGATCCCCCCGCAGTAGGGCCCGCGCGGCGCGGTCTCCAGGGCTTCGATGATCCGCAGCGCGCTCGACTTGGGCGCGCCGGTGACGGAGCCGGGCGGGAAGGTGGCGGCGAGCAGCTCCGGCCAGCCCGCGCCCTCGCGCAGCCTGCCGCTGACCGTGGAGACGAGGTGGACCAGACCCGGGTGCTCCTCGACGGCGCAGAGTTCGGGAACGGCGACGGAGCCGGTCTCGCTGACGCGCCCCAGGTCGTTGCGGACCAGGTCGACGATCATCACGTTCTCCGCGTGGTCCTTGGGCAGCAGGTCGTCGGCGGTCCTGCCGGTCCCCTTGATGGGCCCGGAGGAGAGGAGCGCCCCCGCCCTGCGCAGATAGAGCTCCGGGGAGGCGGTGGCGATCTCCACGCCGTGGGCGGGCAGCCGGATCGTTCCCGCGTACGGGGCGGGGTTGCCGCGCGCGAGGAGCGAGGTCAGGGCGTCGACGTCGGCGGAGTCGGGGTGCGGCAGCGGCGCGGTCAGCACCCGGCAGAGGTTCGCCTGGTAGACCTCGCCGCGCGCGATGTGCTCGCGCACGCGCCGGACGCCCGCGGTGTACGCGGCGCGGTCGAGCGAGGACGTCCAGTCACCGGCGGCGGGTCCGCGCCAGCCGCCCGGGACGGGCGGCGGGACGGGGTCGGGCCGCACGTCCCCGAAGCGGGCGCAGGTCAGGCGCCCTTCGAAGTCCGCGCAGACGGCCCAGAAGCCGACGGAGTCCAGGGCCTCGGGGTCATGGGTGACGTCCCGGAGGTCGGTCGCGACGAGGCCGCCGAAGCGGGCCAGAGGAGCAAGGTCGTACACGTGTCGAGTCTAGGTCGGCCACCGGAGCGGTACCGGGGGCGCACGACGGGGGCTCCCCGCCACCGCTGGTGCACACCGGGTGAACGCCGTACGGACCCTCCGGGGGCCCCGGCCGGGCACCCGCGTCGGCCCGCAGGTCAGCACGCTGCGGAAACGCGTTTTTGTGCTGGCCCAGGAATCCGCTAGAGTTCAACACGTCGCCGGGACGCGCAAGCGAAACGGAAACGACAAGCGGACGTGGCTCAGTTGGTAGAGCATCACCTTGCCAAGGTGAGGGTCGCGAGTTCGAATCTCGTCGTCCGCTCGATGTGGGGGATCTTCCCGAACCCCTGTATTCACTCCTGGTGGAGTGGCCGAGAGGCGAGGCAACGGCCTGCAAAGCCGTCTACACGGGTTCAAATCCCGTCTCCACCTCCAAGGACGATTAGCTCAGCGGGAGAGCGCTTCCCTGACACGGAAGAGGTCACTGGTTCAATCCCAGTATCGTCCACTGGACCTTCGGGTCCTGGGTCTTCGGATCCCCCGCGCGATTAGCTCAGCGGGAGAGCGCTTCCCTGACACGGAAGAGGTCACTGGTTCAATCCCAGTATCGCGCACGCAGTACGCACCGCCTCCGGGCAGTGCGCGTGCATCCCGCGCGATTAGCTCAGCGGGAGAGCGCTTCCCTGACACGGAAGAGGTCACTGGTTCAATCCCAGTATCGCGCACCATCGAGAAGCCCCCGGCCGCACTTCGCGGCCGGGGGCTTCGTCGTTCCGCCGGGGAACCGCTCGGACGGCTCAGGAGGAGAAGAGCATCCGGCCGAAGCCGCGCTGCCGGTAGTGGCCGCCGCCGTGGTGACCACCGTGGTGGCCGCCGTGCTGCGGAGCACCCCAGGCGGGAGCCGCCGGGGCGGGCTGCGCCGGGTACGCCTGCGGGGCGGGAGGTGCGGGCGGGGCCTGCTGGACCCACTGGGACTCCAGTCGGGTCAGGGCCTCCAGCTCGCCGTAGTCCAGGAAGATCCCCCGGCAGCCGCTGCACTGCTCTATCTGGACGCCGTTGCGGTTGTACGTGTGCATGGCCGCGTGACACTTGGGGCACTGCATGGTCGGGTCAACTCCCTGACTACGCCGTTCGAATAGTGGCTTCACCCTATGCGGACGCTCCGGTGGGCGAAGCGGTTCGGAATCCCGCGATACGGGCGCAGGTGTCGATCATCACGTCCTCGACCTCGTCGAGCGGGCGGCCCCGCGCGGTCGACTTGGCGAGGGCCAGGGCGGCGGTCTGGACCGTCAGGGCGCGGGCCGGCAGGTCGAGTCGGGCCCAGGGGTCGGCGCCCGTGGCGGGGCCGCCCGCCTCCTGGTAGGCGCCGAGGAACCGGGACCAGACCTCCGGCGGCAGGATGCCCGCGGCGAACCAGGCGGCGGGGCGGGCGAGGTCCCAGGCCGGGTCGCCGAGACCGAGGTCGTCCACGTCGATGAGCCGCCAGGGCCCGGCGGACACGGACCGGACGTCACGGACCAGTTGACCGAGATGGAAGTCGCCGTGGCAGAGGAGGCGGGGGCCGTGGGGTTCCGGGGGGCCGGGATCGTGCGAAGGGCCGGGATCGTGCGGGATGCCGGGGGATTCCGGGGAGCCGGGGGCATGGGGGACGCCCGGGGTGGGCGGGATGCCGGGGACTTCCCGAGAGCCGGGGGCCGTACCGTCCCCGTGGGCGCTCCGGACGCCGGGGATCGTGTGCCAGGCGGCGAGAACCGTCGCGGTGGCCGGATGCTCCGGGGCCGTCGTACGCATCCGGGCGACCGCGAGGGCCGCCTTGAGCGGGGCCCGGGACTCCGGGAGCCGGGGCGCCCCGCCGGGCGGCGGCGTGCGGTGGAGCCGGGCGAGCAGTCGCGCCGCCTCCTCCCAGGGTGCGGCGTCGGGGTCCGCCGGATCGACCGGCGGTCCGTAGGGCCAGAGGCTGACGGGACGCCCGTCCAGCTCGCCGGACCCGCCGGGCAGGGGCGGCAGGAGGACGCCGGAGACGTCCGGGTGGGCGGCCAGCGCGAGGCGGGCGCGGTGCGCGCCGGGGTCGGTGCCGGGGGCGTGCGCCTTGGCGACCAGGTCCCCGTGACGTACGACGGTGCCGTCGTCCCGGTCGGCGAGCGTCCCGACCAGGCCGCTCGGGCAGGAGCAGGGGGCGCCGGAGCGGTGGGCGGCCGTGTGCGCGACGGCCGCGAGCCGCTCGGGCAGGGTCCGGGCCGGGCGGCCGTGGGCGCGGGGCGGGGCGGTGGGGTCCACGCCGGGAGCGTAGCGGGACGGGTACGGGCGGGGGACGGTCGGCTTCCGCCGGGGAGCGGGTACGCAGGCGGCTTCCGCCGGGGAACGGGGACGCGGGTGGCTTCCGCCGGGGAACGGGGACGCAGGCGGCTTCCGTCAGGGGCCAGGGACGCGGGCGGTTTCCGTCGGGGAACGGGGACGCGGGCGGTTTCCGCCGGGGGTGCGCGGGGTGGCCGCTCCTCCGGGTACCGCCGAGACGCTCGGGCTCTCGTCGGAACGAGTGGGGCTCGGCTTTCCCGGAGAGCGCGGGGCCGGGCGGCTCCCGCCGGAGGGTGCGCGGAGGCGGTCGGCTCTCCCGGGGGCGGTGGAGAGCGGTCGGCTCCCCCTCGGGTACGCGTCGGGGCGCGGCCGGAGTGGAGGAACAGGCCCGGGACGGCGGTGTCTTCGGGTACGCGCGGGGCGGTCGACCGGATGGGACCGGCCCGTCGGGCGGGTCGCGGACTGGATCCGCTCGCGTGGGAGAGGTCCGGCCGGGGTGCTTCGACGGCCGGTCGGCGGTCACGGGGACGAGAGGGGGCTGTCGCGGGGACACGCGGGGGCCGTCGCGGGGACGCGCGGGTGGCCGTCCGGGCGGGAACGCGCGAGGGGGCCGGTCAGCTCCCCAGCTGACCGGCCCCACGCTGCCGTCCGCCGCACCCCCGTCCCCACGGGGCTGATGGCCGGATGTCCCGACCCGGGCCGCTCTCCCGGGTCCGGGGCGCTGTCAGCGCCCCAGCATCGTGACCACGGACGACGCCTGTGTGACCACCGCTTCCCAGCCGCCGAAGACGACTACGAGCAGGGCCGCGAGAGGGAGGACCATGGCCGTGGCCACCAGGGGGTGACGTCGGCCGGAAGGCCCGGCGGTCGTCCTCGGTGCCGTGAATGCCATGGTTCCTCTCCTGTCGTCTTGGCGCGGCGGGTGCGTGACCTCGGGGGACGAGTGCTGCACCCGCCGCTTGATCTCAACTTTAGGGAGCGGGGGGCGCCGGGGCGTCATGCCCGCGTACCGACTTGCGGGCCTCCCGGAGGATGACTCCCGTCCGTGCGATGTACTCCCAGGGGTGGAGACGGGGGCGCGAAACCCCGGGTCTTCCCGGAGGGGTCGGGTGCCGGAGGCCCCGGAGAGCGGCGGGGCGTGACATCTGTCACTTCGCGGAGCGTGCCGTGCGCGGTCCGCTCCCCCGGGCCGTCCGGACGGGCCCCGGGACGCCGGGACCGGTTCCTCACCGGCCGTCAAGTGTGGTGACCCGGTGGGTGGTTGGGGTGGGCGCGCGGGCGGGCGCGGAGGGCGCGGCCTTCCCGGTACCGACAATCGATCCGGTGCGAGGGCGCGGCCTATGAGCGCGTGCGGGCGCCACTACGTAAGCTGTGCCACGTCGAACGGACGAGGGGACGGACATGGCGATGATGCGGCTCCGGCGCGAGGATCCGCGGATCGTCGGGTCGTTCCGGCTCCACCGCAGGCTGGGAGCCGGCGGGATGGGCGTCGTGTATCTGGGGTCCGATCGGCGCGGACAGCGGGTGGCGCTCAAGGTGATCCGGCCCGATCTGGCGGAGGATCAGGAGTTCCGGTCGCGGTTCGCCCGCGAGGTGTCGGCCGCCCGGCGCATCCGGGGCGGCTGCACGGCCCGTCTCGTCGCCGCCGATCTGGAGGCCGAGCGCCCCTGGTTCGCCACCCAGTACGTCCCCGGGCCCTCGCTGCACGACCGGGTCGCCGAGGAGGGTCCGCTGCGCGCCGCCGACGTCGCCACGATCGGGGCGGCGCTCTCGGAGGGGCTCGTCGCCGTCCACGAGGCGGGGGTGGTGCACCGCGACCTGAAGCCCTCGAACATCCTGCTCTCCCCCAAGGGTCCCCGGATCATCGACTTCGGCATCGCGTGGGCCACCGGGGCCAGCACCCTCACCCATGTCGGGACGGCCGTCGGCTCACCCGGTTTCCTCGCTCCGGAGCAGGTGCGCGGAGCGGCCGTCACCCCGGCCACCGACGTGTTCTCGCTCGGTGCCACCCTGGCGTACGCGGCGATGGCCGACTCGCCCTTCGGGCACGGCAGTTCCGAGGTCATGCTCTACCGGGTGGTGCACGAGGAGCCGCAGCTGCACGGGGTGCCGGACGCGCTGGCGCCGCTGATCCGGGCCTGTCTGGCGAAGGACCCGGAGGACCGTCCCAGCACGCTCCAGCTGTCGATGCGGCTGAAGGAGATCGCGGCGCGCGAGGCCCAGGGACTGCCGGTCTCCCGGCCCCCCGCGCAGCGGGAGCGGACGGAGGAGCGGCACACGCTCCGGCCGACCGAGCGGTACACCGAGCGGGACGCCCGGGACCGGGACCCGGAGCGGGCGTCCGAGCGGGGGCGCGGTGCCGGGGCGGCGAGGCCGTCGGCCGGGCCGCGTACGGACGGCGCGCGGGCGTCCCAGTCCCGGCCCGGCACCCGGCCAGGGGCCCGGGGCACGTCCACGGGGCGGCGTCCGGCCAACCCCCGGCTGCTGCGGCAGCGGCTCTTCGTCTTCGTGGTCGTGACGCTGGTCGTGGCCCTGGGCATCGCCGCCGCGCAGGCCCTCCAGGGCTGACCCGGCCGCGCCGGAGCCACGGGGACACCCACTCGGACCACGGGGCGCCCGCGACACGGGAACGGGCCCGCCGGAGAGGGCGGGCCCGTACGGCCTCGTGGACGGTCGGGGTCCGGGTGGACGAGGGCCTTCCGGACGCCCGGGTCCGTCTGGCGGGCGTCTGGCGGATCTCCCGGACGGTCGGGTCCGGCTGGCGGACCTCCCGGACCGGTCGGTCCGGGTTTACCAAAGCTTCCCGGACGGTCTGGTCCGGGTGACGGACCCTTCCGGACGCCCGGGTCCGGCTGCGGGGGCCAGGACGTTCCGGTCTCGCCGCCGGGCCTTCCGGTCCCGGGGCTACGACTCCGGGCGGCCCGTGGCCACCGCGTAGAAGGCGACCGCCGCCGCCGCTCCCACGTTCAGCGAGTCGACGCCGTGGGCCATCGGGATGCGCACCCACTCGTCCGCGGCGCGCAGCGCCTGCGTGGACAGGCCGTCGCCCTCCGCGCCCAGCATCAGCGCCACCCGGTCCAGCCGGTGCGGGGCCGCCTCGTCGATCGACGTCGCCTTCTCCGCCGGGGTCAGCGCGAGCACCTTGAAGCCCGCCTCCCGTACGGTCTCCAGGCCGCGCGGCCAGTTCTCCAGACGCGCGTACGGGACGGAGAACACCGCCCCCATCGACACCTTGACCGACCGCCGGTAGAGCGGGTCGGCGCAGTCGGGCGAGAGCAGGACCGCGTCCATGCCGAGCGCGGCGGCGCTGCGGAAGATCGCGCCGATGTTGGTGTGGTCGTTCACCGACTCCATGACGACCACCCGGCGGGCACCGCCCAGCAGGTCGGCGGCGTCCGGGAGCGGCTTGCGCTGCATGGAGGCGAGGGCGCCCCGGTGCACGTGGTAGCCGGTGACGCGTTCGGCGAGGTCGGGCTGGACGGCGTACACCGGCGCGGGGACCTCGTCGATGACGTCCCGCATGACGTCGACCCACTTGGCGGAGAGCAGCATGGAGCGCATCTCGTAGCCCGCCTGGCGGGCGCGGCGGATGACCTTCTCGCCCTCCGCGATGAACAGGCCCTCGGCCGGTTCGCGTCTGCGGCGCAGTTCGACGTCGGTCAGGCCGGTGTAGTCGCGCAGGCGCGGGTCGTCGGGGTCGTCGATCGTGATGAGTTCGGCCACGAGGTGATACTGCCTTGTCCGGGGAGTGGTGCCAATGTGTGCGCGGGGTTCTGTTACCCGTGGTTACAGGTGCGGTCGTCCGCCCCGGTCACCTGACCAGGCGGTCGGGGCCCTCGGCGACCACGTCGCCGATCACGATGACCGCGGGCGGGCGGACCTCCCGCGCGACGACGGTCTCCGCGACCGTCGCCAGCGTGGCGTCCACCCGGCGCTGCGCCGCCGTGGTGCCCTCCTGGACCAGGGCCAGCGGCGTCTCCGGGTCCTTGCCGTGCGCGATGAGCGCCTCGGCGATCTTCCCTATCTTGTCGACGCCCATGAGGATCACCAATGTGCCGGTGAGCCGGGCCAGCGACGCCCAGTCGACGAGCGAACGCGGGTCGTCGGGGGCCACGTGCCCGCTGACCACGGTGAACTCATGGGCCACGCCCCGGTGCGTGACCGGGATGCCCGCCGCGCCCGGCACCGAGATGGAGCTGGAGATGCCCGGCACGACCGTGCAGGCGATGCCCTCGGCGGCCAGCGCCTGCGCCTCCTCCATGCCCCGGCCGAAGACGAACGGGTCGCCGCCCTTCAGCCGCACGACCGACCGGCCCGCCTTCGCGTGCTCGATCAGCGCGTTGTTGATGGCCTCCTGCGCCATGAACCGGCCGTAGGGGATCTTCGCCGCGTCGATCACCTCGACGTGCGGGGGCAGTTCGTCCAGGAGGTCGCGGGGGCCGAGGCGGTCCGCGACGACCACGTCCGCCTCGGCGAGCAGCCGACGGCCGCGCACGGTGATCAGGTCCGGGTCGCCGGGTCCGCCGCCGACCAGGGCGACGAAGGGGGCACGCGCGCGGTGCTGCGGCGCCGCGAGGGAACCGTCCCGCAGCCCCTCGACGATCGCGTCGCGCACGGCGGCGGAGCGACGGGGGTCGTGGCCGGTGAGGACGGCCACGGTCACGCCCTCGCTGCGGCCGGTGGCCGGGGTCCAGGCGGTGGCCGCCTCGGCGTCGTCCGAGCGGACGCACCAGGTGCGGGTCCGCTCGGCCTCGGCGGAGGCGGCGGCGTTCGCCGTCGGGTCGGTGGTGGCCACCAGCGCGTACCAGGCGTCGGTGAGGTCGCCCTCCTCGTACCGCCGCCTGGTCCAGGTGATCTCGCCCGCCTCGGCCATCGCCTCCACGGAGGGGGTCGCGGACGGCGAGACCAGCGTGATGTCGGCGCCCGAGGCGATCAGGGCGGGGAGCCGCCGCTGGGCGACCTGTCCGCCGCCGAGGACGACGACGCGGCGGCCGGCGAGGCGCAGTCCGACGGGGTAGGCGGGGTGCGTCGCGTTCTCGGCGCGGTCGGCGTGCTCGGCCATGGGTGAGCGGCTCCTCGGGGCGTGGCGTGTGCGGGGCCGCTGCGGCTGTGGAGCGGCTGGTGGGACACGGTGTGTCCGCGTCCCACGATATCCGCGACCCGGGGCGGTCACCCTGTGACGGACGTCCCCGGTCGCGGGGCTGCCGGGGCCGCTCCCGGAAGCGGCGCGCCTCCCGGCCCGGTGGGACGGGAGGCGCGTCGGCCGGGAGCCGCGCCGGAGCGGGCTACTTCTCGGTGACTCCCGCCGAGTCGAACGTGGCCACCTCGTGCATCGCGCGGGCCGCGCTCTGCACCAGCGGGAGGGCGAGCAGCGCGCCCGTGCCCTCGCCGAGGCGCAGGTCCAGGTCGACCAGGGGGCGCAGGCCCAGCTTGTTGAGCGCGGCCACGTGGCCCGGCTCGGCGCTGCGGTGCCCGGCGATGCAGGCGGCGAGGGACTCGGGGGCGACGGCCCGCGCGACGAGCGCCGCCGCACCGGTGGACACGCCGTCGAGGATGACCGGGGTACGGAGCGAGGCCCCGCCCAGGATCAGGCCGACGAGGGCCGCGTGCTCCAGACCGCCGACCGCCGCGAGGACACCGATCGGGTCCTCCGGGTCCGGCTTGTGCAGGTCGAGGGCGCGCCGGACGACGTCCACCTTGCGGGCGTGCGTGTCGTCGTTGATGCCGGTGCCCCGGCCGGTGACCTCGGCCGGATCCACACCGGTGTAGACCGAGATGAGGGCGGCGGACGCGGTGGTGTTCGCGATGCCCATCTCACCGGTCAGGAGTGCCTTGTTGCCCGCGGCGACCAGGTCGCGGGCGGTCTCGATGCCGACCTCGATCGCGGCGAGCACCTCCTCGCGGGTCATGGCCGTGCCGATGGTGAAGTCGGCGGTGCCCGGCCGGACCTTGCGGGGCAGGAGGCCCGGGGTGGCGGGCAGTTCGGAGGCGACGCCCACGTCGATGACGCAGACCTCGGCGCCCACCTGGTGGGCGAAGGCGTTGCAGACCGCTCCCCCGCCGAGGAAGTTGGCGACCATCTGGCCGGTGACCTCCTGCGGCCAGGGGGTCACGCCCTGGGCGTGCACCCCGTGGTCACCGGCGAAGATCGCGACGGCGGCGGGCTCCGGGATCGGCGGCGGGCAGACCCGGGAGAGCCCGGAGAGCTGGGCGGAGATGATCTCCAGCATCCCGAGCGCCCCGGCCGGCTTGGTCATCCGCTTCTGGCGCTCCCAAGCCTCGCCGAGCGCCTTGGCGTCCAGCGGGCGGATGTTGGCGACGGTCTCCTGGAGCAGGTCGTGCGGCTCCTCGCCGGGCAGGGCCCGGCGGCCGTACGTCTCCTCGTGGACGACCCACGCCAGCGGGCGGCGCTTGGACCAGCCCGCCTGCATCAGTTCGGGCTCCTCGGGGAACTCGTCGACGTAGCCGACGCAGAGGTACGCGACCACTTCGAGGTGCTCGGGGAGGCCGAGGGCGCGGACCATCTCGCGCTCGTCGAAGAAGCTGACCCAGCCGACGCCGAGGCCCTCGGCGCGGGCGGCCAGCCAGAGGTTCTCGACGGCGAGCGCCGAGGAGTACGGGGCCATCTGCGGCTGTGTGTAGCGGCCGAGGGTGTGACGGCCGCCCCGGGTGGGGTCGGCGGTCACCACGATGTTGACCGGGGTGTCGAGGATGGCCTCGATCTTCAGTTCCTTGAACTGCTTCGCCCGCGCCTTGGGCAGCGACTCGGCGTACGCCTCGCGCTGGCGCGCGGCCAGTTCGTGCATCGTCTGCCGGGTCTCGGCGGAGCGGATGACGACGAAGTCCCAGGGCTGGGAGTGGCCGACGCTGGGGGCCGTGTGGGCGGCTTCCAGGACCCGGAGGAGGACCTCGTGCGGGATCGGGTCGGAGCGGAAGCCGTTGCGGATGTCACGGCGCTCGCGCATGACCCGGAGCACCGCCTCGCGCTCGGCGTCGTCGTAGCCGGGGGCGGGGGCCGGGGCGGGGGCGGAGTCGGCCACGGGACCGGTCCCAGCGTCCGGGGCGTCGTCCGTGACGGCGTCCGGGGCGGCCTCGGGGTTCACGGGAGCCTCGGCGGGCTCGGTGGTTTCGGTGATCTCAGCGATCTCGGCGGTCTCGGTGGTCTCCGCGACGACGGCCTCGGGCGCCTCAGGGGACTCAGCGGTCCCTTCGGCCTCGGGAGCCGCTTCGGTCGCAGAAGCCGCTTCGGCCTCGGGGGCCTCACCGGCGGCGGGGACCTCTTCGGACTCGGGAGCCTCGGGGGTCTCGGGGGTCGCCGCGCCCTCGGACGCTTCGACGGCCTCCGGGGACTCAGGAGTCTCCGGGGACTCCGGGATCTCCACGGCCTCCGGGACCTCCTGGACCTCCGCGGTCCCGGCGCTTCCCGTGTCCTCCGTGGGTACGGCGGGCGCCTCGGCGGCCGGTACGGGCTCCGCCACGGGCTGGGGCAGGACGTCGGCGGGGGCCGCTTCCTCCTGTACGGGCGGGAGGGCCTCGGCGACGGCTTCCACCGGAGCCTCGGCGGGGACCGGCTCGGGGGCCACCGGGGCTTCCGCCTGCTCGGTCGCCGGGCTCGGCGGCTCCACCGGGCTCTCGGGAGCGGGCGCGGCCACCGTCTCGGCGGCGGGCGTCCCGGCCGGGGCCGCCTCGGGCACGGGCTCCGGCGCGGTCTCCGGCTCCGGCGCGGTCTCCGGGGTCCGCTCCGGCTCCGGTGCGGCGGCCCGGGGAGCCTCGGTGACGGGCTCGCCCTCGCGCGGGGCGGGGACGAGGATCTCGGGGGCGACGGCTTCGGCGGGCTCGGCCGGGGTGGCCGCCACGGGCTCGGCGGGCGCCTCCTGACCGGCGGCGGCCGGAGCCTCGGGGGCGGGTGCGACGGCGGGCGCCGGAGCCTCCTCCGGGGTCCGGTCGGCGGCGGGCGCCGGGTGCGGGGCGAGGTGCGGGGCGGTCGGGACCGTGCCCTCGACCTGGACGAACTCCGGGGCCGGGACGGCCGTTTCCGCTTCCACCGGGAACGGGCGGGCCACCGGCGCCTGGGGCTGCGCGGCCCACGGCTCGGCGCCCTGCGGCGCGAGCTGGTCCTGCGGGACGTCGAGGTACTCGGGGCCGGTGGTCGGCGGGCCCGGGACGCTCACCGGCACCGGGGCGGGCCCGGTGGCCGCCGTCGGCTCGGGCGCGGCGGCCGGGACGGGCTGCGGGGCGGGCGCGGCGGCCGGGCCCCGGTCGGCGAGGGAGAGCACGACGCCGCCGGACTCGGGGACGGGCGGGCCCATGTGGAGCGGACGGCGGGCGGCGGCCGGGGCGGGCGGCGGCACCTGGACGCCGCCGAGGTCGACGGAGCCGGTGTCGTGGCCCGCGGTCCCGTGGGCGCCGGTGTCGAGGATGCCCGGCTCGTAGCCGTGGTCGGTGACGGTCTGCTCCTGCGGGGCGACGGGCACGCCGTGCGCGGGGGTGCCCGCGAACTGCTGGGCCGGGACGCCGTGCGCGGGAGTCCCGAACAGCTCGGTCGGCACGCCGTGGGCGGGGGTACCCATGGGCGGGGCGACCGGCACGCCCGTGGGCGGGGTCTGCTGCTGAGGGGCGGTCAGGACGTCGCCGAGGGCCACGGCGTCCAGCGGGGCCGTCAGCGGGTCGGTGAGCGGGTCGCCGGACGGGGCCGCCGGGTGGGGCAGGCCCTGGTGGGGCGCCGTCTGGTTCGGGAGCGACAGCGGCGGCGGCACGGCGACGGGGGGCGCGGGCACGACGCCGGGCGGATGCTCGCTCCAGGCGCCCTGGGCGCCCGGCATCAGCAGTACGTCGTCGTCCTCTGCGGGGTGTTCGGAGGGGTCCAGGAAGGCGTACGCGCCCGGTGCGGGGATGCCCGGCTGCTCGACCATGCCTGCGTTCTCCGGCAGTCCCTCGCCCGGGACCTGGCCGGTGTCCGTCATGCGTACCCCTCGCCCATCGCTTGTGTTCCTTCAGACCCGCGCCCGTCGACAAGAACGAGCACGCGTGCCGCGCGGCACGAAAGGACGCGCGGACACCTCTACATTGTCGCGGCCCCCGGCCCCGGAGGCAGGGAGATTCGCCACGGTGCGCTGTGGACTGCGCCACGTCGCACGGTCCCCCCGGGTGGCGTACCACGTCACTGGCGTGAATCAGCCATCCATTCAGGACATTGACGAACGAATCACCGAACGTCCGGACGCGGTACAACAATCCGCCAGCCTACCCCGCCGTGCGGAGCTCCCTCGTCAGGGGGAGCGCTCGACCCTGCGTCCGGACAGCAGGAACACGACACAACGCTCCCGTTCCGACCAGTCGCCGGGATCGAGTCCGACGGTCTGGAGGAGGAGGCTCTCGACCGCGTAGCCGCCGTCGGCGAGGGCGGCGCCGATCGCCTCGGCCTCGTCCCGGGTGGAGGCGTGGGCGACGATGCGCTCCGGCCGCCGGTCCGTACAGGCGCTGACGACGGCGACCCCGCCCGCCCCGATCCGTACGACATCGGGTTCGGGGAGGTCCTCCAGGACGTGCGGGGCGCGGCCCTGGACGGTCTGGAGGGGTACGCCGTGGCTCCGGGCGGCCCGTTCGGTGCGGGCGCGGGCGGCCGGGTCGGCGTCCACGGCGATGACGGCGGCGCCGAAGCGGGCCGCCTCGACGGCGAAGGCGCCGCCCGCGCAGCCGATGTCCCAGACGAGGTCCCCGGGGCGGGGGCCGAGCCGGGCGAGCTGGGCCGCGCGCAGGGAGGGGTCCTCGCCGGTGCCGGGCCGGGGCGCGCCGGGCTCGGCGGGGCCGTACTCCCCCGTGGGGAGGCCCCAGCCCCGTACCGGGCGGGCGGCGGGGTCCTGGCCGGACAGCCAGGGGGCGGCGGGGGTGGTGCCGGTGGCTCCGCCGCCGATGACGAGGACGACGTTGGGGTCGCGCCAGGTGTGGTCGGCGGCCTTGTCGGAGGTGAGGACGGACACGCGTTCCTGCGCGGTGCCGAGCTGTTCGCAGACGACGAAGGTGCGGTGGACGCCGTCGAGGAGGAGGGCGAGTTCGGCGGGTCCCGCGCCGGGCGAGGTGAGGACGGCGACCTTGGGGTGGGCACGGCAGACGTTGACCGCGCGGCGCAGGGTGCGCTGGTGGGCGACGACGGTCCGGGCGTCCTCCCAGGGCATTCCGGCACGGGCGAAGGCTGCGGCCACGGCGGAGACCGCCGGGACGACCTCGACCTCCAGGCCGTGCTCGGGGGCGCGCAGGGTGCGGACGACGCCGAAGAAGCCGGGGTCCCCGTCGGCGAGGACGACGGCGGTGCCCCGGTGACCGGCGATGCGGCGGGCGGCGAGGTCGACGCTGCCGAGGCGGACGCGTTCGGCGGCGGGCGGTACCTCGGGCAGCGCCAGGTGGTGCGCCGCGCCCGCTACGAGGGTGGCGGCCGACAGCGCGGACCTGGCCGCCGCGGTGAGCGGCGAACCGTCCCAGCCGATCACCGTGACGCGGTCGGCCATCGTCGTCTGTCTCCTGAGGTCGTCTGAGGTCGTCGCAGGTCGGAAGCGTGCCGAGCGTACCCCGCGCCGGGCGCCGGGGCTCAGCTCCAGTCGGTGGAGGAGGAGTATCCGGCCTCGGCCATCTGGTCGGCGACCCCGTCGAGGTCCTCGGGGAGGAGGCCCCAGAGGATGAAGTCGGTGCGCAGTTCGGTCCAGCCGCCGTCCTCGGTGCGGGCGCGGGCTATACAGGCGTCGCGCAGGACGCCCTCGCTGATGCAGCCGATCTTCTGGGCGACCTGCTGGGAGGCGGTGTTGTCGGCCGCCGTGCGCAGTTCCAGGCGCTGGAACCCCTGGTCGCCGAAGAGCCACTGGGCGGTGGCGAGGGCGGCTTCGGAGGCGTATCCCTCGCCGCGCGCCCAGGGGGCGACGATGTAGGAGAGTTCGGTGGAGCGGACCCGCCAGTCGGTCCCGCCCAGCCGGACGACGCCGACCAGGCGCTGGGTGAGGAACTCGGTGACGGCGAGGTCGATGCCCCGGCCCGAGGCGCGTTCGGCGGGCGCCCGCTCGGCGATCCAGGCGCGGGCGGTGGCCTCGGTGAAGGGCTGTGGCACCGGGATCCAGGCGACGACCAGCTCGTCGTTCATCATCTCGGTGAGGGCGGGGACGTCCGCTTCTTCGAGCGCGCGCAGCACCAGCCGGTCCGTGTTGATGGAGATGTCCGGAAAGGTGGTAGTCATGCGCAACTCCATGCCGAGGACCGTCCGAATCGAGCGTGAACGCACAGCATGCAGTATGCGGACGCCGCCGCGCATGGCCGGGTGGGATGTCGGGCGGGGGCACGGCGAAGGCCCCGCGCACCGGACGGGATGCGGGGGCCTTCGACACAAGGGCGGTACGGGGGAACCGGTCTGACGGTCCCTCGGATTCCGCTTCCCTACTTGGCGGCACCGAAGGCCGGGATGACCGAGCCCTTGTAGGTGTCCTCGATGAACTTCTTCACCTCGGGCGAGTTGAGCAGCTCCGCGAGCTTCTGCACCCGGGCGTCCTTCTCGTTGCCCTCCTTGACGGCGAGGAAGTTGGCGTACGGGTTGCCCTCGGACTTCTCCAGGGCGAGGGAGTCCTTCGCGGGCTCCAGCTTGGCCTCGATGGCGTAGTTGCCGTTGATGACGGCGGCGTCGACCTCGTTCAGGGCGCGGGGCACGGTGGCGGCCTCCAGCTCCTTGAACTCCAGGCCCTTCTTGTCCGTGATGTCGGAGATCTTGGCGTTGGTGCCGACGCCCGGCTTGACGGTGATCAGGCCGTTCTCGGCGAGCAGCTGGAGGGCGCGTCCGCCGTTGGTGGTGTCGTTGGGGACGGCGATGGTCTGGCCCGCCTTGATGTCCTTCAGCGACGTGAGCTTCTTGGAGTAGAGGCCCAGCGGCTCCAGGTGGACGTTGACCACCGGGACGACGTGGGTGTTGTTCTTCTTGTTGAAGTCGTCGAGGTACGGCTTGTGCTGGAAGAAGTTGGCGTCGACCTGGCCGGACTCGACGGCGGTGTTCGGCAGGACGTAGTCCGTGAACTCCTTCACCTCCAGCTTCAGACCGGCCTTCTCCGCCAGGTTGTCCTTGACGAACTTCAGGATGTCGGCGTGCGGCGTCGGGGACGCGGCGACGACGAGCGGCTTGTCGGCGGCGGCGCCCTTGGCGGACGACGGGTCCGAGGAGGTGCCGCAGGCGGTGAGGCCGAGGGCCAGGGCGGCGGTGGTGGCGATGCCCGCGGTGAGCTTGATGTTCTTGCGCACGAAGAGTGCCTCTTTCCGGTGGAGCGGTGGAGCCTGGACAACAAGTCCGGGCCTGTTCTTCGAAGGAAGAAGTCTGGGGGGCCGGGGGGCCTCAGGCGGTGCGTCCCCGGCGGGCGAGGAGCCGTACGACCAGGTCGCCGAGGAGCTGGACCACGGTCACGATGACGACCAGGAGTGCCACGGTGACGAGCATGAACCGGGTGTCGAAGCGCTGGTAGCCGTAGGTGACCGCCTTGGCGCCGAGGCCCTCGCCGCCGACCGCGCCGGCCATCGCGGAGTAGCCGATGAGGACGATGACCGTGGTGGTGACGGCGGAGACCAGCGAGGGCAGGGACTGCGGGAGCAGGGCCTTGCGGATGATGGTGGGGATGCCGCCGCCCATGGACTGGACGGCTTCGACGAGCCCGTGGTCGACCTCGCGGACGGCCGTCTCGACGAGCCGCGCGAAGAAGGGGATGGCGCCGATGGAGAGCGGCACGATCATCGCGGTCGGGCCGATGAAGGTGCCGACGACGAAACTGGTGAAGGGGCTGAGGGCGATCAGCAGGATGATGAAGGGGAGCGAACGCCCCACGTTCACGATCGCACCGACGACCTTGTTCACCGGCAGGTTCTGCAGCAGTCCGCCCCGGTCGGTGAGGACGAGGAGGATGCCGAGCGGGAGGCCGCCGAGGACGGTGACGACGGTGGCCCACAGGACCATGTAGAGCGTGTCGAGCGTGCCCTGCTCCAGCAGGGGCTGCATCTCGGACCAGGTCACTTCGCACCTTCCTTCACCAGTACGTGCGCCGGGGCGGGCACGGTGGCCGGGGCGTCCGGCTCCTCGACGAGTTCGACCTGGAGGCCCTGCTCGCGCAGGAACCCGACCGGGACGACGTTGTCCTCGTACCGTCCGGGCAGTTCGATCCGCATCCGGCCGATCTGGCGGTCGCCGACGGTGTCCATCGCCGCCCCGAGGATCGAGATGTCGATGTTGTACGTGCGGGACAGCTGGGAGATGACCGGCCGGGTCGCGGCCTCGCCGTGGAAGGTGACGTCGACGACCGTGCGGTCGGCGTCGGTGTGGCCGCCGCTGACCGGGAAGAGTTCGGCCGCCAGCTGGGAGCCGGGGGTGGCGAGCAGTCCGCTCACGGTGCCGGACTCGACGACCCTGCCGTGCCGCATCAGCGCGGCGGAGTCGCAGATCGTCTTCACGACGTCCATCTCGTGCGTGATGAGCAGGACGGTGAGGCCGAGCTGCTGGTTGAGGTCGCGGACGAGCTGGAGGATGGAGCGGGTCGTCTCCGGGTCGAGGGCGCTGGTGGCCTCGTCGGAGAGCAGGACCTTGGGCCTGCCCGCGAGGGCGCGGGCGATGCCGACGCGCTGCTTCTGGCCGCCGGAGAGCTGGCCGGGGTAGACCTTGGCCTTGTCGGCGAGTCCCACCAGGTCGAGGAGTTCGAGGGCCCGCCGGGAGCGCTCGGCGCCGGAGACGCCGAGGATCTCCAGGGGGAGCTCGATGTTGTCCTTCACCGTGCGGGAGGACAGCAGGTTGAAGTGCTGGAAGACCATGCCGATGCCGCTGCGCGCCCTGCGCAGGTCCTTGCCCGCGCGGCGGCCCCTCCCCGCGAGGGCGGTCAGGTCGACGCCGTCGACGGTCACCGTGCCGGAGGTGGGGCGCTCCAGGAGGTTGATGCAGCGGATGAGCGAGGACTTGCCGGCGCCGCTCTGGCCGATCACGCCGAAGACCTCGCCCTCGCGGACGTGCAGGTCGACACCGTCCAGAGCGGTGACCTGACGGCCGCGCGACTCGTAGACCTTGGTCAGGCCCGAAGTGGTGATCACAGGGGTTTCCGTCACTGTCGAGTGCGCGACGCGGAGTCCGTCACGCACGGGGCATTCGTCAATTCGGACAGTCGGGCGCACCAGGACCGCTCCGGCGGGGGCCGGGAGTCGGCGGGGTGCGCGGGACGGGCACGGTCCACCGCCGGATGGCGGTCGGAACGGCACGGCCGTCGGTCTCGCTTCGGGGCGCGAGACTCAGGCGGGGGCCCTCAGAAGGCGCGCATTCGACACATACAACGAGCACCGGGCGTCGTGATCGCCTCGGTCGCAAGGGTGCGGCTGCTCGTCGTGGTCATGGCTGAAGTAAACCATGCGCAGGTGCGAACGAAAGGAGGGCGTCCGCATACCGGACGCACATGAGATGCCCGGCGGTCGGCGCGGAACCCTCTGTTCCGTCCCGTTTCTCCCGTGTGGCCTGCGGGGACGGGGCTCCCGGACCGCTCCGTCCCGGGGGTACGGAGGAGGGGGCGCGGGCCCCGGTTGTGGCCAAGACCACCTCGGCGCCCGTCCGCGCCGCTCCCCGCCCGTCTGTCCCCTCGTGCCCCTTTGTTCCCCTCCGCCGTGCGCCTCCGCACGCCGCCGGGCCCCGCCGGGCGGTTTGCGAGGCGGACGGAGCGGTGGGGGCCGAGCGCATCGGACCTTTCGGACCGTAATACCCTCGGGCGCATGTCTGACGCCCTGACGGTCGCGGTCTCCGTGGCCGCGCTCGCCCTCGCCGCCTGGTGCGGCTTCGCCGCCCTCCGCGATCAGCCGACCAAGGACTGGCACTTCATCGGCATGGCCGTGGTGACCTTCCTCGTCCTGGTCCAGCTGATCGTCGGGATCGTGCGGCTGGCGGGCGGCGAGAAGGCGGAGGAGGGGGCGACGATCTTCGTCGCCTATCTGCTGGGGGCACTGTGCGCGGTGCCCATCGCCGGTTTCATGTCGCTCGCGGAGCGGAGCCGGTGGGGTTCGGCCACGGTGGCCGCCGGTGCGGTCGTCCTGGCCGTGCTCGAAGTGCGTCTCTACGACATCTGGACGGTGGGCTGACCATGACCGGGACGCGGGAGCGGGACACGACGGACACGAGGAACCGGCTCGTCACGGGCCCCGGCATCCTCCTCGTGTGGCTGTACGGCGTGATGTCGGTCGGCGCGGTCTCGCGCTCGATCTACCAGATCGCCACCGAGTTCGACCGTGCGCCGCTCGCGTACGGCCTGTCGGCGGTGGCCGCCGTGGTCTATGCCTTCATCACCTACACGCTGGTGCGCGGCGGGGAGAAGGCCCGCAGGGCGGCGCTGGTGTGCTGCGCCGCCGAGCTCGCGGGCGTCCTGGTGGTCGGGACGTGGACGCTGGTCGAGCCGTCCGCCTTCCCGGACGCCACGGTCTGGTCGGACTACGGCTACGGCTACCTCTTCATCCCGGTGCTGCTGCCGCTGACCGGCATGTGGTGGCTGCGGAGGTCGCGCGGCACGGAGTCCTGAGGACCCGGCGGCCCGGCCCGGACACCAGCCGGGCCGGACACGGACGCGGACAGGGCGGTCCCGGCGGCCCCAGGGTCAGGCCGCCGCCTTCTCCAGGGTCACCAGGGTCACCCGGGGGCCGACCTCGTGGACGCCGACCTGCGCGTAGCCCCGGCTGCGGTAGAGGCGCAGGTTGCCCTCGCTGCGGTGGCCGGTGAAGAGCCGGAAGCGCTTGGCGGACGGGGCGGGCAGTTGTTCGACACCGCCCGCGAAGTGGTCCTCGATGGCGTCGAGAAGCCTGCCGCCGAGGCCGTGCCGCCGCATCCGGGGGTGCACGATGAGCTTGGCGATCCGTACCGTGCCGTCCTCGTCGAGACGGGCCCGTACGGAGGCGACGACCTCGTCGCCGAGCCGGGCCACGAGCCCGTGCCCCTCGTCGAGTTCGGCGCTCAGGGCGTCGAGCGACTGGGTGAGCGGCTCGATGGACCAGTCCCCGTACAGCTCCGCCTCGCTCTGGTAGCAGAGGTACTGCAGCTTCAGGATGTGCTCCGCGTCCCGCTCGGCCGCCGCTGAGATGGTCACGCTCAGGCCCATGTGTGCACGCCTCCCGCTCTGGTTCGATCATCGGTTTACCGCACACTTCCCCGTCGAGCGGGAGCGGGAACCTCTGCCGCCAGCATTCTGCGCAGGCATCCCAGGCATCGGGAACGCATCGGCCCCAGACTGCCCTGTGAGATACCCAACTCTCCTGCGATTTCCCGGTAGGTGTGGTCCTCCGGGTCGAGCATCGCGGTCAGCACCCGGGGACAGCGGCCGGGCGTCCGGGTGACGGCGGCGCGCAGGGTGCGGCGGCCCTCGGCGGCCATCAGGGAGTGCTCGGGGGAGCCGTGGGGCTCGGCGCCGTCGGGCCGGTGGACGGGCTCCTCGCGGTACGGGGTCTCGCGGTGACTGGTCCTGCGGGCGCGGCGGGCCTCCGCCCGGACGGCCCTGCGGAGCCATTCGGCGGGGCGCTCGGGGGCGGTGCCGGTCTCTTGGAGCCGCTCCAGGAGGCGGAGCCAGACGGCCTGTTCGAGGTCGCCCGGATCGATCCCCGCGGCGGGCGCCTCGGCGTCCGACTCGGCGGCGAGCAGGGGCGCGAGGGCGGCGAGGAGACCGGGGGCGGCGGGGACGGGTCCCGGCGCGCCCCCGGAGGCGGATCCCGCTTCCGCTCCGGCGGCACGGGTCGGAGCGGGAGCGGCGGTCTGGGGGGTGGTCATGAGGGGCACGATGCCGGGGCACGCGCGCGTGGTTGCGGTCCGTGGCGCAAACCACCCGGGCGGGGGGTGTGCGGGCCCGGACGTCCGCCCGTACACCCCCCTCCGCTCCCCCGGGCGGCTCCCGGGGCGGACGGGCCGCCGGGCTCAGCGCCGGGCGGTGAGGTCCGCCGCTGCGAGCAGGGCCGTGTCGGGGTTGTCGGCGAAGACACCGTCGATGCCGGTCTCCAGGTACCGCTTCAGGGAGCCGAACGCGTCCCCGTACGCCGTCGGGTCCGTGCCCCGGCGGAAGTCGGCGGGCAGGAAGGCGTTCTCGTTGCGGTGGGTGTACGGGTGGAGGACCAGGCCCGCCGCGTGGGCGTCCCGCACCAGGGTCGTCGGCTCGCCGAGCCGCCCGCTCGCGTCCTTGGGGATCACCAGGTCGAGGGTGGGGCCGATGCCCTTGGCGTACGAGGCGATCCAGCGCAGGCCCCGGGGGGTGACGAGGTCGGCGACCGTACGGGGGTCCCCGCTCAGGACGAAGTCCCAGGGGCGGGTGCCGGGGCCGGAGAGCAGGACGACGCCGGGCGCGTCGACGAGCTTCGAGAGCCGCTGGATGCTGCTGGGCTCGAAGGACTGGAGGAAGACCGGGGAGTTCGCGCGGTGGCGGCCGTACCGGCGGAGCAGTCGGGCGAGCCGCTCCTCCAGACCGAGGCCGAGGGCGCGGAAGTAGCTGGGGTGCTTGGTCTCGACGTGCAGCCAGACCTCGCGGCCCCGGCGGCGGCCCTCCTCGTCGGCCCAGCGCAGGACCTCCTCGAAGGTGGGGACGGTCCACCGGCCGTCGTACAGGCTGTTCTCCTGGCGGATGGCCGGAATCCGCTCCTTGGCGCGCAGGGTCCTGAGTTCGGCGAGCGTGAAGTCCTCGGTGAACCAGCCGGTGAGGGAGACCCCGTCGACGCTCTTGGTGGCCTTCCGGGAGGCGAACTCGGGGTGGTCGGCGACGTCGGTGGTGCCGGTGATGTCGTTCTCGTGCCGGCAGACCAGGTGTCCGTCCTTGGTGGGGACGAGGTCCTGTTCGATGACGTGGGCGCCGAGGTCCAGGGCCAGCTGGTAGGAGCCGAGGGTGTGTTCGGGCCGGTAGCCGCTGGCGCCCCGGTGGGCGATGACGGTGGGGACGGGGAGCGAGCGGTAGCCGCCCCGGCCCTGCGTCCGGGCCGCCGGGGCCGGGGCGTCGGCCGCCGACGCCGGGCCCGTACCGGCCGTGAGGGCCGTGGAGGCGCCGAGGACCGTGGCGCCCGCCGCTCCGAGAACCGTCCGCCGTGCCGGGGTCCGGCGTTCGCCCTGGGTCATGAGGTGTCCTCCCGTGTGATGCCCGCGCCTGTCGGCGGGTGTCCCCGACGCTAGGCATCCGGGCCCTACGGACGGCAGACCCCGGCGGAACATGGCGGAAACACACGTCAACACCGCGTATCCACTCGGTGAACCCGATGTGCGTACGGACCGGACCCGCGAGTATCGTCGCGTGCTGCACCGTCGGCCCGACTGACCCGCGCCCCACCGGAGGAACCGTTGTCCCGTCTCGCGATCATCAAGGCAGTGCTCGGGCCGCCCATGCGCCTGATGTTCCGCCCCCGCGTGGAGGGCGCCGAGAACATCCCGGGGACCGGTCCCGTCATCCTCGCGGGCAACCACCTGACGTTCATCGACTCGATGATCATGCCGATCTGCCTGGACCGCCCGGTCTACTTCATCGGCAAGGACGAGTACGTGACGGGCAAGGGCCTCAAGGGCCGGGCCATGGCGTGGTTCTTCACCAGCGTCGGCATGATCCCGGTGGACCGGGACGGCGGACGCGGTGGTGTGGCGGCGCTGATGACCGGCCGCCGGGTGCTGGAGGAGGGCAAGATCTTCTCGATCTACCCGGAGGGCACCCGCTCCCCCGACGGCAGGCTGTACCGGGGCCGTACGGGCATCGCGCGCCTCACCCTGATGACCGGGGCGCCGGTGGTGCCGTTCGCGATGATCGGTACCGACAAGATCCAGCCGGGCGGCTCGGGCTTCCCGCGCCCGGGGCGGGTGACGGTCCGGTTCGGTGAGGCGATGGAGTTCTCGCGGTACGACGGGATGGACCGGGACCGCTACGTGCTGCGGGCGGTGACGGACTCGGTGATGACGGAGGTCATGCGGCTGTCCGGGCAGGAGTACGTGGACATGTACGCCACCAAGGCGAAGGCGGCCTGACCGCCGGAACGCGCGGGTGCCCCGTACGGCTCGGCCGTACGGGGCACCCGCGCGTCGTGCGGAGAAGCGTCGGCCCGTCTCCGGGGAGTGCCGGGCCGTCGCCGTGGAGGAGTGCGGGCCTGTCGCCGTGGAGAGGCGTCAGGGCGTCTCCGCCGGGGGGCGTCAGTGTTCGACGCCCTCCTCCAGCTTCTGGCCCTTGAGCAGGAACCAGGCGACGACCGCCGTCGCCAGGAGGACCACCGCGCCGACCCCGGCCGCTATCCGCAGGCCCTCCACGAAGGCCTGCTGGGCGGCCGACACCAGGGCCGTCGCCGTCTCCGGGGCCAGGGCTCCGGAGGCCTCGACCGCGCCGCCGAGCGACTCGTGGGCCGCCGAGGCGATGTCGGACGGGATGCCCACCGGGGCGGTGAAGCCCCGGTAGACGCCGGTCACGATGGAGCCGAGGACGGCGATGCCGAGCGCGGCGCCCAGTTCGTACGCGGTCTCGGAGACCGCCGAGGCCGAACCCGCCTGGTCCTTCGGGACGCTGGACAGGATCACGTCGGCGGTGACCGTGAAGGCGAAGCCCGCGCCCACGCCCACGACCAGCAGGGCGGCGCCGAGCAGCGGGTAGCCCGTGCTCTGGTCGAGCGTCGTCAGGACGGCCAGCGAGAGGCCGACCGCCGCGAGGCCACCGGCCACCACGGCCCGTACGGAGAAGCGCCGGGCGACCAGGCCCGCGATCAGACCGGCCGTGACCGCGCCGACGGCGGCGGGCAGTTCGGCGAGGCCCGCCTCCAGCGGCTGGCGGCCCTGGACCAGCTGGAAGAACTGGGACAGGAAGAACACCAGGCCGGAGAGGCCGAGGATGGTCAGCAGATCGGCGAGCACCGCGCCCGAGAAGCCCCGGTTGCGGAAGAGGCGCATGTCCAGGAGCGGCGCGGGCAGGGTCAGCTGCCTGCGGACGAACCAGGTCAGGGCGCCCGCACCGGCGAGAACGGCGAGGCCCGCGTCGACGGACGGGCCGTGCGAGGCCAGTTCCTTGATCGCGTAGACGACGCCGATCATGCCGAGGAGGGAGAGCAGGACGCTCGGCAGGTCCCAGGGGCCCGGGTTCGGGTTCTTGGACTCGGGGATCAGCTTGATGCCGACGAAGACCAGGACGGCCATCACGGGCAGGTTGATGAGGAAGACCGAACCCCACCAGAAGTGTTCGAGCAGGAATCCGCCGACGACCGGTCCGACGGCGGCACCGGCCGAGGCCATGGCGCCCCAGACACCGATGGCGAGGCTGCGCTCGCGCGGGTCGTGGAAGAGGTTGCGGATGAGCGCCAGGGTGGACGGCATCAGGGTGGCGCCTGCGACACCGAGGAGCGCGCGGGCCACGATCATCATCTCGGGGGTCGTGGCGTAGGCGTTCAGGACGGAGACGGCGCCGAAGGCCGTGGCACCGATCAGGAGCAGCTTCTTGCGCCCGATGCGGTCACCGAGGCTGCCCATGGAGACCAGGAGTCCGGCGATGACGAAGGAGTAGACGTCGCCGATCCAGAGCAGCTGGTTGCCGGTGGGCTTCAGGTCCTCGGAGAGGAAGGGGGTGGCGAGTCCCAGGACCGTCGCGTCGACCGCCACGAGGAGGACGGCCAGGACGAGGACGGAAAGGGCGAGCCACCGGCCGGGGCGGCGCACGCCCTCGGTATGGTCCTTGCTCGTGAGGGTGCTGGTGGTCACTTCTCCACGCTCCTGCGTGCTCCGCCGAGCAGCAGCTCGACGATCATGTACTGGAAGTCCTTGGCGGCGACCCGGCCGTCCGCGACGGCCCAGGCGCCGGAACCGATGAGCCCGTAGAGGGCCTCGGCGAGCCAGGCGGGTGTCAGGTCGATCCGGAAGACGCCGTGTTCCTGGCCGCGCCGGAAGAAGGCCGCGATCTCCTCGTCGAGGCGTTCCCAGCCCTCGTTCTGCTGGTCGCCCTCGAAGAGCTGGTTCTCGGTGACGAGGAACGACAGCAGGGGCGCGACGGGCTGCACCTCGGCGACGAGCCTGCGCAGGGCCTCGTCCTCGGGCTCCTGGCCGAGCCGGGCCCGGTCGAGGGCCTGTTCCATCTCCTGGATGCCGAGGTCTTCGAGCGCCCGCACGAGCGCGTCCCGCCCGGCGAACTGCCGGTGCAGGGTGGCCCGGCCGATGCCCGCCGCGCGGGCGACCTCGTCCATGGTGGCGGTCGCCTTGCGGCTGAGCAGGGCCGCGGCGGCGCGGAGCACCTGGGTGCGATCGACTGACATGAGACGACCATACACCGAATGAGACATCGATGTCTCATTCGATATTCGAATGCCTCACCAAGGGGGTGAGGGGGAAGGGGTACGCATGACCAAGCCGCTCTTGCTCATCGATGTCGACGGACCGCTCAATCCGTACGCGGCACAGCGCGAACGACGTCCCGCCGGATACGGCACCCACCGGATGAGCCCCACCGGCTGGACGGGGGCGAAGCCGCTGCGGGTCTGGCTCCACCCCGGCCACGGGGAGGAGCTGCTCGCGCTGGCCGGGACGTACGAGCTGGTCTGGGCGACGACCTGGAAGGGCGAGGCCAACGACTGGATAGGGCCCCGGCTCGGGCTGCCCGAACTGCCGTTCGTCGACTGGCCGCAGATGCACGGGAGGGCGCCCGCCGGGACCTTCTGGAAGACGCAGTACGTCCTGGAGTACGCGGCGGGGCGCCCCTTCGCCTGGATCGACGACGACATCACCCCGTACGACCGCGAGTACGTGGAGCGGAACCACCTCGCCGCCGCCCTGTTGCTGCGCGTCGACGAACGGATCGGGCTGACCCGGCCGGACTTCGACGCGCTCGCGGAGTGGGCGGCGGCGCTGTGACGCGGGGTTCCCCGGTGGCTACTTCAGCTTGGCGGTGGCCCAGGCGTGCTGGATCACCAGGTCCGCCTTGACCTCGACCAGCTGGACGGCGACGGCGGAGGGGGCGGTGCCGCCCCGCCCGTCACGGGAGGCGAGGGAGCCGGGGACGTCGAGCACGGTGCGGACCTGGGGGGTGAGGTGCTCGGAGATCTTCGCGAACTGCTCGTCCGTCAGCTCGTCCAGCTCCTTGCCCTCGGCCTCGGCCGCCTTCACGCACTCCCCCGCGACCTCATGCGCCACCCGGAACGGGACGCCCTGCCTGACCAGCCACTCCGCGATGTCCGTCGCCAGCGAGAATCCGGCCGGGGCCAGCTCCTCCATGCGCTCGCGGTTGACGGTGAGCGTGGCCATCATGCCGGTGAAGGCGGGCAGCAGGACCTCCAGCTGGTCGCAGGAGTCGAAGACCGGCTCCTTGTCCTCCTGGAGGTCCCGGTTGTAGGCCAGCGGGAGGGCCTTCAGGGTGGCGAGCAGCCCCGAGAGGTTGCCGATGAGACGGCCGGACTTGCCCCGGGCCAGCTCCGCGATGTCGGGGTTCTTCTTCTGCGGCATGATCGAGGAGCCGGTGGAGAAGGCGTCGTGCAGGGTCACGAAGGAGAACTCCTTCGTGTTCCAGATGATGATCTCCTCCGCGATCCGCGAGAGGTTGATGCCGATCATCGCGGTGATGAAGGCGAACTCGGCGACGAAGTCCCGGGAGGCCGTGCCGTCGATCGAGTTGCCGACCGAGCCGCGCTCGAAGCCGAGGTCCTTGGCGACCGCCTCCGGGTCGAGCCCGAGGGAGGAACCGGCGAGGGCGCCGGAGCCGTACGGGGAGACCGCCGTACGGGTGTCCCACTGCCGCAGCCGCTCGGCGTCCCGGGAGAGGGACTGGGCGTGGGCCAGGACGTGGTGCGCGAAGAGCACGGGCTGGGCGTGCTGGAGGTGCGTACGGCCGGGCATGGCGACGCCCGGGTGGGCCTCGGCGAGGCCCACGAGGGCGTCCTGGAGGTCGGCGACGAGGCCGCCGATGATCCGGGCGTGGTCGCGCAGGTACATCCTGAAGAGGGTGGCGACCTGGTCGTTCCGCGACCGGCCCGCGCGCAGCTTGCCGCCGAGGTCCGGGCCGAGGCGCTCCAGGAGGCCCCGCTCCAGGGCGGTGTGGACGTCCTCGTCGGCGACGGTGCCGACGAAGGAGCCGTCGGCGACGGCCGCCTCCAGCAGGTCGAGCCCGGCGATCATGCGGGTCAGCTCGTCCTCGGTGAGCAGCCCGGCCTTGTGCAGCACGCGCGCGTGGGCGCGGGAACCGGCGATGTCGTACGGCGCGAGACGCCAGTCGAAGTGGACCGATGCGGACAGCTTCGCCAGGGCCTCGGCGGGCCCGTCCGCGAACCGTCCGCCCCAGAGCCGGACGTCACCGTTGTTGCTGCTCACAGCTGCTGCTCCTCGGGAGGGTGGGTGGTGCCGCCGCCCCCGTACGGAGCGGGGACGTCGACGACAGCATAACTATGCAATCCTCCGTATGTTTTGTCAATGTGGGGGTGGGGCGAGGGAATGGGCCGGGGGCGAGGGTCGGGGCGGGTGGGAGGTGGGGCGAGGTGGTGGGGGCGGACGCGGAGCGTCCGATATTCGGCTGTGGTCCAGGGGGCGGCCGTCTAGGCTCCGCCCATGTCCGACCCCGACACCGCCTCCCTGCCCACGCCCCGGTCCGCGTCCATGCCCGCAGCCGCGTCCGCGTCCATCGGACCGGCCTTTCCGGGTGACCACCATGAGGACTTCGCCGCTCTTCTCCGCCGGGCGCTCGAAGGGTCCGACGCGGGTGCGTGGGCCGTGTTCGACCGACACGTCCGGGACGCGCTCCGGTACCGCCGGGTGCCGCCCGCCCACACGTGGTTCCCCTTGTCCCCCGGCGATCGGCCGGGGCTTCCGATGGGCCTCCTCGAACTGGCCGTCGCCCTGTGCGGACCCGACGGCCGGGTCAGGGAGGCCGCGCTCGGGCGCGTCCGGGGCACCCCGGCCCTGCTCCCGCTCGTCGTGATCCGCTGCTCGGACTGGGCCGGGCCGGTGCGGGAGCGGGCCCGGACGGTGCTGCGCGAAGAGTTGCCCGACGCCGCCCCCGAGGTGCTGGACACCCTGGTGGCGGTCGCCCTGGGAACGGGCGGCAGGCTGCGCGGGGACGCCGCGCGGGAGCTGCTGACCGGGACCCTGCGGGACGCCCCGGCCGCCCGGCTGGCCGTCCTCCTGCGGAGCGGCCACCGCCGCCACCGGCTCCGACGTGGTCGTCCAGGACCTGTGCGCCGACGCCCTGCTCGCCAGGGTCACGGGACCGTCCGACCGGGACCTGCTCGCCCCTCTGCTGGGGGCCCGCTACCACCGGGTGCGGGCGGCCGGGGTCACGGCGCTGTACCGGGGCGGCACGCCCGCAGACGCCGGGGCGTTCCTGTCCGATCGGTCGCCGTTGGTGCGTGCCTGCGCGCGGTGGGTGCTGGGGCGGGCGGACGTCGGTCCCGGGTCCGTCCCCGGCGGGTGACCGCCACCCCTCGGGAGGGTGTTCCCCGTGGGGCGGGTCGCGCGCAGGATGGGGGCATGGGAAAGACATACGAACGTATCGACGGGCGGCTTCGGGCCTTCATCGAGGAGCAGCCGGTGTTCTTCACCGCGACCGCGCCGCTCTCCGGCGACGGGCACGTCAACCTCTCCCCCAAGGGCCGCAGGGGCACCCTCGTCGTGCTCGACGAACTGACCCTCGCCTACGTCGATTTCGGCGGCAGCAGCGCCGAGACCGTCGCCCACCTCCGGGAGCCCGGCAACGGGCGCATCACCCTCATGTGGACCGCGTTCTCCGGGCCGCCGACCGTCGTACGGGTGCACGGCACCGGGGAGGCCGTCCTCCGGGACGATCCGCGCTGGGACGGACTGTTCGCCCGCTTCCCGGCCGAGGCGGTCGAGGGGCAGGGCAGCGCACGGGCCGTCGTGGTGGTGCGCGCCCGGCGGGTCAGCGACGCCTGCGGGTTCGCCGTCCCCCTGATGGAGTACCGGGAGGACCGGTCGACGCACGCCGAGTACTTCAACCGGAAGACGGACGAGGAGTTCAACGCGTACTGCGAACGCAAGGAGCACATCGCCACCAGTCTCGACGGACTGCCCGCGATCCCGCTCCCGCTGCCCCCGCTGCCCACCGGCCGGGCCACGGGCGCGGCCCCGGACGCCTGAGCCGTCGTGGACGGTCGGGCGTACGGGGCCGGGAAGGGCTGACGGGGAGGGTCAGCGGTCCTTCTGCGCGAGGCGGAGCAGATGGTCGGCGAGGGCCTGGCCACCGGTGGCGTCACGGCTGATGAGCAGGAGGGTGTCGTCACCCGCGATGGTGCCGAGGATCGCGTGGAGCTCGGCCTGGTCGATGGCCGACGCGAGGAACTGGGCGGCGCCCGGCGGGGTCCGCAGGACGACCAGGTTCGCGGACGCCTCGGCGGAGATCAGCAGTTCGCCGGAGAGGCGCCGCATCCGCTCCTCCTTGGCGGACTCGCCCAGCGGCGCCTGCGGGGTGCGGAAGCCGCCCTCGCTGGGGACCGCGTAGATCAGCTCGCCGCCGGTGTTGCGGATCTTCACCGCGCCCAGTTCGTCGAGGTCGCGGGAGAGCGTCGCCTGGGTGACGCTCAGTCCGTCGTCCGCGAGGAGCTTGGCGAGCTGGCTCTGTGAGCGCACCGGCTGCCGGTTGAGGATGTCGACGATCCTCCGGTGACGGGCGGTGCGGGTCTGTGGAACCGACGGCCCTCCGTGCTCGTTCTCCTGCGCGTCGGTCATCGTCGTCTCATTCTCCGGTTCGTGCTTTCCCGTGCGCCACGTCGAGGACCCCGGGCAGCGCCCGCAGGAACGTGTCCGCCTCGGCGTCGGTGAGGACCAGCGGAGGCATGATCCGTACGACGTCGGGGGCGGGCGCGTTCACCAGGAGGCCGGCATCCTGAGCCGCCTGCTGCACCTGAGGTGCGAGGGGCTCCGTGAGCACGATACCCAGCAGGAGGCCCGCGCCACGGACGTGGGAGACCAGCGGGTGGTCCAGCGCCTCGATTCCCTGCCGCAGCCGCTCTCCGACGGCCTTGACGTGGTCGAGGGCCGCGTCGGCGCCGAGGGTGTCCAGGACGGCGAGGCCCGCGGCGCAGGCGACGGGGTTGCCGCCGAAGGTGGTGCCGTGGTGTCCGGGCGCGAAGAGGTCGGCGGCCGGGCCGAACGCGACGGTCGCGCCGAGCGGGAGCCCGCCGCCCAGCCCCTTGGCGAGGGTGACGACATCGGGCTCGACGCCCTCGTGTGCCTGGTGCTCGAACCAGTGGCCGCAGCGGCCGACGCCGGTCTGCACCTCGTCGAGGACGAGGAGGGTGCCGGTGGCGCGGGTGATCTCCCGGGCGGCCCTGAGGTAGCCGGGGGGCGGGACGACGACACCGTTCTCGCCCTGGATCGGCTCGATGATCACCAGTGCGGTGTCCTCGGTGACCGCGGCCCGCAGCGCTTCGGTGTCGCCGTACGGGACATGGGTCACGTCGCCGGGGAGCGGCAGGAACGGGGTCTGCTTGCCGGGCTGGCCGGTGAGCGCGAGGGAGCCCATGGTCCGGCCGTGGAAGCCGCCCTGGGTGGCGACCATGTGGGTGCGGCCGGTGAGCCGTCCGATCTTGAACGCGGCTTCGTTGGCCTCGGCGCCCGAGTTGCAGAAGAAGACCTTGCCGGGGCGGCCGAAGAGGCCGAGGAGCCGTTCGGCGAGGGCGACGGGCGGCTCGGCGACGAAGAGGTTGGAGACGTGGCCGAGGGTCTGGACCTGCCGGGTGACGGCCTCGACGACCGCCGGGTGGCCGTGGCCGAGGGCGTTGACCGCGATGCCGCCGACGAAGTCCAGGTACGCCGTGCCCTCGGCGTCCCAGACGGTGGCGCCCGCACCCCGGACGAGGGGCAGCCGGGGGGTGCCGTAGTTGTCCATCAGCGAGCCCTGCCACCGCTGGGTCAGTTCGTCGTTGCTCATGCTTCCCCCTGTCCGTCCGGCACGACCATCGTGCCGATGCCCTCGTCGGTGAAGATCTCCAGCAGGATGGAGTGCGGGACGCGGCCGTCGATGACACGGGCGGTGGTGACCCCGTTGCGCACGGCGTGCAGACAGCCCTTCATCTTGGGGACCATGCCGCTGGAGAGCTCGGGCAGCAGCTTCTCCAGCTGGCTCGCGGTGAGCCTGCTGATGACCTCGTCGCTGTGGGGCCAGTCCTCGTAGAGGCCCTCGACGTCGGTCAGGACCATCAGGGTCTCGGCACCCAGCGCCGCAGCGAGTGCCGCAGCCGCCGTATCAGCATTGACGTTGTAGACATGTCCGTCGTCCTGGGAGCGGGCGATGGAGGAGATGACCGGGACGCGGCCGTCCTCCAGGAGCGCCTGGATGGCACCGGTGTCGATGGCGGTGATCTCACCGACCCGGCCGATGTCGATCTGTTCGCCGCCGACGAACGGGCGGTGCCGGGTGGCGGTGATGGTGTGGGCGTCCTCGCCGGTGAGGCCGACGGCGAGCGGGCCGTGCTGGTTGAGGAGCCCGACCAGTTCGCGCTGGACCTGTCCGGCGAGGACCATCCGTACGACGTCCATGGCGTCCTCGGTGGTGACCCGCAGGCCCGCCTTGAACTCGCTGACGATGCCGTGGCGGTCGAGCGCCGCGCTGATCTGGGGGCCGCCGCCGTGCACGACGACCGGCTTGAGACCGGCGTGCCGCAGGAAGACGACGTCCTGCGCGAAGGCGGCCTTGAGGTCCTCGTCGATCATGGCGTTGCCGCCGAACTTGATGACGACCGTCTTGCCGTGGTGCCGGGTCAGCCAGGGCAGCGCCTCGATGAGGATCTGCGCCTTGGGGAGCGCGGTGTGCCTCCGCGTCCGGTTCGTGGGGTCGTCGGACATGTCGTCGGTCGTGTTCTCGATCGTGTTCTCGGTCTGGTGCTCGGCCGTGTTCTCGGTCATGACGAGTACGCGCTGTTCTCGTGGACGTAGTCGGCGGTGAGGTCGTTCGCCCAGATGACGGCGGACTCGGTGCCCGCGGCGAGGTCGGCGGTGATGGTGACCTCCCGGTAGCGCATGTCGACGAGGTCGCGGTCCTCGCCCACCGAGCCGTTCCGGCAGACCCAGACGCCGTTGATGGCGACGTTCAGCTCGTCGGGCTCGAAGGCGGCGGCCGTGGTGCCGATGGCGGAGAGCACCCGGCCCCAGTTGGGGTCCTCGCCGTGGATGGCGCACTTGAGGAGGTTGTTGCGGGCGATGGAGCGGCCGACCTCGACGGCGTCGTCCTCGGTGGCCGCGTTGACGACCTCGATCCGGATGTCCTTGCTGGCGCCCTCGGCGTCGCCGATGAGCTGGCGGGCGAGGTCGTCGCAGACGGTCCGGACGGCCTCGGCGAAGTCGTCCTGCCCGGGGGTGGCGCCGGAGGCGCCGGAGGCGAGGAGGAGGACGGTGTCGTTGGTGGACATGCAGCCGTCCGAGTCGACCCGGTCGAAGGTGGTGCGGGTGGCGCTCCGGAGGGCGGCGTCGAGACCGGCGGCGTCGACGTCGGCGTCGGTGGTGAGGACGACGAGCATGGTGGCGAGGCCGGGGGCGAGCATCCCCGCGCCCTTCGCCATGCCGCCGACGGTCCAGCCGTCCCGTGTCACGACGGAGGTCTTGTGGACGGTGTCGGTGGTCTTGATGGCGATGGCGGCCTTCTCGCCGCCGTGCTCGGAGAGTCCGGCCGCGGCCTTCTCGACGCCGGGGAGGAGCTTGTCCATGGGGAGCAGGAGGCCGATGAGGCCGGTGGAGGCGACGGCGACCTCGCCCGCACCGGTCTCGGTGCCCCGGGCGGTGAGGACCTCGGCGACCTTCTCGGCGGTGGCGTGGGTGTCCTGGAAGCCCTGGGGGCCGGTGCAGGCGTTGGCTCCGCCGGAGTTGAGGACGACGGCGGTCAGTTCGCCGTCGGCGAGGACCTGCTGGGACCAGACGACGGGGGCGGCCTTGACGCGGTTGGAGGTGAAGACGCCCGCGGCGGCGCGGCGCGGCCCGGTGTTGACCACGAGGGCCAGGTCCGGGTTGCCGTTCTGCTTGATCCCGGCGGCGATGCCCGCCGCCGTGAATCCCTTCGCTGCGGTGACGCTCACTCTTCTTCTCCGATCGCTTCTCCGCCCGCGCGGTGCGCGGGGGCTGGCTTCGTCGTCGTCCGTGGGCCGGTGGCCCCGCGGAGGTCGCTCACGGGGCGAGGCCCGTCGTGGGGAGTCCGGTGTCCTCGGGGAGCCCGAGGGCGATGTTCATGCTCTGCACGGCGCCGCCCGCGGTGCCCTTGGTCAGGTTGTCGATGGCGCTGATCGCGATGATCCGGTTCGCCGCCGGGTCGTGCGCGACCTGGATCTGGACGGCGTTGGAACCGAGGACGGACGCCGTCGCGGGCCACTGGCCCTCGGGCAGCAGGTGGACGAAGGGCTCGTCGGCGTAGGCCTTCTCGTACGCGGCGCGCACGGTCTCGGCGGTGACGCCCGGCTTCGCGGTGGCGGTGCAGGTGGCGAGGATGCCCCGGGACATCGGCGCCAGGGTGGGCGTGAAGGAGACGGTGACCCGCTCCCCGGCCGGACCGCTGAGGTTCTGGATCATCTCGGGGGTGTGCCGGTGGCCGCCGCCGACGCCGTACGGGGACATGCTGCCCATGACCTCGCTGCCGAGGAGGTGCGGCTTGGCCGCCTTGCCCGCGCCGGAGGTGCCGGAGGCGGCGACGATCACGGCTTCGGGTTCGGCGAGCCCGTTCTCGTACGCGGGGAAGAGGGCGAGCGAGACGGCGGTGGGGTAGCAGCCGGGCACCGCGACCCGCTTGGACCCCTCCAGCGCGGCGCGGGCACCGGGCAGTTCGGGGAGGCCGTACGGCCAGGTCCCGGCGTGCGGGGAACCGTAGTACGTCTCCCAGTCGGCGGGGTCGCGCAACCGGAAGTCGGCGCCCATGTCGACGACGAGGACGTCCGGGCCGAGCTGTTCGGCGACGGCGGCGGACTGTCCGTGCGGCAGGGCGAGGAAGACGACGTCGTGCCCGGCCAGCTCGTCGGCGGTGGTGGGCACGAGGACGCGGTCGGCGAGCGGCAGCAGATGGGGCTGGAGGGCCCCGAGTCGCTGACCCGCGTTGGAGTGGCCGGTCAGCGCGCCGATCTCCACCTGAGGATGGACGAGCAGAAGACGCAGGAGCTCTCCGCCCGCGTATCCGCTCGCACCCGCCACTGCCACTCGTACCGTCATCGAAGTACCCTCCTCATGGATGGCATGACTATACGTGTGCTTGCAGATTTATGCAATCAGGAGTGCCCGCCTCCGTCATGACCGGGCTCACGGTCACGTCCGGGTCTCACCCATCAGCAACACCACCGAGGCTCCGGCCGCGCGGGGGCGGACATTCACCCGGCGCGCGTCGCGGTCGCTCCGGAGGGCCACCCGCGCCGGAACGTTCCCCGCGCTCGCGGGCGTACGCGAGGCCGGAGCCCCGGGCGAGGCCGTGTCCTTCACCGTGTCGAGCACCGCACACGAATCGGCCTTTGCATGACCATGCGAGATGATGCATACTCTTCCCATGTCCAAGGTCCTCACTTCCCTGCCCGCCGGCGAGCGCGTCGGCATCGCCTTCTCCGGCGGCCTCGACACCTCCGTCGCCGTCGCATGGATGCGCGACAAGGGCGCCGTCCCGTGCACCTACACCGCCGACATCGGCCAGTACGACGAGCCCGACATCGCCTCCGTTCCCGGTCGCGCCCAGGCCTACGGCGCCGAGATCGCGCGCCTGGTCGACTGCCGCGCGGCGCTGGTCGAGGAGGGCCTTGCCGCACTCACCTGCGGGGCGTTCCACATCCGCTCCGGTGGCCGCGCCTACTTCAACACCACGCCCCTCGGCCGGGCCGTCACCGGCACGCTCCTCGTCCGGGCGATGATGGAGGACGACGTCCAGATCTGGGGCGACGGCTCCACCTACAAGGGCAACGACATCGAGCGGTTCTACCGCTACGGTCTCCTCGCCAACCCGCACCTGCGGATCTACAAGCCCTGGCTGGACACGGACTTCGTGACCGAGCTGGGCGGTCGCAAGGAGATGTCGGAGTGGCTGGTCGCCCACGGCCTGCCGTACCGCGACAGCACCGAGAAGGCGTACTCCACCGACGCCAACATCTGGGGCGCCACCCACGAGGCCAAGACCCTGGAGCACCTCGACACCGGCGTGGAGACCGTCGAGCCGATCATGGGCGTCCGCTTCTGGGACCCCTCGGTCGAGATCCCCACCGAGGACGTCACGATCGGCTTCGACCAGGGCCGCCCGGTGACGATCGACGGCAAGGAGTTCGGCTCCGCCGTGGACCTCGTCATGGAGGCCAACGCCATCGGCGGCCGTCACGGCCTGGGCATGTCCGACCAGATCGAGAACCGGATCATCGAGGCCAAGAGCCGCGGCATCTACGAGGCCCCCGGCATGGCCCTGCTGCACGCCGCCTACGAGCGGCTGGTCAACGCGATCCACAACGAGGACACCCTCGCCCAGTACCACAACGAGGGACGGCGTCTCGGCCGCCTCATGTACGAGGGCCGGTGGCTGGACCCGCAGGCGCTCATGGTCCGCGAGTCCCTCCAGCGCTGGGTCGGCGCGGCCGTCACCGGCGAGGTGACGCTGCGGCTGCGGCGCGGCGAGGACTACTCGATCCTCGACACCCGGGGCCCGGCGTTCAGCTACCACCCGGACAAGCTGTCCATGGAGCGCACCGAGGACTCGGCCTTCGGCCCGTCCGACCGGATCGGCCAGCTCACCATGCGGAACCTGGACATCGCCGACTCCCGCGCCAAGCTGGAGCAGTACGCGGGCCTCGGCCTGATCGGCACCTCCAACCCGGCCATCGGCGCCGCCCAGGCCGCCGCGACCGGTCTGATCGGCAACATGCCGGAGGGCGGCGCGGAGGCCATCGCCTCCCGTGGCGAGGTCTCCGACGACGACGAGCTGCTCGACCGCGCCGCGATGGAACTCGGCAACGACTGATCCGACGGGCCCCGACCCGCGGAACCGGAAGCCGGAGGCCGACCCGACACCCCCCGTGTCGGGTCGGCCTCCGGCCTTTCCAGGCCGGACGGCGGCCGGGCGGCGGGCGGGCGGAAGGCCGTCCGAAGGGCTCCGCGCCGGAACCGAGGGGGCGGTGCGCCGGGCGGACCGGGCCGTCGTCCACAATGCGCGAGCGCTCCCGTCGATGTCGGCGGGAGCGTGTGGATCGGGCGGGACGGAGCCGAGGAAGCCCGCTCCGCCCGCCGGGGAGGGAGTACGGAATGACGGAGACGGCAGGGACGGCACGGACGGTGCCCGTCGCGGAGCGGAGCTGCCCCGACTGCGGCACCACCGTGGTGGGCGGCGGGCAGTACGTCTCGTGGTGCGCCGCCTGTGACTGGAACGTGGACCCCGAGGCGCGGGACGAGGAGGCGCCGGGGCGGATCGAACGCCTGCGGCGGCGGATCGCGCGCCACGCGGGGGAGCAGCTGTTCAGGGAACTCACGGCGGGTACGGGACCCGTGCCGGGCCCGGAAGCCACGGCGGGCCCGGGGCTCGCGCCGGGTGCGGTGCCGACGGGTGCGGTGCCCGCTCCGGGCGGGGCGGCGGAAGGAGCCGTTCCGGGTACGGCGGGCCCGGAGAGCGGCACCGGAACCGGTGCGCGGCGGGGCGGGCAGGGCGGCACGCGGTCCGGCGCGGCCAGGAAGCTCGCCCTCGGGCTGGCGTCCCTGGTGCACGGCGTGACCCTCGCCCTGTTCGCGGGCGGCCTGTGGCTGCTCGTCGCCTGCTGGGGCCGTGGCGCCCTGCCCGTGTTCGGGGCCCTGGCGATCGGCACCGCCGTCCTCCTCCGGCCCCGGTTCGGGAGCCTCTCGAAGGCGACGGAACACAAGGTCGTCCTGCGGCGGGCGGACGCGCCCCGCCTGTTCGCCCTGCTCGACGAGGTCGCGGGGAGCGTCGGCACCACGGGGGCGTCCGCCGTGGTCGTGGACGCCGACACCAACGCCGGGGTCACCACGTACGGCCCGCGCGGGCACCGCGTCCTCCACCTCGGGCTCGGACTGTGGGAGATCCTGTCCCCGCAGGAACGTCTGGCGCTCCTCGGCCACGAGTTCGGGCACTACAGCCACGGCGACACCCGCCGCTCGTTCGTCGTCGGCAACGCGCTGCACTCGCTCGACACCTGGCGCCACACGCTGGCCCCGGAGCGGCCCGACGGTCTGATGGACCTGTTCGTGAACCTGGTGACCGCGCCGCCCCGGCTCCTCGTCGACGGCGTGCTCGCCCTCCTGGAGCACCTGACCCTGCGCGACGCGCAGCGCGCCGAGTACCGGGCGGACGCGGCGGCGGCCCGGGTGGCGGGTACGGAGGCGGCGGCCGGTCTGATGGACCGGCTCCTCGTCTCGGACGGCGTCACGGGCGAGCTGCGCCGGGAGTCGGTGGCGGCGCGGACCCGGTTCGGCGGGGCGCGCCGCGAGGACCCGGCCGAGGGACTGTGGGAGCGCCTCGCCGCCCATGCGGCGGCGGTCCCCGAGCACGAGTACGAACGGCTGCGCCGGGCGGCGGAGCGGCGCGGGCACCAGGTGGACTCCACCCATCCGCCCACGCACCTGCGGCACCGGAGGCTGATGTGCGACGAGCGGGCGGAGGCCCTGGTGGTCCTCACCCCGCAGCGCGCGGCCGAGGTCGACGCGGAACTGTCCGGAGCCCGG
Source organism: Streptomyces sp. NPDC059247 (assembly GCF_042754005.1). NCBI lineage: Bacteria > Bacillati > Actinomycetota > Actinomycetes > Kitasatosporales > Streptomycetaceae > Streptomyces > Streptomyces sp. NPDC059247. Next base: position 223,995 of record NZ_JBHYZW010000007.1, read on the forward strand.
CGGACCGTCGCCCGCGAGCTGGTACGGGGCTGACCTCCGCGCCGTACCCACGGCCGTACGGGATCCGGCCCGTCCGGTGCTTCCGCGTCCGGAACATACGGGTGCGGGGCGCGTGCGGGGGTCGGACCCTCCGCGCGCGCCCCGCTCCCGGGCGACGGGACTACCGGTTGCGCACGGCGCGGAGGACGACGAACTTGGCGTCGCTCGCGACGAGTTCGCTGTTGCCGAAGATCCGCCGCAGGGTGACGTGATAGCCGAGGTGCCGGTTGCCGATGACCCACAGTTCGCCGCCGGGCCGCAGGGCGCGCCGCGCGTCCGCGAACATACGGCGGGCCGTGCGGTCGGTGGTGGCCTGGTGGGTGTGGAACGGCGGGTTGTTGAGCACCAGGTCCACGGAGCCGCTGGGGACGTCGGCGAGGCCGTCGCCGACGAGGAACTCGGCCTTGCGTCCCTCACCGATGTGGGTGCGGAAGTTCTCCTCGGCGGAGGCGACCGCCTGGTACGACTCGTCGGTGAAGACCAGTTCCGCATCGGGTTCGTGGAGGGCGACGGCCAGGCCGACGACGCCGTTGCCGCAGCCCAGGTCGGCGACCTTGGCGCTGCCCACGTTCCCGGGCAGGTTCGCCAGGAGGAAGCGGGTGCCGACGTCGAGGCGGTCGGCGCAGAAGACACCGGCGTGGTTGGTGACCGTGAGGCCGGGGAGGCCGGGCGCGGGGGTGTCGGCCGGGAGGTCGTACCGGTGCGGCCAGGGGTTGGGGCGGGGGGTGAGCGCCGGGTCCGGGGTGGTGTGGATCAGCCGGGCCTTCTTCACCGCGAGGGAGGTGCGGGTGGGGCCGATGATCCGCTCGAAGAGCCGGAGGGTGGAGGTGTGGATCTCCTTGACCATGCCGGTGCCGATGATCACGGTGTCCTCGTGCACGGCGGGCGCGAGCCGGTGCAGCTGGTCCTCCAGGAGAGCGAGGCTCTTGGGGACGCGGACGAGGAGGACGTCGATCCGCTCGGGCGGCGGGTCCTGGGTGGTGAGCAGCCGGACGGAGTCCCGGGGGGCTCCGGCGCGCGCCAGATTGGTCCGGGTGGCGCGGCGGCCGAGGTAGGAGTCGGAGATCTGGACGAGTTCGCCGGGACCGGCGGCGTGGAGAGCGGTGACGAGGGCTCCCCAGCGGTCGCCGAGGACGGCGACGGAGCCGGACAGGTCGGTGCCGCTCTCGGCCAGATGGTCGAGGAGGTACTCGTCGGACGCGTCCCAGGCTCGGAGCTGGTCGCGCGGGTCCTCGGGGTGACGGGTGAGCGTGAAGGCTCCCCATGGCGTGGTCAGACGGTTCATCGTGCTCTCAGGCTAGCCGGTCGCGGCGTTCCGTCAGCGCAGGGCGGCGTCGAGGTGGAGCTGCCAGAGGCCGGGCCGGCCGATGAGGGTGACGGTGGAGAGGGGGTGGACGTCGACGTTCCAGTAGGTGGCGGGAGGTGCTTTCAGGGCGTAGACGAGGGCGGCGCGTACGACGGAGGGCTCGGCGACGGCGACGACCGCGCAGTCGTCGGCGGGACGGGTGTCGAGCCAGTTCCCTATCCGGGTGATGAAGGCGAGGAGGGGTTCGCCGCCGTGCGGGGCGGTACGGGCGTCGGTGAGCCAGGCGTCGACGGCGCCCGGTTCGAGGGCGGCGACCTCGGCGAGGGTCAGTCCGCGCCAGCGGCCCATGTCGCAGTCGCGCAGGGCGGGCTGGGCGAGGGGCGCGTAGCCGAGGGCGGTGCCGGTGGCGCGGCTGCGCGGGGTCGGCGAGCAGTAGCGCAGTTCGGCCGCGCCGAGCGGGATGAGCGCGGGCGCGGCGAGCTGGACGTCGTACCAGCCGGCCTGGTCGAGAGGCCGGTCGTCGTCGAAGCGTTCGGCGAGCAGGGAGGAGCTGCGTGCCGCCGTGACGAGCGTCACCCTGAGACTCATGGGCGCGATCGTGAGGCCGGGGGCATCACAGGTCAAGGGGTCGTCACCCGGGGACGGTGGGGCTTCGGGTCACTGCTGCCCGAGAGCCATCCACTTGTCCGGATTCTGGAGTGGCGTGAAACCGACCTTCTCGTACACGCCGTGGGCGTCGGCCGTGGCGAGCATGATCCGGCGCAGCCCGTACGGCGCGAGGTGGTCGCGGACCGCGCCGACGAGCGCGGTGCCCAGACCGGTGCCACGGGCGGCCCGGTCCACGTAGACGTCGCAGAGCCAGGCGAAGGTGGCGTAGTCGGTGACGATCCGGGCGTACGCCGCCATCTCACCGGTCCCGTGGTGGTAGGCGCCGAAGTTGAGCGAGCCCGCGATGGCCCGGTCCTGTGTCTCCCTCGGCCGCCCGAGGGCCCAGTAGGCGTCCGTCGACAGCCAGCGGTGGACCCGCTCGGCGTCGATCCTCCCGGTGTCGGTCGAGATCTCGTACACCCCGTGCATGACGGAGGAACCCGTGGTCGCGCAGTCGCTCATGGCCGAAGGCTCCCAGCGCCGGAGCGACTTGTCAGGTGAATTTGCGGGGGCGGGACGGGGAGAGGCCCGGGGAGGGGCGGATACGGCCGGAGGCACCGGCGGTCAGGGGGTGAGTTCCTCGATCGCCGCGCGCAGGCGGCGGACGCCTTCGGCGATCTCGGCGGGGCCCGCGACACCCGCGAAACTCAGCCGGATGTGGCCTGCGGGCGGTTCGGCGCAGAAGTAGGGGCGGCCGGGGGCCGCGGAGACACCGGTCCGCAGGGCGGCGGCGAGCAGCGCGGGCTCGGCCAGGGTGTCGGGGAGGCGGAGCCAGAGATGCTGGCCGCCGTGGGGCACCCGGGGCAGGACGAGGGCGGGCAGGCTCCGGGCGACCTCGGCGGTGAGCACGTCCCGGCGGCTCCCGAGCTCCTGGGAGACGGCCCGCAGGTGCCGGTGCCAGGCGGGGGCGCCGACGAGTTCGAGCGCGGTCTCCTGGAGGGGCCGGGGCACGAAGAAGCTGTCGACGACCTGGATGGCGCGCAGGCGTTCCAGGACGGGTCCACGGGCGGCGAGGGCACCGACCCGGAGACTGGGCGAGGTGATCTTCGTCAGGGAGCAGACGTGGACGACGACGCCGTCCGGGTCGTCGGCGGCGAGCGGGGCGGGCAGCGGGGGCGCGTCCGCGTGGACGAGGCGGCGGGCGAAGTCGTCCTCGACGACGAAGGCTCCGGCGGCGCGGGCGATGCGGACGACCTCGTGGCGCCGTTCCGGGGCGAGGACCACGCCGGTGGGGTTCTGGAAGAGGGGCTGACAGACGAAGACCCGGGCTCCGGTGGCGCGGAACGCGGCTTCGAGGAGTTCGGGGCGGACTCCGTCGGCGTCGACGGGGACCGGGACGGGCCGGAGCCCGGCGGCGCGGGCGACGGCGAGCATCCCAGGGTAGGTCGGCGACTCGACCAGGACGGGGGTGCCGGGCGGCGCGAGGGCGCGCAGGGCGGTGGTGATGGCGGACTGGCCGCCCGCGGTGATGAGGATCCCGGCGGCGGTGACGCCGCCGCCGATCTCGCGGGCGAACCATTCGCGCAGTTCGGGCAGGCCGTCGGTCGGGGGGCGGCCCCAGGCTCCGGGACGGCGTCCGGCGCGGGCGAGGGCGGCGGCGAGGGCGTGCTCGGGCTGGAGGGAGGGGTGGAGGTAGCCGCCGTTGAACTCGATCACGCCGGGCGGCGGCGCGGCGAGGGTGACGAGGACTCCGGAGGCGTCGACGGCCCGGGGGACGAGCTCGGTGGCGGTGTCGGCGCTGAGGGCGACCTCCTGCCAGGAGGTGTCCCCGGCGGCGGGGGTCGCTGTACGGGGTTCGGCGCGGAAGGCACCCGCGCCGGGACGGGTGACGACGAGCCCCTCGGCGGCGAGCTGGGCGAGGGCGCGGGTGACGGTCACCGGGGAGACCCGGTGGCGCTCGACCAGTGCGCGACTCGACGGCAGCTTTCCACCGGGTGAGTAGCGGTTGAGTTCGGAACGCAGGGACTGTGCCAATTCCGCTACGCTGCTACGCTCATTCATGAGAGCAAAGAATAGCGCTACTGGCCTTTCGACGATAGCGGTCACGGTCGGCGGCGAAAGCACCACCGGCGCGGACCCGGCCGCCTCCCTCCCCACGGCCCCGGCCGCTCCCCCGGCCACCGCGAGCGCCTCGGCCGCCGCCTCGGCCGGGGGTGCCGCCTCGGCGAGAGCTACGAGAGCTTCCGGCAACAGCGCTCCGGCCGCGACCACCATGACCGGCGCCGAAGATGCTTCTTCCGCGAGCACTTCCGCCAGTACTTCCGCGAGCACTCCCGGGAGCGGTCCGCTGAGCGTCGACCCGGTCCGCCGGGGCACCCTGCTCGCCGTCCTGGGCGTCGTCTCCTTCTCCCTCACCTTCCCCTCGACCGTGTGGGGGCTGGAGAGTTTCGGCCCCTGGTCGCTGGTGGCGGTGCGTTCGACGCTCGCCGCCCTCATCGCGGGCGTGTTCCTCCTGGTGGGCCGGGTGCCGCTGCCGGACCGGCGGCACTGGGCGGGCCTCGCCGTGGTGGCCGGGGGCGTCGTCGTCGGCTTCCCGCTCCTGACGACCCTGGCCCTGCGGACGTCCACCACCTCGCACGCCGCCGTGGTCGTGGGCCTGCTGCCGCTGACCACCGCCGCCTTCGCCGCGCTGCGGACGGGGCGCCGCCCGTCCCGTACGTTCTGGGGCGCCGCCGTGGCCGGTGCGGTGGTGGTGATCGCCTTCACGCTCCAGCAGAGCGGCGGGGCCGTGTCGCGGGGCGACCTGTACCTGTTCGGGGCGCTGCTCGTGTGCGCCGCCGGTTACACGGAGGGCGGACGGCTCGCGCGGCTGATGCCCGGCTGGCAGGTCATCGGGTGGGCGCTGATCCTGTGCCTGCCGCTGATGGTGGCCGGTTCGGCCGTCGCCCTCACCCTGGAACCAGTACGGCTGAGCGTCCACGGCGTCGTCGGGCTGGTGTGGGTGGCCGCGGGCTCCACCTTCTTCGGCCTGTACGTCTGGTACCGGGGCATGGCGTCGATCGGGATTCCCAAGGCGAGCCAGTTGCAGCTCGCGCAGCCGCTGCTGACGCTCCTCTGGTCGGTGTCCCTGCTCGGCGAGGAGCTGCCGCTGGCCGCCCCGCTCGCGGCGGGAGCCGTCCTGGTCTGCATCGCGGTGACCCAGCGGGCCAAGAGCTGACCGGGGCCCGGACGCCGGGGGCCCGGACGCCGGGGCCCGAGCCCCCTGGCACGAGCCCCCTGGCCCGTGCGCCGCCGGGCCGGGGACGTCGGTCCGCGTGCCGCTCCGGGGCGCGACGCGGCACCGGGACAGGCGTAGGCTCTGATGAGGAAAGGCCCGCTCACGAGGGAGGTCTCCCGATGCAGGCGAACGTGGGCGACACACTGCTGGTGCACGGCCGGACCGTCGGTCACCACGACCGTACGGCCTCGGTCCTCCAGGTGCTGGGCGAGAACGGACTGCCCCCGTACCGCGTGAAGTTCGAGGACGACGGTCACGAGGCGCTGATGTCGCCGGGCCCCGACACCGTCGTACGCCACCGTCCCGGGACGGAAGCCGGCCCGATCTTCTGAGCCGGCCCGGTCTTCTGAGCCGGCCCGGACCGTCGGCCCCCGCGCCCGCCGACCTCCCGCCCGCCTCCCGGCCCCGTCGTCGCGGCCCCGTCATCGCGGCGGGCGGCTCCTGGTCGGGTAGTGGTCGGCCACCACGGCGGCCATCGCCCCGATCGGGTCCCCCGCGACCTCCTTGGCCGCGAAGTAGCAGTGGCCGGAGACCGTCGGGTACCGGGCGGCGAGGTCCAGGTGCCGGGAGAGCTCCCCCGGGTCCTGCCAGGCGGCGGGCTGGGCGGGGTCGCCCGCCTTGTAGAGCGCCTCGCCGATGTGGAGGCGGACGCCGGTGCCCCGGACGACCGCGTCCCACCAGGGCAGCAGCTTGGCGTAGTCGGCGGCGGGCAGGCCGATGTTCCAGTACAGCTGGGGGACGACGTAGTCGATCCAGCCCTCCCGGATCCACTTGCGGGTGTCGGCGTACAGGTCGTCGTAGGTCTGGACGCCCGCGCGGGTGTCCGAGCCCTCCGGGTCGGTGGCGATGTTCCGCCAGACCCCGAAGGGACTGATGCCGAAGTCCACCCGCCGGTCGATCTCCTTGATCCGGGCAGCGGTCGAGGAGACCAGCAGGTCGGTGTTGTGGCGGCGCCAGGACGCCCTGTCGGGGAAGTCGCCGCCGTACCGCGCGTACGCCTCGTCGTCGGCGAAGACCTGTCCGGCCACCGGATACGGGTAGAAGTAGTCGTCCCAGTGGACGGCGTCGATGTCGTAGCGCCGTACCGCGTCCAGCATCGCGTCCTGGGTGAACCGCCGGACCTCGGGCAGCCCGGGGTTGTAGTAGAGCTTGCCGCCGTAGGGCAGCACCCACTCCGGATGGAGCCGGGCCGGGTGGTCCGCCACGAGCCGGGTGGGGTCGGTGTGGTTGGCGACCCGGTACGGGTTGAACCAGGCGTGCAGTTGCAGTCCCCGGGCGTGGGCCTCCTCGACGGCCGTGCCGAGGGGATCCCAGCCGGGGTCGCGGCCCTGGGTCCCGGTGAGGCACTGCGCCCACGGCTCGTACGGCGAGGGCCAGAAGGCGTCGGCGGTGGGCCGCACCTGGAGGACGACCGCGTTCAGTCGGCGCTCGACGGCGGTGTCCAGGTGGGCGAGGAGCTGGGCGCGCTGTTCACCGGCGCTCAGACCCGCGCGGGACGGCCAGTCGCGGTTGGTGACGGTGGCGATCCACACACCCCGGAACTGGCGGCGGCGCCCCGGTCGCGGAGCGCGGCCGGTCCGCTTCCCCGGCGCCGTCCCGTCCGGCGCACCGGCTCCGGTCCCGCTCCCCGGCCCTGGCCCCGGCCCCGGCCCCGCCCCGGTGGCGGACGCCGTCCCGGTTCCCGCGCTCGCGAGCGTTCCCGCGGCGGTGGCCGCCAGCGCCGCCCCGGCCGCCCCGGCCACGAATCCTCTTCTGCCGATAGGCCTCACTTGTACCCCTTCCGTGTCGGATACGTCACACGCACCCGGACAGCATGACCGCCCTGGGCGATCGATCATCGGTTAATGAGCGGTAACGTCGTGGGGTCGAGGCGGACGCACCGGAATCACACGGGCCCCGCCGCCAGAGAAGAGCGAAAGGCACGAGGTGACGGACTCCATGGCCGACATTGAGCGCGTCGGAGTGGTGGGCTGCGGCCAGATGGGCGCGGGCATCGCAGAGGTGTGTGCCCGGAGCGGCCTTGAGGTGAAGGTCGCCGAGACCACCGGCGAGGCGCTGGAGATCGGGCGCACGCGGCTCACCAACTCGCTGGCGAAGGCCGCCGAACGCGGCAAGATCACCGAGGACGAGCGGGACTCGGCGCTCGCGCGGCTCAGCTTCACCACCGACCTGGGAGAGTTCGCCGACCGCGATCTCGTCATCGAGGCGGTCGTGGAGAACGAGCAGGTCAAGACCGAGATCTTCCAGATCCTCGACCAGGTGATGACCCGCCCGGACGCCATTCTGGCCTCGAACACCTCCTCCATCCCGCTGGTGCGGCTGGCCGTGGCGACCTCCCGCCCCGACCAGGTCATCGGCATCCACTTCTTCAATCCCGCCCCGGTGCAGAAGCTCGTCGAGCTGATCCCGGCCCTCACCACCTCCGAGGGCACGATCAGCCGGGCGCAGGCCTTCGCGGAGAAGACCCTCGGCAAGCACGCGATCCGGGCGCAGGACCGCTCCGGTTTCGTGGTCAACGCGCTGCTCGTGCCGTATCTGCTGTCCGCGATCCGGATGTTCGAGTCGGGCATCGCCAGCCGTGACGACATCGACAACGGCATGGAGTTCGGCTGCGCCCACCCGATGGGCCCGCTGAAGCTGTCGGACCTCATCGGTCTGGACACGATCGCGTCGATCGCCGACTCGATGTACGCCGAGTTCAAGGAGCCGCTGTACGCCGCTCCCCCGCTGCTCCAGCGCATGGTGGACGCGGGCAGGCTCGGCCGGAAGTCGGGCTCGGGCTTCTACCCGTACCCCTGATCCTCCCGGCGGCTCCGCCCGCCCGCCGACGGACGGCCCGTACACCCGCACAGGTACGGGCCGTCCGCCGTGTCCGCCGCCTCCGTCGTATCCTCCGCGCGGGCCGAGGACGGTGCTCGGCCCGGACCCCGTGCCCTGCCCGGACGCAGATGGTGGAGCGGGAGCGGTCCGGCGGCCGTGTCCGCCATGGCGACATCGCGGCGCTTCGAGGTCACAGGGGAACGCACAGCGTCCCCTCGATCAGCTCCGCCGCCTCCCTGGCCTCGCTCCCGCCGCTCGCGAGCAGCTCACGCCGGACCTGCCGCAGCCGGTCCCGCAGCCGCCGCGACTCCATCCCCCGCACCCGCTCCGTCATCTCCACGGCCGTCCGCGCCGCCGCGTCCGGCTCCCCGAGGCTCAGCTCGACCTGGCACAGCGTCGCCAGCCGGTGCACCCTGCCCCGGTCGTGCGAGGGCGTGCGCACCGCCACCGAGGCGTGCTCGTGGGCGGCGGCGAAGTCCCCCAGACCGAGCAGCGCCCCGGAGACCTGGACGTTGACGAACCCCGGCTGGACATAGCCCGTCTCGGCCGGTTCCTCCCCCGGGCTGATCCGCTCCGCCGCCGCCTCCGCCCGCCCGATGCACGCGAGGGCCGCCGACCCGTCGCCGAGCCGCGCGTACGCCTTCGCCTGCATCGCCGTCAGGTCCGCGGCGAGCGCCGGAGTGATCCGGGGCCCCGCCGCCCGCAGCGCCGCCTCCGCGAACGCCACCGCCTGCCGGTGCTCCCCCATGAACAGCGACTGGTTGACGAGCAGCGCGATCACATACGCGCCGAGCCCCCGGTCGCCGCTCGCCTTGGCGAGCCGCAGAGCCTGGTGGAAGTAGCGCTGGGCGAGCCCGTGCGCGTCCGCGTCGTACGCGCAGATCCCCGCCATCGCGACCAGCCCGCTGGTGGCCCGGTGCAGCCGCCGCCCGAGCGCGTCGCCGTACGAGCCCCGCAGCAGCGGCGCGGTCTCGGCGGTGAGGAAGCCGACGATCCGGGCCCGGGTCGCGACGCCCCCGGCCCTCCGGTACATCTGCTCGTAGTGGGTACGGGCGGCCGTGAGCACGGCGATGTCGGCCGGTGACACCGCCGTCCGTCCGCTCCGCGACACGTCGATGTCCTCCGGCGGGTTCTCCCACTCCCACACCGGCATCACCGCGGAGGTCCCCGTCACGGCGGGCGCGCCCACTATGTGCGGCCGCTGCCGCTCGTCCGAACGCCACAGCGCCGCCGCCCGCTCCACGAACCCGGACAGCGGCGAACCGGTGGCGTCCGGGGGACCGCCCGGCACCCCGAAGCCGATGCCGTCCAGGGTCACCGGACGGCCCAGCCGCGCGGCCAGCACCTCGCAGATCAGGTCCGGCACCTGCCCCCGCGGGCGCTGGCCCTTCAGCCAGCGGGCCACGGCGGTGTGTTCGTAGCGCAGGGCGAGGCCCCTGGCCCGGCCGGCCCGGTTCACCCGGGCGGCGAGTCCGGCGTGGGAGACGCCCGCCTCGTCCAGCAGGGCGTCGAGCAAGGTGTTGGGCTGCATGACCGCTCCGGTCGCTCGGTGAACTCAGCGTAGCGGTGACCGATTTCGTACGGGACGGACCGGTGGGACGGGCTCCGGCGGACCGTCCCCGCGCCGGACGGTTTCGCACGGGGTGTGAACCGAGTACCCGTTCTTCCGGTCCGTGCGCTCTGCCGCGCCCGCCGCCGCACCGGTTGACTGTGCTTCTCGCCGTGAGGCGCGACGACCGGGCCGCCGGCTCCCCCTCGTACAGGCGGCTGCCCGGTCCGCGCCGCCCGCCCGCCGATCTGCCCGACGCTCCACGGCGGAGGGTGCGGCGGCCCCGGTCCCCTCCGCTCAGCGAGGGGAGGAGGGGGCGGGCCGTGGACGGCGCAGCCCGGGTTCGGCGGGCTGCGCCGGTACCCGGACGCGGTCGTTCCGTACGACGAGCAGGGCGACGTCGTCACCGAGCCTGCCGCCCGTGTGGTGCAGCAGCTCCGTGTGGACGCGCCGGACGAGAGCGGCGGGCGCCTCGCCCGGCGGCCCCGCCAGGGCCGTGTCGAGCCGGAAGAACCGGCCGCGCGCGTCCCGGGCCTCCTCGGCTCCGTCGGTGTGCAGCACCAGCGTCTCGCCGGGCATCAGCCGGGCCCCGGTGTACGGGGTGAGGACGGCCGGGAGCGGCAGGACCCCGAGCGGTGGCAGCGGTTCGCCGACCGGGAGCCGCTCCACGCCCGCGCCGAGGCGGTACGGGCCCGGGTGACCGCAGTTGAACACCGCGAGCCGCCCGTCGGACCGCACCTCCAGGAGCAGCAGCGTCACGAACTCCTCCGCCACCGGATGCTCCGGCGCCGTCCCGGCGCGCGCCGGGTGCTCGTCCCGCGCCCGCTCCCGCAGATGCCGTTCGAGCGCCCGTTCCAGACGGCGCAGCACCCCGCCGAGTTCGGGTTCGTCGTGGGCGGCCTCCCGGAAGCTGCCGAGGACGGCGACGACCGCGCCGAGCGCGGCGAGGCCGTGGCCCCGGACGTCCCCGATGACCATCCGTACCCCGTGGGGGGTGGCGACCGCCTCGTACAGGTCGCCGCCGACGGTGGCCCCCCGGGAGGCGGACAGCTGTCCGGCGGCCAGTACGAGTCCGTGGAGCCGTGCGGGCGGCGGGCGCAGCAGCACCTGCTGGGTGGCGACCGCGACGGCGCGCGCCCGCGCCAGTTCCCGGACGAGACGGCGGCGGGCGGCGACGAGCAGACCGATGCCGACGGTGAGGAAGACGACGCCGGTGGTGACCCTCATGGGCAGCCCCTGGTGCCGGGCCAGCGGGCAGCCGAACTTCCACGCCACGGCGATCACGCCCCACCCGGCGGGGAACGCGAAGGGGGCCATCCGGCGGAGCCGGGAGCCACCGGAGACCAACGACCTCGTACGGATCATGAACGGCCCTTCCCGAGCCCGACACCGCCCGGAGGTCCCGCGACCCACAGGTCCGCCCCTGCGGGCCGCGTCGATTCTGCCGACAGCGCGCCCCACCACGGAACCTCCCCCGACGATCTCACCCGAAGGAGTGATCGTCCTTCTCCCCGCCGATGCCCGCCGGGGCTTCGCCACGGGCACGTACGCCCGACTCCGCCATGCCCGTACGGTCCCGGTCGGGGAGACGGCGAAGGGCCGCCCCGGGGTGTCGGGGCGGCCCTTCGCCGTGGTGGCGGGGTGGTCAGACGCCGCGGAGGGTGGCTCCGGTGCGCTCCGTCGCCAGGGCCACGGCCGCGTCGCGGGCGGCGGTGGCCTCCTCGACCGTGAGGGTGCGGTCCGGGGCGCGGAACCTCAGGGCGTACGCCAGGGACTTGGTGCCCTCGTCGAGCTGGTCGCCGGTGTAGACGTCGAACAGCCGGACGGACTCCAGGAGTTCGCCCGCGCCCTCGTGGAGGGCGGCCTCGACGGAGGCGGCCGGGACGTCGGCGGCGACGACCAGGGCGACGTCCTGGGTGGCGACCGGGAAGAGGGAGATCCGGGGAGCCTTCACGGGCCCCCCGTCCGCCCGCTCCAGGAGGTCCAGGTCGATCTCCATCGCGCAGCTGCGGGCCGGCAGGCCGAAGGCCTTGACCACGCGCGGGTGGAGTTCGCCCGCGTGGCCGACGAGGACCTTCTCGCCGTCGGTCTCGACGTGCAGCGCGGCGCAGCGGCCCGGGTGCCAGGGGGCGTGCCGGTCGGCGCTGATGATCAGCTCGACCCCGGCCTCGGCGGCCACGGTGCGGGCCGCCTCGATCGCGTCGGCCCAGTCGGACGGACGGCCCTTGCCCCACCAGCCGGCCTGCTCGCGCGCCCCGGTGAGGACGACGGCGGCGCGGCGCGGCTGCGCGGGCAGCGCGGCGTTGATCCCGGCGATCTCCTCGTCGCTGGGGCGACGGTCGACGGGCAGCCGGACGGCGGTGCCGGGCGCGCCCTCGGGGCGGAAGACCAGGCCGGTCTCGAAGAGGGCCAGGTCGTGGCTGCCCCTGCTGTCGTTGCGGCGGAGCGCGGTGAAGAGGCCCGGGAGGAGCGTGGTGCGGAGCGCGGGCTCCTCGTCGGAGAGCGGGTTGACCAGGGTGACGACGTGGCGACGGGGGTCGTCCGCGTCGAGGCCGAGGTGGTCGAGGGCTCCCTCGCCGATGAACGGGTAGTTCAGCGCCTCGACGTAGCCCGCGCCCGCCAGCGCGCGGCCCACCCGGCGGTGGAAGCGCTGGCGCTCGGTGAGGCCACGGCCGGCCGGGGGCTTCGGCAGCGTGGAGGGCAGGTTCTCGTAGCCCTCCAGCCGGATGACCTCTTCGGCGAGGTCGTTCGGCTCGTTGAGGTCGGGGCGCCACGAGGGCACGGTGACGACGAGCTGGTCCTGGCCGTAGACGTCGCAGCCGACTTCCTGGAGGCGGCGGACGACGGTCTCGCGGCCGTAGTCGACGCCCGCGACCCTGTCCGGGTGGTCGGCCGGGAGGGTGATGGTGCGCGGCGCGGACGGGGCGCTGATCTCGGTGACGCCCGCCTCCGCGGTGCCGCCCGCGAGCAGCACGAGCAGGTCGACGGTGCGCTGTGCGGCGGCGGCGGCGGCCTGCGGGTCGACACCGCGCTCGAAGCGCTTGGACGCCTCGGAGGACAGCCGGTGGCGGCGGGCCGTGCGGGCGATGGAGATCGCGTCGAAGTGCGCGGCCTCGATGACGACCTCGGAGGTGCCGGTGACGGCGCCGGTCGCGGGGTCGGTCACCGGGTCGGCGATCTCGGTGTCGGCGCCGCCCATGACGCCCGCGATGCCGATGGGGCCGCGGTTGTCGGTGATGACCAGGTCGGCGGCGTCCAGGACGCGCACGGTGCCGTCGAGGGTGGTGATCTTCTCCCCGGCCTCGGCGCGGCGGACCCCGATGGGGCCGTCGAGCCTGCCGCGGTCGTAGGCGTGCAGCGGCTGGCCGAGCTCCAGCATCACGTAGTTGGTGACGTCCACGGCCAGCGAGATCGGGCGCATCCCTGCCTTCTGGAGGCGGCGCTGGAGCCAGATCGGGGAGCGGGCCTCGGGGGCCAGGCCGACGACGGTGCGCGCGGTGAAGCGGTCGCAGCCGAAGGGGTCGGTGATCTGGACCGGGTAGCCGTACGAGTTGGGCGCGGGCACGTCGATGAGGGCCGGGTCGCGCAGCGGGAGCCCGTAGGCGGTGGCCACCTCGCGGGCGACGCCGCGCATCGAGAGGCAGTAGCCGCGGTCCGGGGTGACGGCGATGTCGAGGACCTCGTCGAAGAGTTCCAGGAGGACCGTGGCGTCGGTGCCGACCTCGTGCTCCGGCGGCAGCACGATGATGCCGTGCGTGCCGTCGTCGCCCATGCCGAGCTCGTCGCCGGAGCAGATCATGCCGCGGGAGACCCGGCCGTACGTCTTGCGCTCGGCGATGCGGAAGTCACCGGGGAGGACGGCGCCGGGGAGGGCCACGACGACCTTGTCGCCGACGGCGAAGTTCCGGGCGCCGCAGATGATCTCCTGGGGCTCGCCGGTGCCGTTGGCCGGGCCGACGTCGACGGTGCAGAAGCGGATGGGCTTCTTGAACTCCGTCAGTTCCTCGACGGTGAGGACCCTGCCGACCACCAGCGGGCCGCTGAGGCCCGCGCCGAGCCGCTCGACGGACTCGACCTCGAGGCCCGCCGAAATGAGTTTGGCCTGTACGTCGCGGCCGGTCTCGGCCGACGGCAGGTCGACGTACTCCCGCAGCCAGGAAAGCGGGACCCGCATCAGATCTCCATCCCGAACGGCCGGGTGAACCGGACGTCACCCTCGACCATGTCTCGCATGTCTTCGACGTTGTGGCGGAACATCAGCATCCGCTCGATGCCGAACCCGAAGGCGAATCCGCTGTACTTCTCGGGGTCCACTCCGCAGGCGACGAGCACCTTCGGGTTGACCATGCCGCAGCCGCCCAGCTCGATCCAGCCCTCGCTGCCGCAGGTGCGGCAGGGGCGGTCGGGGTTGCCGACGGACTCGCCGCGGCAGACGTAGCAGAGCATGTCCATCTCGGCGGACGGCTCGGTGAACGGGAAGTAGTTCGGGCGGAGCCGGGTCTTCATGTCCGAGCCGAAGAGCGCCTGGACCATGTGGTCGAGGGTGCCCTTGAGGTCGGCCATGGTGAGGCCCTCGTCGACGGCGAGCAGCTCGATCTGGTGGAAGACCGGGGTGTGCGTGGCGTCGAGCTCGTCGGTGCGGTAGACGCGGCCGGGGCACACGACGTAGAGCGGGGGCTCCCGGTCGATGAGCGTACGGGCCTGCACCGGCGAGGTGTGGGTGCGGAGCACGACACCGGACTCGTCGCCCGTGGCGCCTTCGGGGCCCTGGACGAAGAAGGTGTCCTGCATCTGGCGCGCCGGGTGGTCCGGTACGAAGTTGAGGGCGTCGAAGTTGAACCACTCCGCCTCGACCTCGGGGCCCTCGGCGACCTCGTACCCCATGGAGACGAAGACGTCGGAGACGCGCTCCATGAGGGTGGTCAGCGGGTGGCGGGCGCCGGCCGGGACGCGGTCGTACGGCAGGGTGACGTCGACGGCCTCCTCGACGAGGACCCGGGCGTCGCGCTCGGCCTCCAGCTCGGTCTGCCGGGCGGCGAGCGCCTTGGAGACGGCGCCGCGGGCCTGGCCCACGATCTTTCCTGCGGCGGCCTTGGCCTGCGGGGGCAGGGCGCCGATCTCCCGGTTGGCGAGCGCCAGCGGCGAGGTGCCGCCGGTGTGCGCGGTCTTCGCCTGCGCGAGCGCGTCGAGGTCGCCCGCGGCGGCGAAGGCGGCGAGCGCCTCGTCCCGGATGCGCTCGATCTCTTCGGGTTTCAGCGCCTCGACCTCGACCGGGTCGTACGACTTATTGGGTGCGGACATCTCTTCCCGTGCTTCCGTTGGCTTGGCTGGGCGGCCCCGCTTCGACGTCAAGGGCGCAAACGTGCCAAAGGACGAGTCTAACGGGGCGGGGGGACACGCATGAGCCCGTGGGCGGCCGGGCGGCTCCGTGATCTCGTCCGTTCGCGTCAGACGAGGTGGGCCGGGAGGCCGACGGGCAGGATAAATCGGAACTCGGCCCCGCCCCGGGGGCCCCTTCCGACGGTGATGGTGCCGCCGTGGGCCTCGACGACGCCTTTGACGATGTAGAGGCCGAGTCCGGTGCCGCCGCGCTTGCTGCCCCGCCAGAAGCGGGTGAAGACGCGGTTCATCGACTCCTCGGGGATGCCGGGGCCCTCGTCGCTCACGGTGACCTCCGTCCCTTCTTCTCCGTCGTCGCGTCCGGTGGCGGGTGCCACGTCGATGGTGACGGTTCCCTCGCCGTGGCGCACCGCGTTTTCCAGCAGGTTGCCGAGGATCTGGTCGATCTTGTCGGGGTCGGCCCAGAGCGGGGGCAGCTCGGGCCTGATCCGTACGAAGAAGCGGTCCGGGGACTGGCCCGCCGTGGTGTGGACCTGGACGTGGCGGCCGACGGCGGCGGCGATGTCGACGGGCTGGCGGCGCACTTCGAGGCGGCCGGAGTCGATCCGGGAGATGTCGAGGAGTTCGGCGATGAGCCGTTTGATGCGGCCCGCGTCGGCGTCGACGGTCTCCAGCATCAGACGCTTCTGGTCGTCGCTGAACCGTTCCCACTTGCCGAGGAGGGTCGCGGTGAAGCCCTTGACGGAGGTGAGCGGGGAGCGCAGTTCGTGGGCGACGGTGGCGATGAGCTCGGCGTGGCTGCGTTCGGTGCGGCGGCGGGCCTCGGTGCCCCTCAGACAGACCACGACCCGGCGGACGGGGCCGGTGGGGTGCTCGCGGACGTACCGGGCGGAGACGAGGACCTCACGGCCGCCGGGCAGCAGCAGATTGCGCTCGGGCTGGCCGCTGCGGGTGGCGAGTCCGCCGTAGGGGTCGGTCAGGGTCCACCAGCGGCGGCCCTTGAGGTCTTCGAGGGGCAGCGCCAGGTCGAGGGGGAGGCCGAGGGCCCGGTGGGCGGGGACGGCGGTGATGCGGCCCGCGGCGGCGTTGAAGCAGACGACGCGGCCGGTCTCGTCGGCGACGACGAGACCGTCGGGCAGGTCGTCGGGGCGGATGCCGGGGAAGCCGGTGTCGCCGGGTGGCCGCCGGTCCGGGTGGCCGGGCGGTTCCGGGGAGTGCCGGACGGCGCTCCGTGTCTGTGCGGGACCGTCCGTGCCGACCGTCATTCCCGTTTCCCACCCCTCCGCGCGACCGCTGTGGGCCCCGAGTCGGTCACTCTACTGGGCGCGGGAGGCGGAGCGGAGCCCTCAGGGAGAGGTTCGGGGGCGCTGGGCGCGGGCGGAGGCGTAGAGGCAGACGGCGGCGGCGGTGGCGAGGTTGAGGCTCTCGGCCTTGCCGTGGATCGGGACGCGGACGACGGCGTCGGCGAGGGCGCGGGTCTCCTCGGGGAGTCCCCAGGCCTCGTTCCCGAAGATCCAGGCGGTGGGGCCGCCCATGGTGCCCGCGTCGAGTTCGTCGTCGAGGTCGTCCTGGCCCGCTCCGTCGGCGGCGAGGACGCGCACGCCGGCGGCCCGGAGTCCGGCGACGGCCTGCTCGACGGGGACGCCGACGGCGACCGGCAGGTGGAAGAGCGAGCCGACGGAGGCCCGTACGGACTTGGGGTTGTAGAGGTCCACGGAGGCGTCGGTGAGGACGACGGCGTCGGCTCCGGCGGCGTCGGCGCAGCGCAGCACCGTGCCCGCGTTCCCGGGGTCGCGTACGTGGGCGAGGACGGCGACCAGCTTGGGGCGGGCCGCGACGATCTCCTCGAAGGGCGAGTCGAGGAAGCGGCAGACGCCGACGAGTCCCTGCGGGGTGACGGTCTGGGAGACCTCGGCGAGGACGGCGTCGGAGGCGTGGTGGACGCGGGCGCCCGCCTCGTGGGCGGCGTCGACGATGGCGGCGTACCGTCCGGCGGCCTCGACGGTGGTGAAGAGTTCGACGAGCGTGGGCTCTCCGCCGGGACCCCGGTGCTCGACGGCCTCGCGGACGGCCTGCGGGCCCTCGGCGATGAAGAGGCGGTCCTTGCCCCGGAAGGCGCGCTTGGCGAGCCGCCGGGCGGCGACGACGCGCGGGGAACGCGGGGAGATCAGCTCGGGGGTGACCATGGGGTGCGGCGGTTCTCTCTTCGGGGCCGGACGGCTGCGGGCCGGGCGGGCGGTACGGGCGTCGGACCCGCTGGTACGGGGCTCGGCGCCCGGCGGACGGGGCCCGGCGGGGAGGTCTCCCGGCGGGCCGGGGCCCTCAGAGGGCGGAAGCACCCGGACCCGCAGGCGCGGGCGCGCCTGCGGGTCCGGGCAGAAGTACTGCGGCCTGGAAGATCAGGCAGCGGCCTTCGGGGCGTTGACGTCGGCCGGGAGGGCCTTCTGCGCGACCTCGACCAGCGCGGCGAACGCGTTGCTGTCGTTGACGGCCAGCTCGGCGAGGATCTTGCGGTCCACCTCGATGTTGGCGGCGTTCAGACCCTGGATGAGGCGGTTGTACGTCATGCCGTTCTGGCGGGCGGCGGCGTTGATGCGCTGGATCCACAGCCGACGGAAGTCGCCCTTGCGCTTCTTGCGGTCGTTGTAGTTGTAGACCAGCGAGTGGGTGACCTGCTCCTTGGCCTTGCGGTACAGGCGCGAGCGCTGACCGCGGTAGCCGGAGGCCGCCTCGAGGATCGCCCGGCGCTTCTTGTGGGCGTTGACTGCCCGCTTGACGCGTGCCACTTGTTAACTCCTTGTAGCGGGGTCGTGGGTGTCCTCACACGACCCGGAAAACGGATGGAACCCGGTCTCGGCCGGATGCCCTCGTCGCCGAGGGCGGGAGATCAACTCAGATGCCCAGCATCTTCTTGATCTTGGCGGCGTCACCCGGGGCCATCTCGGCGTTGCCGGAGAGGCGACGCGTCAGCTTGGACGACTTGTGCTCGAGCAGGTGGCGCTTGCCGGCGCGCTCGCGCAGGATCTTGCCGGAGCCGGTGACCTTGAAGCGCTTCTTGGCACCGGAGTGCGTCTTGTTCTTCGGCATCGCGCCGTATCTCCTCGTCAGTGGCGCTCCCCCACGGTGCGGGCACCTTTGTCGGGGAGCGTCAATTCTTCGTGTGGTGGTTCCGGGCGGGGCCCGGGGCTGCCTGGATGGCAGCCCCTCGGGTCACGCCTCGGGGGTCTCGGCCGGGGTCTCGACAGAGGTCTCGGCCGGGGCTTCGGCGACGACCGGGGCTTCGGCGGCGGGGGCCGTCTCCTCGGTGGAGGCCGTCTCGTCGGCGGTGACGCCCTGGCGCTCGGCCTTGCGTGCGGCCTGGGCCTCACGCGCCTCGGCCATGGCCTCGGTCTTCTTCTTGTGCGGACCGAGAACCATGATCATGTTCCGGCCGTCCTGCTTCGGGTTGGACTCGATGAAGCCAAGCTCCTCGACGTCCGACGCCAGCCGCTGCAGCAGCCGGAATCCAAGCTCGGGGCGGGACTGCTCACGACCACGGAACATGATCGTGATCTTGACCTTGTCGCCCTGCTTGAGGAACCGGACGACGTGACCCTTCTTGGTGTCGTAGTCGTGCGGGTCGATCTTCGGCCGGAGCTTCATCTCCTTGATGACCGTGTGCGCCTGGTTCTTGCGCGCCTCACGGGCCTTCATGGCCGACTCGTACTTGAACTTCCCGTAGTCCATGAGCTTGCACACGGGCGGACGGGCGGTCGCCGCTACCTCGACCAGGTCGAGGTCGTACTCCTGTGCGAGCTCCAGGGCCTTGGCAAGCGGAACAATCCCGACCTGCTCGCCGCTGGGTCCGACAAGTCGCACCTCGGGAACGCGAATCCTGTCGTTGATGCGGGGCTCGGCGCTGATGGATCCTCCTCGGTAGCACCACGCGACCGCCTGGCGGACGGACACGCAACGTCTGTTTCTGAGACCACCCGGGCCGGAACATGAAAAAAGCCCCGGACGGGACACAAGCGGGGCTCCATGGAAAACCGGAGCACCGCCGCGATCAACCGCGGGGCGCACATCGGGCGGCTCCATCGTCCGTACGGAACGATGGGCACCACCTGACCGGTGACCCGCCACCCGTGAGGGTGGTCAGGTGGGAGAGCGGAGCCTCCACTTGTGGGCCGGGCACACACGTGTCCGGCCGGTCGTTACACAAGGTTAGCAGGACCCGGGGGTCAGCGCTAACCGAGGACCGGCATATCGTATGAGGCATGAGCGAGACGCCCCAGAACGAGTCCCCGGACTCCCCGGACTCCCCCGACTTCGAAGCCATGACCCGTGACATCGCGGAGGTACCCGCGGTCGAGGTCATCGTGACCGTCGCCGTCAACCTGATGAGCGCCGCCGCGGTGAAGCTCGGGCTCACCGAGGAGGGCGACAAGTACAAGGACCTCGACGAGGCCCGCAAGCTGGTGCACGCCCTCGCCGGTCTGCTCGACGCGGGTGCGACGGAGGTCTCCTCCTTCCACGCCGCTCCCCTGCGGGACGGTCTGAAGTCGCTCCAGCTCGCCTTCCGCGAGGCCTCCCTGGTCCCGGACGAGCCGGGCCAGGGTCCGGGCGAGAAGTACACCGGGCCGGTGTACGGCTAGGTCGTCCTCCGTCTTCCTTCCGGTCGGGGCCGGAGACGTCCCGCTCAGGGCGTCTCCGGCCCCTTGACGTGGAGGGGCTCGCCCGGCGGGGTGGCCGAGGCGGGCAGCAGCGCCAGGTCGAGGCCCCGCACCAGGCGGGCCCGCAGGGTGTCGTCGGCGGCCAGGGCGCGGGCCACCCGCTGGGCGGCCTCGGCGGGCGGGCCGTCCCCGGCCAGGACCAGGGCGAGCGTCCCGTCGGCGGCGCCGGGCCCCAGATGCGCGCGGAGCACGGCGGGCTCGGCGGCGACCACGGCCCGGACCGCCTCCCGTACGGCGGGGTCGGCGAGCGGGTCGGTGCTGGAGCGCCCTTCGGCGAGCGCGAGCAGCGCCGGGCCCGTCACCTGGTAGGGCACGGGTCCCGCGAGGTCCAGGACGAGGGTGTCCGCCTTCTCGTGCGCGAGCGCCTGGAGCGCCTGGCGGAGCGGGACGGCCACGGGCCGGGCCGCCGGGTCCCACAGGGCGAGCGAGGCGGTGGAGGTGAAGGCGGGGAGCGCGCGCCGGTCGCCCGCCGTGAGGGTGGGGACGGCCATGTCGCTGGTCTTCTCGCGGCGCAGACCGTTCTCGTCGGTCTCGACCTCGCCGAGGACGGCGACGACGGGGACGAGGAGCCGGGCGTCCCCGAGTGCTTCCAGGACCGGGCCGTGGGCGGTCCTGTCCTGGGCCCAGGCCGCGAGGGCCTCGGTGAGCCTCGGGTCGGCGGTGCCGTCGTCGTCGGAGAAACCGGGGTCCGGAATGTTCTTGAGCGCCACGGAACGAGCCTAACGGGCGGGGCGGGGCGTCCCGCCCGCCGGGGTACGGCCGCCGACCCCGGGTCACCGTCCTCGGGTCGCCGTCCCCGGACGGTCGGCCTCGGGTGGTCGGCCTCGGGTGGTCGGCTTCGGGTGGTCGGCTTCGGGTGGTCGGCTTCGGGTGGTCGGCTTCAGGCCGATGTCCTCAGGTCTTCGTGCGGCCGGTGCGGCGCAGCACCACGGCGGTCAGGAGCAGGAGGGCGCCGAGGCCCCCGGCCAGCGGGGCGAGCGGACCGACCGGGTCGCCCTCCTCGGCGGCGGGCAGCGGTCCCGGGCCGAAGTGGCGGCCCGGATAGCCGGCGGTCACGGCCTTGGGGTCGCCGCCCTCGATCTTCGCGCCCGCGGTGATGGCGGCGGCCGGGTCGACGGTCCCGTACCCCTTGGCGTCGCTCCGGCCGCCCTTCGGCCGGTCCCGGGCCGTGTCGACGAGCAGGCGTTTGATCTGTGCCGGGGTGAGGTCGGGGTGGGCGGCGCGGACGAGGGCGACGGCGCCGGAGACGAACGCGGCGGCGGCGCTGGTGCCCCAGCCCTCGTAGTAGCGCTGGTCGGGGTCCGCGATGGCGATGTCCACGCCGGGGGCGCTGACGGTGGCGTACCAGCGGCGGGTGGAGAAGGAGGCGTGGGTGCCGTAGCGGTCGACGGCGGTGACGGCGATGACGCCGGGGTAGGCGGCCGGGTAGGAGACGTGGTCGCCCTTCTCGCCGCCGTTGCCCGCGGAGGCGACGACGGAGACGCCCTTGGCCAGGGCGTACTGCACGGCGGCGTCCTCGCCCGCGTCGGCGTGGGCGGACTCGGAGTCGTCGCCGAGGGAGAGGTTGATGACGTCGGCGCCGTGGTCGGCGGCCCAGCGGATGCCTTCGGCCAGGGCGGTGCCCCGGGTCTTGCGGGCCTTGTCGCGGGCCTTGTCGGTGCCTTCGAGGATGACCCGTACGGGCAGGATCCTGACCTCGGGGGCGATGCCGAGGACTCCGTCCCCGCCGCCGGGGCCGTGTCCGTGACCGGCGATGATGCCCGCCATGGCGGTGCCGTGCCGGGCCCAGGCGCGGTCGCCCCGGGAGGCGCCGAAGCCGACCAGGTCGTGGCCGGGCAGTACCGAGCCGGTCAGGTCGGGGTGTTCGGCGTCGACCCCGGTGTCGAGGACGGCGACGGTGATGCCCTCGCCCTTCGTGGTGCGCCAGGCCTCCTCGGTGTGGAGGGCTTCGAGCCCCCACTGACGGGCCCGGATGGAGTCGGCGTACGCGGGCGTGGTCAGGGCGGGCAGGACGCAGCAGGCGGCGGCGAGCAGGACGGCGGGGGCGCGGAGGCGGGCGGCTCGGGTCACCGGGCGTTCTCCTTCGCCGCGGCGGTGGCGGTGGTGCGCAGCAGCTTCCCGAGGCGGAGGGCGATTCCCTTGGCCTCGTGGCCGAGGCCGGACTGGGCGGTGGCGTCGGTGCGGCCCGGGGCCATGGCATCGGCGGCGGACCGGGGTCGGGCGACGGGGCGGCCGTCGGCGAAGCCGGAGACGGCGGTGACGACGACGGGGAGGTCCCCGGGGGCGTTCAGCCACCAGCTGGCGCGCTGGGCGGCGCCGAAGCGGGCCGCGACGGTGCCGGGGCCGGAGAGGGCGGGCGGGACGTCCTGGCCGAGGCGGGCGGTGAGGCCGGGGCCGAGGGCGCGCTGCGCGGCGGGCTCCGCGCGGGTGAAGACGAGGCCGACGGTGATGACGCCGCTGGCGGTGGCGTCGGTGTAGGTGGCGCGCAGCACCCGCTCGCAGCCGAGCGGCTGGAGGGTGGCGAGCAGGCCCCGGGCGAGGACGGCGGGCGAGCAGGGGGCGTCCGGGGCGACGACGATCCTGGTCCAGGTACGGGCGGAGCCGCCGGGTCCGGCGCCGGGTCCGGTGAGGGTGCGGGGGAAGAGGGTGTCCACCGGGGCGTTGTGCCACAGCTCCTTGGCCTCGGCGTATCCGGCCGGTTCGGCGGGGGCGCCGGGTTCGGCGGCGGCGAGCCAGGTCCCGGCGAGGGCCCCGCCGATGAGCCCGACGCCGAGCACCGCGCAGACGACGACCGCGACGGTCCGCCCGGTCTTCCGCTCCCGCAGGGGGGTGGGGGCGAGGTAGGTGGGGGTGCTGGGGGACACGTGACTGCTGGGGGCTACGGGGGTGCCGTGAGCTGGGTGAGTGTCGTGGTTGCTGTGGTTGCTGTGGCTGGCGTGGACTTCGGGACCGGTGGGACCGGTGGGACCGGTGGGCGTTCCGTGGCTGGTGGGTGTTCCGTGGCTGGTGCGACCCGAGTGGTCTGTGTGGGGGCCGTGGCCGTTGTGAGTCCCGAGAGAAGCGTCCTGGCCGTGTCCGTACGGGAAAAGGGACGGGCGCCCGGGAAGGACGGGACCGGGCACGGGCAGGGGCCGGGGCGCGGCGGGGGCCGGGATCGCACCGGACGAGGGCGGGGAGGGCCGCGCGGCCCGGGGCACGGCGGGCGCGGGACCGGAAGGCCCTGAGATCCGGGAGGGCGCGGCGCCGGAGGCCCCGGCGGGCGCGGGGGGCTGCGGGACGAAAGGCGCGGTGTCGGGCCGGGGCGGGACGACGGGCCGTACGGGCGCGGGGCCGACCCTCGGGTCGCCCGCCTCGACGGCCGCGCCGGTGCCGGGCCGTACGGGCGCGGGGGCGCCGCCACCCGGAGCGGGGCGACCGACGGCGGGGGGCCGCGCCGGGGCGGGGCCGACCGGTGCCCTCAGGGGTGCGGGGGGCGGAGGCGTCTGTCCCGGGGGCGGACCGGCCGGGGGCTTCGTGGTGGCGCCGCCCCCGGGAGCCGGTGCCGGGGGCGAGCCCGGAGAGGTCCGGGCCGGGACGGAGCCGGTCACAGCCCTCGTCGGGGCGGAGCCGGGGGAAGTCTGCGCCGGAGCGGGGCCTGAGGGAGCCCGCGTCGCGGTGGTGCCGGGGGCAGTTCGTGTCGGGGACGGGCTCGGGGCCGCCTGCGCCGGGGGCTTCGCCGGGGCGGGGCGCGCGGGTCCCGGGGCCGGGCGCGTGGGGCCGGGGGGCTTCGTCCGGGCGTCCGGGGCCGTCGGGCGTTCGACGGGGCGGATCGCGCGGAGCCGGGCGGTCGTCTCCGGGTCGGCCGGTTCCGGGGCGGGGAGCAGCGCGTCCGTGATGCGGGAGGGCGTGGGGCGGTGCTCGCCGGTCATGCCCGTCCCCCTGCTGGTGTCGACAATGCCCGTCACTCTACGGGCTGTTCCCCCTGGTGCGGGAACCCAGGGGCTACCCACCCGTAAACCTGTCTGGCAAGCTCGGGCCATGACTCCCCGTGCCGCCGACCGGGCCCGCTACGACCGGGCCACCGCTCATCTCGACGCGCCCGTGGCGATCGTCGATCTGGAGGCCTTCGACGCGAACGCGGAGGACCTCGTACGACGGGCCGGTGGCAAGCCGGTCCGGGTGGCGAGCAAGTCCGTGCGGTGCCGGGCGCTGCTGGAGCGGGTGCTCGCGCGGGAGGGTTTCGCGGGGATCATGTCGTTCACCCTGGACGAGTCGCTGTGGCTGGCCCGCGCCGGTTTCGAGGACGTGCTGCTCGCGTACCCGTCGGCGGACCGGGCGGGTTTCGGGGAGCTGGCGCGCGATCCGAAACTGGCCGCCGCCGTGACCGTGATGGTCGACGACGTGGCGCAGCTCGATCTGGTCGACGCGTCCCGGGCGGGCGGCGCGGAGGAGGTCCGGGTCTGTCTGGAGCTGGACACCGCGCTGAGCCTGCTGGGCGGCCGGATCAGGGTCGGGGCCCGTCGTTCCCCGCTGCGGGAGCCCGCCGAACTGGCGGAGCTGGCCCGTTCGGTGGTCCGGCGGCCGGGTTTCCGGCTGGTCGGGATCATGGCGTACGAGGGGCATGTGGCGGGCGTCGGGGACGCGGTCGCGGGGCGTCCGCTGCGGTCGCGGGCGATCCGGCTGATGCAGTCGGCGGCGCGGCGGGAGCTGGCGGAGCGCCGGGCGGCGGTGGTGCGGGCCGTGCGGGCGGTGGCGCCGGACCTGGAGTTCGTGAACGGCGGCGGCACGGGCAGTGTGCAGCACACGGCGGCGGAGGACGCGGTGACGGAGATCGCGGCGGGTTCGGGGCTGTTCGTGCCGAGGCTGTTCGACAACTACACCTCGTTCAGCGGGCGTCCGGCGGCGCTCTTCGCGCAGCCCGTGGTGCGGCGGCCGGGCGTCGGGGTGGTGACCGTCCTCGGGGGCGGCTATCCGGCGTCCGGGGTGGCGGGGGCCGACCGGCTGCCGGTGCCGTATCTGCCGGAGGGGCTGCGCTACGACCCGCAGGAGGGGCCGGGCGAGGTGCAGACGCCGCTGCTCGGTTCGCCCGCGGACGATCTGCGGATCGGCGACAAGGTGTGGTTCCGGCACGCGAAGGCCGGTGAGCTGTGCGAGCGGTTCGACAGTCTGCGGCTCGTGGAGGGCGACCGGGTCACGGCGACCGTTCCGACGTACCGGGGCGAGGGCCGCACGTTCCTCTAGGGACCCGGTCGTCCGGAGGCCGGTCCTCCAGGGACCGGTCCGGCCGCCGGGTGTCCGGCGGCCGGTGGGGCTGGTGGGTCCGGTGGGGCTAGAGCGGTGTCACGTACGCGCCGGAGAGGCCGCCGTCCACGAGGAAGTCGCTCGCGTTGACGAAGGAGGAGTCGTCGCTCGCGAGGAAGGCGACGGCGGCGGCGATCTCCTCCGGCTCGGCGAAGCGGCCGACGGGGATGTGGACGAGGCGCCGGGCGGCGCGCTCGGGGTCCTTGGCGAACAGTTCCTGGAGCAGGGGCGTGTTGACGGGTCCCGGGCAGAGGGCGTTGACGCGGATGCCCTCGCGGGCGAACTGGACGCCGAGTTCGCGGGACATGGCGAGGACGCCGCCCTTGGAGGCGGTGTAGGAGATCTGGCTGGTGGCCGCTCCCATGAGCGCGACGAAGGAGGCGGTGTTGATGATGGAGCCCTTGCCCTGGCGGCGCATGTAGGGGAGGGCCGCCTTGCAGCAGAGGTAGACGGAGGTGAGGTTGACGTCCTGGACGCGCTTCCACGCCTCCAGGCCGGTCTCCAGGATGGAGTCGTCGTCGGGGGGCGAGATGCCCGCGTTGTTGAAGGCGACGTCGACGGAGCCGTAGGTCTCGAAGGCGGTCCTGAACAGGGCTTCGACCTGTTCGGGGTCGGTGACGTCGACCTGGACGAAGAGGCCTCCGACCTCTTCGGCGGCGGCCTTGCCCGCCGTCTCGTCGATGTCGCCGCAGACGACGTGGGCGCCTTCGGAGGCGAGTCGGCGGGCGGTGGCCAGGCCGATGCCGCTGCCCGCGCCGGTGATGACGGCGGTACGGCCGGCCAGACGGCGGCAGATGATCTCTTCGGTGGTCATGCGGGTCAGGCCTCCGTGCTGATGAAGACGTTCTTGGTTTCGGTGAAGGCGGTCAGGGCGTCGGGGCCGAGTTCGCGGCCGAGGCCGGACTGCTGGTAGCCGCCGAACGGGGTCCAGTAGCGGACGCTGGAGTGGGAGTTGACGGAGAGGTTCCCGGCCCGGACGGCGCGGGAGACGCGCAGGGCGCGGCCGACGTCCCGGGTCCAGATCGAGCCGGAGAGGCCGTACTCGGTGGCGTTGGCGAGGCGGACCGCGTCGGCCTCGTCGTCGAAGGGGAGGACGACGGCGACGGGTCCGAAGATCTCCTCCACGGCGTGGGGGGCGTCGGCGGGCACGTCGGTGAGGACGGTCGGCGGGAACCAGAAGCCGGGGCCCTCGGGGGCCTTGCCCCGGATGCCGGGGAGGGCGTCGGGGACGTAGGAGCGGACGCGGTCGAGCTGGGCGCGGGAGATGAGCGGGCCCATCTGGGTGCGTTCGTCGGCGGGGTCGCCGACGACGATCTCCTCGATCGCGGGGGCGAGGAGGGCGAGGAAGCGGTCGTGGACGCTCCGCTCGACCAGGATGCGGGTGCGGGCGCAGCAGTCCTGGCCGCTGTTGTCGAGGAAGGACATCGGGGCCGCGGCGGCGGCGGCTTCCAGGTCGGCGTCGGCGAAGACGATGTTGGGGCTCTTGCCGCCGAGTTCGAGGGTGAGCCGTTTCACCTGGTCGGCGCAGGCGGCCATGAGGGACTTGCCGACCTTGGTGGAGCCGGTGAAGACGATCTTGGCGACGCCGGGGTGGGTGACGAGGGCGTGGCCGGTGACGGGGCCGTGGCCGGGGAGGACCTGGAAGAGCCCTTCGGGGAGGCCCGCCTCCAGGGCGAGTCCGGCGAGGCGGAGCGCGGTGAGCGGGGTGGTCTCGGCGGGCTTGAGGAGGACGGCGTTGCCCGCGGCGAGGGCGGGGGCGGTGGCCCAGGCGGCGATCGGCATGGGGAAGTTCCAGGGCGCGATGACGCCGACGACCCCGAGGGGTTCGAGGATCGTGATGTCGAGGCCGCCCGCGACCGGGATCTGGCGTCCGTTGAGGCGCTCCACTCCCCCGGCGGCGTAGTCGAGCAGGTCGCGGACGTTGCCGGCCTCCCAGCGGGCGTTGCCGATGGTGTGTCCCGCCTCGGCGACTTCGAGGCGGGCGAGTTCCTCGACGTGTCCGTCGACGACGGCGGCGAAGCGCCGGAGCAGCCGGGCGCGGTCGGCGGGGGCGGCGGCGGCCCAGCCGCGTTGGGCGGCGACGGCCCGCGCGACGGCGGCGTCGACGTCGGCGGGGGTGGCGGCGGGGACGGTGGCGACCGTCTCCTCGGTCGCCGGGTTCAGTACCTGGAGCACTGCGTTCCTCTCCGGTGTCACGGGTGCGTTCCTCACAGGCGTTCGAAGGAGCGGCGGAGTTCCCAGTCGGTCACGGCGGCGTCGAAGGCGTCGAGTTCGACGCGGGCCATGGTGCGGTAGTGGTCGACGACCTCGTCGCCGAAGGCGGCCTTGGCGATCTCGCTGGTCTCCCAGAGTTCGGCGGCCTCGCGCAGGGTGCGGGGGACGTGCGCGTAGTCGGCGGTGTAGGCGTTGCCGGTGCAGGGCGGGGGGAGTTCGAGGCGCCGCTCGATGCCGTGGAGTCCGGCGGCGACCAGTCCGGCGACGGCGAGGTAGGGGTTGACGTCGCCGCCGGGCAGCCGGTTCTCGAAACGGGTGGAGCGGCCGTGGCCGACGATCCGGAGCGAGCAGGTGCGGTTGTCGTGGCCCCAGGCGACGGCGGTGGGCGCGAAGGAGCCGGGCTGGAACCGCTTGTAGGAGTTGATGTTGGGGGCGTAGAGGAGGGAGAAGTCGCGGAGGGCGGCGAGCTGTCCGGCGAGGAAGTGGCGCATGGTCGCGGACATGCCGTGTTCGTCGTCCCCGGCCATGACGTTGTCGCCGTCGGCGTCCTGGAGGGAGAGGTGGATGTGGCAGGAGTTGCCCTCGCGCTCGTTGTACTTCGCCATGAAGGTGAGCGAGTGGCCCTCCTGGGCGGCGATCTCCTTGGCGCCCGTCTTGTAGACGGCGTGCTGGTCGCAGGTGACGAGGGCCTCGTCGTACTTGAAGGCGATCTCGTGCTGGCCGGGGTTGCACTCGCCCTTGGCGGACTCGACGGTGAGTCCGGCGCCGGTCATCTCGTTGCGGATGCGGCGCAGGAGGGGCTCGACGCGGCCGGTGCCGAGGACGGAATAGTCGATGTTGTACTGGTTCGCGGGGGTGAGGCCCCGGTAGTTCGCGTCCCAGGCCTCTTCGTAGCTGTCCCTGAAGACGATGAACTCGAGTTCGGTGCCGACGTGGGCGGTGAGTCCGTGTTCCGCGAGGCGCTCCAGCTGGCGGCGGAGGATCTGGCGGGGGGCGGCGACGACGGGGGTGCCGTCGCTCCAGGCGAGGTCCGCGGTCACCATGGCGGTGGCGTCGTTCCAGGGGAGGCGGCGGAGGGTGGTGAGGTCGGGGCGCATCGCGAAGTCGCCGTAGCCGCGGT
The DNA here is from genome assembly GCF_042754005.1 of Streptomyces sp. NPDC059247. Taxonomy (NCBI): domain Bacteria; kingdom Bacillati; phylum Actinomycetota; class Actinomycetes; order Kitasatosporales; family Streptomycetaceae; genus Streptomyces; species Streptomyces sp. NPDC059247. The sequence goes on from NZ_JBHYZW010000007.1 coordinate 252,240, forward strand.
CCCAGGAGGACATGGCGTAGCCGTCGACGGTGTTCATCTCGGTGTCGACGGCGAGGAGGTAGTTGCAGCCCTCGGTGCCGTGGTCGAGCACCTCGCCCAGGAAGAAAGGGGCGGCGAACCGCTTGCCCTGGAGGCGTCCCTGCATGTCGGGGAAGGCCAGGACCACGGTGTCGATCTCGCCGCTCGCGACGAGGGCCCTGAGCTCCTCGACGCCGAGCGGGGGTGTGCGGTCTGCCACGGGATTGCTCCTCCTTCGGCCTGCCGGAAGCCATAAGGTATTGGGTGAGACCATTGCTTGGGAAGTGTGGGAGAAGGGGAAACGCGAAGGTGGCCAGTACGAGTGAATCGGCGGACCGGCTGACGCCCGTGCTGCGGCCGGTGCGGGCGGGCAACGGCTTCGAGGAGGCGCTGGAACAGATCCTCCAGGTGGTGCGGCTCGGTCTGGTGCCCGGCGGGGAACGGCTGCCCGCCGAGCGGGAACTGGCGGACCGGATGGGGATCAGCCGGGTGACGCTCCGCGAGGTCCTGAAGGTCCTCCAGGAGCAGGGGCTGGTGGAGAGCAGACGCGGCCGGTACGGCGGGACGTTCGTGCTCGCGCGCGCCCGGACGGCGGACGAGGGCGAGCTGCGCCGCCGGATCGCCTCGGTCGACATGGAGGACACCCTCCGCTTCCGTGAGGTCCTGGAGGTGGGCGCGGCGGGACTGTGCGCGGCCCACGGGCTCGACGCGGCGGGCGCCGGGCGACTTCGGGCCGCGCTCGCGGCGACCCATGACGCGCCGCTGGCCGACTACCGCCGCCAGGACACCCTGCTCCATCTCACGCTCGCCGAGCTGTCCGGCTCGCCGACGCTCACCGCCCGGTACGCGGCCGTCCGGGCGACCGTGAACGACCTGCTCGACTGCATCCCGCTGCTGGTGCGGAACCTGGAGCACTCCCAGCACCAGCACACCGCCGCGGTCGAGGCGGTGCTCGACGGGGACGCGGACGCGGCGCGCGAGGTGATGCGGGAGCACTGCTCGGGCACGGCGGCGCTGCTGCGGGGCTTCCTGACCTGACCCCGGGCCGAGCCTCGGCCAGGACCCGGGCGGGACCCGGGGCGGACCCCGCTCCGGGCGGACGGTGCGACGCGCCACGGGCCCGGCCCGCGTCACCCGAAAGTGGCGCACGGGGGTTGCGCTCCCCCGGCGGCCGACGCAAAGGTATGCCTCCAATCCATTGGGTCCGTTACGGGGAGCTGACGCTGCCATGACGCTCGACGAAACCTCCGGGAGCACCACCGGAAGCACGGCACCGCCGCAGGACGCGTACCTGGCCCGCCGGGCGCTGCGGCGCGGCAGCGCGGGCTGGCTGCTGCTCACCGGGCTCGGCGTCGCCTATGTCGTGTCCGGGGACTTCTCCGGCTGGAACATCGGTCTGTCGAAGGGCGGTTTCGGCGGTCTCGCCGTCGCCACCGTCCTGATGGGCGCGATGTACGCCTGTCTGGTCTTCGCGCTGGCCGAGCTCTCCGCCATCCTGCCCACCGCGGGCGGCGGTTACGGCTTCGCCCGGCGGGCACTCGGCACCTGGGGCGGGTTCCTCACCGGGACCGCGATCCTCATCGAGTACATCCTGGCGCCCGCCGCGATCTCGATCTTCATCGGTGACTACGTCGAGTCCCTCGGCCTCTTCGGTCTGGAGTCCGGCTGGCCGGTCCAGCTGGTGTGCTTCGCCCTGTTCATCGGCATCCATCTGTGGGGCGTGGGCGAGGCCCTGCGGTTCAGTCTGGTCGTGACGGCCATCGCGGTGACGGCGCTGGTGGTCTTCGCGATCGGCGCCCTCACCGACTTCCGTCTCGACGGGCTGAACGACATCCCGGTGGAGGAGGGGGCGTTCGGCGCGAACTCCTGGCTGCCGTTCGGACTCCTCGGGATCTGGGCCGCGTTCCCCTTCGGCATGTGGTTCTTCCTGGGCGTGGAGGGGGTGCCGCTCGCCGCCGAGGAGGCGAAGGACCCGGTGCAGTCGATGCCGAGGGCGCTCGCCACGGCCATGGGCGTCCTGGTGCTGCTCGCGGTCGTGACCTTCCTCGCCGCGACGGGCGCGCGCGGCGCGGCGGCGGTGCAGGACGCGGGCAATCCGCTGGTGGTGGCGCTCCAGGGGGACGGGGAGCCGACCGCGCTCAGCCGGTTCGTGAACTACGCGGGTCTCGCCGGACTCGTGGCGTCGTTCTTCTCCCTCATCTACGCCGGTTCGCGCCAGCTCTTCGCCCTCTCCCGGGCGGGCTACCTGCCCCGCTTCCTCTCCCTGACCAGCCGCCGCAAGTCGCCGTACCTCGGGCTGCTGATCCCGGGCGCGATCGGTTTCGCGCTGGCCGCCGGGACCGGGGACGGGGCCCGGATGCTGAACATCGCCGTGTTCGGCGCCACCATCTCGTACGCCCTGATGGCGCTCTCGCACATCGTGCTGCGGCGCCGCGAGCCGGGGCTGCACCGGCCGTACCGCACGCCCGGCGGGACGGCGACCTCGTCGGTGGCCTTCGTGCTCGCGCTGTCGGCCCTGGTGGCGACCTTCCTGGTGGACCGGACGGCCGCGTTCATGGCGCTCGGGGTGTACGTGATCGCCCTCGCCTACTTCGCGTTCTACAGTCGGCACCGTCTGGTGGCCAAGGCCCCGGAGGAGGAGTTCGCGGCGCTCGCCGCCGCCGAGGCCGAACTCGGCCGCGACTGACCCGGGCCCCGTCCCGTACCCCTGGAGGAAGCACGTGTCCCAGCCGCTCATCGGCGTGACCACCTATCTGGACCGGGCCCGTTGGGGGGTGTGGGACATGCGGGCCGCGCTGCTGCCGGAGCGGTATCCCCGGCTCGTCCGGGAGGGCGGGGGTTTGGCGGTGATGCTGCCGCCGGACCTGCCCGGGGCCGCGGCGGCGGTGGTGGCCCGGCTCGACGGCCTCGTGGTCGCGGGCGGGGCGGACGTCGAACCGGTGCGGTACGGGGCCGAGCCCGATCCGCGTACCGGCCCCCCGGCCAGGGAGCGGGACGCCTGGGAGCTGGCCCTGATCGACGCGGCCCTCGTCTCGGGGACCCCGCTGCTCGGCATCTGCCGGGGGATGCAGCTCCTCAACGTGGCCCGGGGCGGCACGCTGACGCAGCATCTGGACGGGCACGTGGAGGCGGTCGGGGTGATCGGGCGGCACGTGGTGAAGCCGGTGCCGGGGAGCCTGTACGGCTCGCTGGTGCCGGAGACCACCGAGGTGCCGACCTACCACCACCAGGCCGTGGACCGGTTGGGCGCGGGGCTCGCGCCCTCGGCGTACGCGGAGGACGGCACGGTGGAGGCGGTGGAACTGGCCGCCCCCGCCTGGGTCCTCGGTGTGCAGTGGCACCCGGAGATGGGCGAGGACCCGAGGGTGATGCGGGGCCTCGTCGCGGCGGCCTCGGGGGCGGGCCGGTAGCGGCCGGGGCGGGTCCGGTACGGCTCCGGGTGGTGGCCGTGGCCGTACCGCTCAGGCCGTCGCGCGGGCGGCGCGCAGGGTGGGCTCGTTCCGCGCCAGGAGGGTGTAGACGGCGGCGGAGACCGTCATGCCGACCGGCAGGGAGAGGTCGAGGCCACCGAGCGCGGCGGCGACCGGGCCCGTGTAGACGGTGTCGACGCAGAGGGCCGCCGTGGTCACGCCCGCGACGACGGCGAGGGCACCGGCCGGGTTGACTCCGCCGGTGTACCAGAAGGGGCCGGAGCGGGTCTCGTCGGAGAGCGCGGCACCGTCGTAGCGGCCCCGGCGGAGCAGGACGTCGGCGGCGTACACCGTCATCAGGGGGCCGCTCAGCACGGTAATCACCTGGAGGGCGTTGCTGACGGTGTCCAGGAAGTCGGAGACGAGCAGCCCGTACAGGGTGAGGGCGACGGCCACGCTCCCGTCGAAGAGGACGCTGACGGAGCGCCGGACGCGGAGGCCGACGGCCTGGAGGGCGAGTCCCGCGCTGTACGCGGTCAGGGCGTTGATGGCGATGGTGCCGAGGACCAGGGCGAGCAGGAAGACCGGGGCGAACCAGCCGGGCAGGATCTCCTGGAGTCCGGTCTGCGGGTCGCTCATGTCGACGACGGTGGCCGCCAGGGCGCCGAGGGAGCAGACGACGACACTGGGCAGGAAGGCGCCGAGCGCGGTCCAGCCGACGATCGCCCGCTTCGACGCGGTCCGGGGCAGATAGCGGGAGAAGTCCGCGCTCGTCGTGTACGAGAGGGGGCCCGAGGCGATCATCGTGACACCCGCGAGGAGCAGGGCCCAGAGGGCGGTCCCGGAGACCCGTCCGGCGGGGGCGTACGAGAAGTCGGCGTGCCGCAGGACCGCGAACGCGACGACCGTGAACGCCCCGGCGAGGACCAGGGTGATCGGCAGGTACAACCTGATGATCAGAGCGTGCCCGTAGACGCTGATGGCGAGGGTGAGCGCGGCGATGACCCCGATCACGGCCACCTTCACGGGGGTGGTGGCCGTGACGCCCGTCTTCTCGACCAGCGCGAAGGCGGCGGTCGCCGCGGCGGCGAGGTTGAGGGCGAAGTAGCAGACGGAGACGAGCCAGCCGCCTATCGCGTTGTTCACGCGGTTGCCGAGGACGCCGTAGACCGCCCGGGTGATCACCTCACTGGGAGCGCCCGCGGCCGGGCCCGAGGTGGCGAGCAGGCCCGTGAGCAGCCAGAAGAGGTTGCCCACGACGATCACGGCGAGGGCCTGCCAGAGGCTGAGCCCCATCAGGACGAGGGTGCCGCCGATGACGAGGCTGAGGTAGTTGACGTTCGCCGCCGCCCAGACCGAGAACAGTTCGCGGGGGTGTCCGTGGCGTTCTGAGTCGGGGATGTGGTCGATGCCGTGGGCCTCGATCCGGCCGGGCCGGTCGACGGCGGACGGATCGGCCGGAGCGCCCTGACTGCGTGGGAGCGGATCGGGGATCGTGGAAGCCATGCGGCCCTCCGGGTGCGTGTGGTGCCCACCTTGTTGCTTATTGGTCGCACACTCAATAGCATCCCGGGTATGCCGTCAAGCGTTCCGCAGAAGAGAGTTCGGAAATCTCCCGAGGCCCGTCGGGCCGAGATCGTGGAGACCGCCGCACGCGTGGCCCTCACGGAGGGGCTCGAATGCGTGACCCTGCGGCGGACGGCCGAGGAGCTGTCCGTCCGGCCCGGTCTGATCAGCCATTACTTCCCCTCGGCGGAGGAGCTGGTGGGCGAGGCGTTCAGCGTGGCCGCCACCGGCGAGCTCAACGCCCTGCTGCCCGCCGAACGCCCCCACGGGACCCCCGCGCAGTACCTCGCGCGCTACTTCGCCCTCTCGGGCGGCGAGGCGTACGACGACATCAGCCGCCTCTGGATCAACGCCCGGCACCTCAGCCGCTACCGGCCGGTCCTGCGCACCCGGGTCACCGAACAGGAACTCGCCTCCGACGACCGGCTCGAACAGCTCATCCGCGAGGGCGTCGCGCTCGGCGAGTTCCGCACCGACGACCCGCGCACCGCCGCCATCAAGATCCTGGTGGTGCTCGACGGCCTCGGCGCCCACGCCAACACCGACCGGACCGACCGTCCGGACGCCGTGACCCGACTGCCCGTCACCACGGCGGAACAGGCGCTGGGCCTGCCGTACGGCACGCTCACGAACCTGGCGCTGCCGGACGAGCCCCCGGCCGCCTGACCTGCCCTTTCCCCTTCCCCTTCCCCCGCAAGCCTTCCCGCAGCCGGGCGGGCGGTCTCCCGATCGCCCGCTCCTCCTCCTTCCGATCCGCCCGGTCCTTCTCCTCCCGATCCGCCCGATCTCCCTCCCTCCGGCCCGCCCCGATCCTCTGAGAACCTCCCCCGCGTCCCCCTCCTGGAGTACTCGTGCGCACCCGACTCGTCCTGCTCTCCGCCCGTCTGCTCGACCCCGGCACCGGGGCGGTCCTGCCGGAGACCGCGCTCGCCGTCTCCGACGACGGCCGGATCACCGCCCTCGGCGACGACCGGGAGATCCGCGCGCTCGCGGACCCCGCGACCACCGTCGTCGACCTCGGGGGAGCCGTGGTCACCCCCGGGCTCGTCGACGGCCACCTCCACCCGGTGACGGGCGCCGAACTCACCCACGGCCTGGACCTGTCGTACTGCGCCGACCTGGACGACGTCCGCGAGGCCCTCGCCCGGGAGGTGCGGAACCTCGGCCGGGGCGACTGGCTCTTCGGCTGGGGCCTCGACCCGAACGTCTTCGGCGGCCGGCCCGTCGGCACCGCCCCCTTCGACTCCGTCCTCGACGGCGTACCGGCCTTCCTGCTCCTCTTCGACGCCCACTCGGCGCTCGCCAGCCGCCGCGCCCTCGAACTCGCCGGGGTCGACGGCCCCCGCACCTTCGACCAGGCGTCCGCCGAGGTCGTCTGCGACGCCGACGGGCGCCCCACCGGACTGCTCCAGGAGGACGCGGCCTGCGAACTCGTCGAACGGATCGCTCCGCGCCCCACCCCCGAGGAGAGCCGGGAACGCCTCGCGGCGGCCCTGCGGTCCATGGCGGCGGCCGGACTCACCGGCGGCCACGCCATGGACGCCAACGGCGAGAGCCTCGCACTGTACGGACAGCTCGACGCGGCCGGTGAGCTGCCGCTGCGGCTCCGGGTGGCGCCCTGGTGCCAGCCCGGCACGGACACCGAGGGCGTACGGGCCCTCATCGAGCGGCAGGGCACCGGCGGGGACCTGTGGCGGGTCACGGGCGTGAAGCTCTTCATGGACGGGACCATCGACAACGGCACCGCGTGGCTGGAGCGCCCCGACTGCCACGGCGAGTCCACGCACGCGTTCTGGCCCGACCCGGCCGCGTACACCCGTGTCATCGGGGAGCTGCACCGGGCGGGCGTACCGACCGCGACCCACGCCATCGGCGACGCGGCCGTCCGGCACGCCCTGGACGCCGTGGAGCGGGCCCGCGCGAACGACGGCGGGACGGTACGGCACCGGATCGAGCACATCGAGACCGTGCCCGACGACACCCTGCGCCGCTTCGCCGAACTGGGCGTCCTCGCCTCCATGCAGCCCACCCACTGCTGCGACTTCACCCGCGCCGACCACACCGACAACTGGTCCCGCCGCCTCGGCGAGGAGCGGGCCTCGCACGCGTGGCGCTGCCGTGACCTGGCCGACTCCGGGGCCACCGTGGTCCTCGGCTCGGACTGGCCCATCGCGCCGTTCCCGCCGCTGGCCGTGATGGCCGGGGCCCGGCACCGGCGCCCGAGCCGCGACCTCAGCCAGGCGCCGCACGGCCCCGAGCAGGCGCTGACGCCCCTGGAGGCGCTGCGGGGCATGACGACGGCACCGGCGTACGCGGCGGGCGAGGAGGCGACGGCGGGCGGGCTCGCGGTGGGCCACCGCGCCGACCTCACGGTCTTCGCGGACAGCCCGCTGACCACGGCGGCCACGGACCTGCCGGACCTGCCGGTGCTGCTCACGGTCCTGGACGGCCGGATCACGCACCGGGCGCGGGAGATCTGAGAGGGCCTCGCCGGACCGCGCGCGCCCGGTGGGGCTGTGGTCCCCTCCCGGGGAGGCCCCTCGGTCTCCCCGGGAGTCCCCCGTCTCCCGGAAAGGGGCCCGCAGCCCCTCAGCCCGTCGGCCTGGCCCGGGTCAGGGACAGGAGGTCACGGGCCGGTCCTGTGGGGCGGTGGCCCGTCGGCCAGACCGCGCGGAGGTCGCGGCTCAGCCGGACCCCCTCGACGGGGACGGCGACCAGACGGCGGGAGGCCAGCTCCTCGGCGACCGCGAGTTCGCTGAGGACGGCGGGCCCCGCACCGCTGACCGCCGCCGCCTTCACCGCCGTGGTGGAGGCCAGTTCCAGGAGCGGGCGCGCCAGACCGCCGTACGCGGACAGCGCCGCGTCCAGGACCTGCCGGGTGCCCGAGCCGCGCTCCCGCAGGACCAGCGGGGTCGCGGCCAGCTCCGCCGGGAGCAGCGGACCGCGCCGACGGGCCCACGGGTGCGAGGGGGCGGTCACCACCGCGAGCCGGTCGTGGGCGACGACCACCCCGTCCAGGCCCTCGGGGACGGCGAGCCCCTCGACGAAGCCGATGTCCGCCTCGTTCCCGAGGAGCCGTTCCGCGACCACCGCCGAGTTCCCGGCCTGGAGCGACACCGCCGTGTCGGGCCGCTCGGCGCGCAGCGCGATCAGCCAGCCCGGCAGCAGGTACTCCGCGATCGTCATGGACGCGGCCACCCGCAGCCGGGAGTCCCGGCGCCCGCGCAGGGCCTGGGCGCCCGCGTCGAAGGCCTCCGCCGCCTCGACGATCCGGCGCGCCCAGTCCGTGACGAGCGCGCCCGCGTCGGTGAGCCGCGAGCCGCGCGGCGAGCGGTCCACCAGGGCGACGCCGAGCTGCCGTTCCATCGAGCGGATGCGGCTGCTCGCGGCGGGCTGGGTGATGCCGACCTCGCGGGCCGCGGCGCCGAGGCTCCCGTGCCGGGCGACGGCGAGGAGCAGTTCGAGCGCGCCGAGGTCCGGGACCCGGTGGTGGAGCTGCGGCCCGGCCCCCTCGTCGTGGGCTCCGCCGTACGTCCCGGCCCGCCGGGCGGCGGCCCGCACCCCGGCGGCGGACGCCCCTGCGCCGGGGGTCCCGGTGCCGGGTGTCCCCGTGCCGGGTGTCCCCGTGGTGGGCGTCCCCGTGAGGGGTGTCCCGCCGTCGTGCGTTCCGTCGCTCCGCGTCTCCCCGTTCGCACTCATAAAGCCAGCTTATGGCGTCATAGCCGCATGATCCCTGGTGGGGGCGGCGGAAGGGGGCGACGGTGGAGGCATGGCAAGCCTCGCACCTCCCCGTCCCGCCCTCCCCGCCGTCCACGGCGCCCGGCCCACCGCGTCCCCCGTCCGTTCCGTCCGGCATCTCGGCCCGAACTGGTACGCCTCCGTGATGGGCACGGCCGTCGTGGCCAACGCGGGCGCCGGGCTCCCGGCCGCCGGACCCGGTCTCCGTACGGCCTGCGCGGCGGTCTGGGCGCTCTCCCTCGCGATGCTGCTCGTCCTGCTCGCCGCCCGCGCGACCCACTGGGCCCGCCACCGCGACCAGGCCCGCGCCCACCTCCTCGACCCGGCGATGGCCCCCTTCTACGGCTGTCTCTCGATGGCGCTGCTCGCGGTCGGCGGCGGCGCGATGATCGTGGGCCGGGACTGGATCGGGCTCCCGGCGGCTGTGGCGCTGGACACCGTCCTGTTCACCGCGGGGACGGCCGTCGGGCTGGCGGCGGCGGTGGCGGTGCCGTACCTGATGGTGGTGCACCACCGGATCGAGAGCGCGTCCCCGGTGTGGCTGCTGCCGGTCGTCGCGCCGATGGTCTCCGCCGCCCTCGGCCCGCTGCTCGTGCCCCATCTGCCCGCCGGGCAGGCCCAGCAGACCCTGCTGATCGCCTGCTGGGCGATGTTCGGCGTCAGTCTGCTCGCGACCCTCGTCATGCTGCCGCTGGTGTTCGGCCGTCTGGTGACCGGCGGGCCGCTGCCGCTCGCGCTGACCCCCACGCTCTTCCTGGTGCTGGGTCCCCTGGGCCAGTCGACGACCGCCGCGAACAAGTTCGCCGACGTCGCCCCGGGCGTGCTGCCCGCCCCGTACGCGCAGGGCTTCGCCTCCTTCGCCGTCCTCTACGGCGTGCCCGTGATGGGCTTCGCGCTGCTGTGGCTCGCGCTGTCCTCGGCGATGGTGCTGCGGGCGCGGCGGCAGGGCATGGGCTTCGCGATGACGTTCTGGGCGTTCACCTTCCCCGTCGGGACCTGTGTGACCGGTGCCGAGGGACTCGCCCAGCACACCGGGCTCGCCGTCTTCCGGTGGCTGGCGGTCGGCCTGTACGTGCTCCTCGTCGCAGCGTGGCTGCTGGCCGGGACGCACACCCTGCGCGGGCTCGTCAGCGGCGCGCTGCCCGCAGGGCCCGCGCCAGCTCTCCCGGAGCCTCGGCCAGCGACGGCCCGTACCAGGTGAGCATCCGTCCGTCCACGAGCGCGGCGGCGGTCCCGGGGAAGGCCTCGGGGCCGTCCTCGCGGGTGAAGCGGTAGGGCTCGTCGGGCAGGACGACGAGGTCGGGCGCGGTGGCGCGGAGCGCGTCGAGCGGGACGCGCGGATAGCGCTCGGGGTGGTCGGCGTACAGGTTCCGCACCCCGAGCCGGGCGAGCAGGTCACCGGCGAAGGTGTCACGGCCGAGGACCATCCAGGGGCGGCGCCAGACCGGGACGACGGCGGTGCGCGGCTCCTCCGGGACGACCGCGGCCCAGGCGGCGGCGGCCTCGTCCAGCCAGCGGGGCCGCCGGGGGGAGCCGCAGACGGCGAGGACGCGGGCGAGTTCGTCCAGGGCCTGGTCGAGGGTCCGGATCCCGGTGACGAGGACATCGGCGCCCGCCGCCCGCAGTGCGGCGAGGTCGGGGGCGCGGTTCTCCTCCTCGTTGGCGAGGACCAGGTCGGGGCGGAGGGCGAGGATCGCGGGGACGTCGGGGTTCTTGGTGCCGCCGATCCGGGCGACGTCGAGCCCGGCGGGCCGGACGCACCAGTCGGTGGCCCCGACGAGGACTCCGGGCACGGTGACGGCGACGGTCTCGGTCAGCGAGGGCACGAGGGAGACGACCCTCATGGTGTCCCCCGTGGTGCCCCTGAGGGGGAGACGACCTTCAGCGTGTCCCCCTGTGGTGCCCGCACCAGGGGAACGGCCCCGACGCCCCTCATGGTGTCCCGTGGTGCCTCCCGGCGGTCCGGTCCGGCCGCCGGGACCTTCACCCGGTCCCGGTTCCCGCCCCGGCCCAGGCCCCGGCTCACTCCTCCTCGGCCTCGACGTGTTCGGCGATCGCCACGACGAGCAGCCGGGTGCCCGGTTCGGTGGCGCGCCAGCGGTGGCGGACCCCGCCGGAGAGGTAGAGGGTGTCGCCGCGCCCCAGCCGGTGGGCGCGGCCCTCGGCCTCGACCTCGGCGGCGCCGTCGGCCACGTAGAGCAGTTCGTCGTTGCGGTGCTGGAACTCGCGGCCCGCGTCCTGCTCCCCGGTGAACTCCATCGCGTGCAGCTGGTGGCGGCCCCTGACCAGGGACCGGACGCCGGGCGGTAGTGCGGCGGAGCGCTCGTCGGCCCGTACGACGTCGACGGTGCGGGCGGCCTCGGCGGCGGCGAGGAGTGCGCCGGACGTGGTCTCCAGGGCTCCGGCGACGAGTTCGAGGGAGCGGCGGCTCGGCCGGGCCCGGTCGTTCTCGACCTGGCTGAGGAAGGGCACGGACAGGCCGCTGCGGGAGGAGACGACGGCCAGGGTGAGCTGGAGCGCTCTGCGTCGCCTCTTGACGGCCGCGCCCACCCGGGGTGATTCCTTCTCGTCCATGTCGGCTCCCTCCCTCGTGCCTCGCGCGTCCCGTACCGGGCGGTTACCTGAACCTTACGCAGCTTTGGGGCGGGGTTTCGCGTCGTGCCGGAAAGGGGTGGTCGCCGGACACGCTCGGCGACCACCCCTTTTCGGACAGGAACCGCTCCGCGGTACGGCGAGCGGTCCGGCCCGGGGGCGCTACGGGGTGAGCTTCTCCGCGAGGCCCGGTTCGCTGTCGAGCCAGGTGCGGACGGCCTCCTGCTCCTTGCTCTTGCCGGTCTTCTGGATGACCGCTTCGAGGTCGGTGAGCTGCTTCTCCGTCAGCTCGAAGCCCTTGAGCCAGGCCGCGACCTCCGGGTTGTCCCCGGTGAATCCCTTACGGGCGAGGGTGTGGACGCCGTCGCCCTCGCCCCAGGTGCCCCGGGGGTCGTCGAGCTTCTTCAGGTCGTGGGCGGAGTAGGCCCAGTGCGGGGACCAGAGGGTGACGACGACCGGTTCCTTGCGCTCGTACGCGCGCTTGAGCTCGGCGAGCATCCCGGGCGTGGAGCCGTCGACGACCTCGTACTCGCCCTCGAGTCCGTACTCCTTGAGCACCTTGTCCTTCAGGATGCCCATCATTCCGGCGCTGGGCTCGATGCCGACGATCCGGCCCTTGAACCGGTCGCCCTGACCCTTGAGGTCGGCGAGGGAGTCGACGCCTTCGACGTACGAGGGGACGGCCAGCTCCAGCGACGTGGGCCCGTACCAGGAACCGAGGTCCTCCAGCTTGTCCTGGTACTTCTCCCAGTACTGCGCGTGGGTGACGGGCAGCCAGGCGTCGGTCTGGAAGTCGAGCTGGCCACCGGCCAGACCCGTGTAGAGGGCGCCCGCCTCCAGCTGCTTGGTGTCGACCTCGTAGCCCTTGCGCTCCAGGAGTTCCTTCCAGAGGTACGTGGAGGCGATGCCCTCGTCCCAGGGGATGTATCCGATGCTGATCTTCTTGCCGTGGGCGCCGTTCGGTCCCGTGGTGCCCGCGGGGCCGCCGAAGAGGCTCGTACCACCGGCGACCAGGGCGAGGACGACGACACCGACGAGCGCGGTGACGGGCTGCGGGCGGTGGGCCCAGAGCTTCGCGCCGGGGCGCTTGGCGCTCGCCGCCGCGCGGGCCTTGGCGGCGGCGCGGCGGCCCAGCGGGGAGACCTGACGGCCGAGCGCGCCGGTCATCCGGTCCAGGTACATGGCGAGGACGACGATGGAGACGCCCGCCTCGAAGCCGAGGCCGATGTCGACGTTGCCGATGGCCCGGTAGACGGCGCCGCCGAGTCCGCCGCCGCCGACCATGCCCGCGATGACGACCATGGAGAGGCCCAGCATGATGACCTGGTTGACACCGGCCATGATCGTCGGGAGGGCGAGCGGGAGCTGCACCCGCAGCAGCGTGTTGCGCGGGGTGGTGCCGAAGGCTTCGGCGGCCTCGACGAGTTCGCCGTCGACCTGACGGATGCCCAGCTCGGTCATGCGCACGCCCGGGGGCAGCGCGAAGACGATGGTGGCGATGATGCCGGGGACGACGCCGACGCCGAAGAAGATGATGCCGGGGATGAGGTAGACCATCGCGGGCATGGTCTGCATGAAGTCGAGGACGGGCCGCATGACGGCGCTGACGGTCTTCGAACGGGCCGCCCAGATGCCGAGCGGCACGGCGATGACCAGGGTCACCAGGGTGGCGACGAGCACCAGGGAGAGCGTCGCCATGGCCTCGTCCCAGAGCTGGACCGAGTCGACGAGCACGAAGCCCGCGAAGGCGAGGACACCGGCGGCGAGGCCGCGCAGCCACCAGGCGACGACGGCCAGGACGCCCGCGAAGAGCAGCGGGTGCGGCGCGGACAGGACGGCGTCGATGCCGTCGTAGAGGCCGGTGACGCCGGAGCTGATGGCGTCGAACAGCCAGGAGAACTGGGCCTGGAGCCAGTCGACCGAGCTGTCGACCCACTCTCCGAGGGGGAGCCTAGGCACGGGCGGTCACCTCCTCCTGCTCCCGGGCGTCCCCGGCGGTCGTGGTCCGCCGGGCACCGGACGTGTCGCGGGCGCTCTTCGCGGGGCCGGTGCCGTCGGTGGGACCGGTGTTCTCTGTGGGGCTGATGCCTTCGGTGGGGCTGGTGTCTCCTGTGGGGCCGGTGTTCTTCGCGGTGTCCGCTTTCCTCGCCGGGCCGGTGGGGCTCGTGCGTGCCGGGCGCGGGGGCGCACTCGTATCCGCGCCCGTGCTCGTACGTGTAAGGGGACCCGTACGGGGACCCGTAGGGGTGTCGGCGGCGCCGAGGCCGCCCATGACGCCGAGGAGGCGTTCGGTGGGGACGACTCCCAGAACGGCGCCGTCGGCGTCCACGACGGTCACGGGATGCGGGGTGCGGGCGGCCACGGCGCACAGGTCGGCGACGAGCGTGTCCGGTCCGACGGGACGGCAGGGGCAGTCGGCGGGGCACTCCGCGGGGACCGCGCCGTCGGTCATGACGGCGGCGGCGGTGAGCACCCGGGAGCGGTCGACGTCCTGGATGAAGGAGGCCACGTAGTCGTCGGCGGGGCGGACGAGGATGTCCTCCGCGGTGCCGAGCTGCACGATCCGGCCGTCCCGCATGACGGCGATGCGGTCACCAAGGCGCATGGCCTCGTTGAGGTCGTGGGTGATGAAGACGATGGTCTTCTTCAGCCGCTGCTGGAGGACGAGCAGCTGGTCCTGCATGTCCCGCCGGATGAGCGGGTCGAGCGCGCTGAAGGACTCGTCCATCAGGAGCAGGTCGGCGTCGGTGGCGAGCGCGCGGGCCAGACCGACCCGCTGCTGCATCCCGCCGGAGAGTTCGTCGGGCCAGGACTTCTCCCAGCCGGCCAGACCGCACAGCTCCAGGGCCTCGGCGGCGCGGGGCTCGCGCTCGGCGCGCGGGACGCCCTGCACCTCCAGGCCGTAGGCGGCGTTCTCCAGAACGTTCCGGTGCGGGAACAGAGCGAAGTGCTGGAAGACCATGCTGATCTTGGTGGAGCGGACCGCACGGAGGTCGCGGGGGGACAGCGCGGTCAGATCACGTCCGTCGAAGAGGACCCGGCCCGCGGTGGGTTCGAGCAGGCCGTTGAGCATACGGAGCAGGGTGGACTTGCCCGATCCGGACAGCCCCATCACGACGAAGATCTGGCCGGGCTCGACGGTGAAACCGGCGTCCACGACGGCTGCTGTCGTCCCCTCGGCGCGCAGCTCCTCGCGGTCGGCACCGTCGACGAGCCTGCGGACGGCTTCGTCGGGTCGTCTGCCGAACACCTTGAACAGGTGATCGGCCTGGAGCCTGGACACATAAACCTCACGGGTAGCGACGAGAACGGCCCGCCACCCCCGCGCGGCCGGGCCGTGGAGCGGGCGGGATCGGCCCGCGGGCCCGTCACGTACGAGGATTCCTTGGTTGAATCCCGTACCGGGTTCCGCTCCGGGCTCGCGCCTGCCCGCCTTCACAGGGTGCAAACGCAAAGGTGACGTGGGTCACTCTGGGGGATTCCAGGGGGACGGCCACCGAGGGGAGCAGAGGGCCGCAGGTGGGGACTCCGTGGCGGCGAGGGGGCTTTGTCGTGGCGCGGGGCAGTGCCCCCGTGGCGACAGGGGCTCCCTTGGCAGTACGAAACCTGCGAGGCATGGGGGCCGCCCACTGCGGCGCGGGGCCTGTGGGCGGCCAGGGGGCCACGGCGGCACGGGCCGCGACGGGCACGGGGCCTGCGGCAGGGGGCTTGTGGCGGCTGCGGCGCCCGTGGTGACACGGCCCCGCCCGCCGCCGCGCGGGGCTCGCGGCGGCACGGCTCCGGCGCCCGCTGTCGGACCGCGCCATAAAATAGGGGAGGTGACTCGACGCCTCATGCTCCTCGACACCGCAAGCCTCTACTTCCGCGCCTACTTCGGCGTGCCGGACTCGGTCCGCGCCCCCGACGGCACTCCCGTCAACGCCGTGCGCGGGCTGCTCGACTTCATCACCCGGCTCGTCCAGGACCACCGCCCGGACGACCTGGTGGCCTGCTGGGACGACGACTGGCGCCCGCAGTGGCGGGTGGACCTGATCCCCTCGTACAAGGCGCACCGGGTCGCCGTCGAGACGGAGACCGGCCCGGACGAGGAGGAGGTCCCGGACACCCTGTCCCCGCAGGTGCCGGTGATCGAGGAGGTCCTCGCGGCACTGGGCATCGCCCGGATCGGGGCGCCCGGGTACGAGGCGGACGACGTGATCGGCACCCTGACCGCGCGCGCCGGGGGGCCCGTGGACATCGTCACCGGCGACCGGGACCTGTTCCAGCTCGTGGACGACGCCAGGGGCGTACGCGTGCTGTACCCGCGCAAGGGGGTCGGCGACTGCGACCTGGTCGACGCGGAGCTGATCCGGGAGAAGTACGGGGTGGAACCCGACCGGTACGCGGACTTCGCCGCCCTGCGCGGCGACGCCAGCGACGGCCTGCCCGGCGTGAAGGGCATCGGTGAGAAGACCGCGGCCCAGCTGATCACGGAGTACGGGGATCTGGCGGGCGTCCGGGCCGCCGCCGAGGACCGCACGTCGAAGCTGACCCCGGCCAAGCGGCGCGGGATCGTGGAGGCCGCCGCCTATCTGGACGTGGCACCGACGGTGGTGCGGGTCGCCCAGGACGTACCGCTGCCCGCGTTCGACCCGGCCCTGCCCGCCGCCCCGCACGACCCGGCCGCACTGGACGCTCTGGTGAAGCGCTGGGGGCTCGGCGGGGCGGTGGGACGCCTGCTGCCGGTGCTGGAGCACTGAGCCGCGCGGGGCGCACTGTGGCGACGTAGCCTGGAGATGCTAGCTTAGGCATACCTAAGTCTTAGGCATACCTAAGTGAGTCGAGTCAGGAGGCCCCCGTGGCGGAGCAGCCCCGCAAGGCACCGAAGGCCACCGAAGCGCACGTGGTGCGCACCGAACGGATCACGCCGCACATGGTGCGGGTCGTCCTCGGCGGCCCCGGACTCGACGCGTTCGAGATCGGCGCCCACACCGACCATTACGTGAAACTGCTGTTCGCCCCCGAGGGGGTCTCCTACCCGGAGCCGTTCGACATGGAGCGGATCCGGGCGGAGTTCCCCCGGGACCAGTGGCCGACCACGCGGACGTACACCGTGCGCACCTGGGACCAGGTCCACCGGGAACTGACCATCGACTTCGTCGTGCACGGCGACGAGGGCCTCGCAGGTCCATGGGCCGCGCGGGCGACGGCGGGCGAGACGGTGCGCTTCCTCGGTCCCGGCGGCGGCTACGCCCCGGACCCGGCGGCCGACTGGCACCTCCTCGTGGGCGACGAGAGCGCGCTCCCGGCGATCGGGGTGGCCCTGGAGGCGATGCCCGCCGGTGCGCGGGTCCACGCGCTCGTGGAGATCTCGGACCCCGCCGAGGAGCAGAAGTTCGCCACGGAGCACGGCATCCACGTCACTTGGCTGCACCGGGGCGAGCGCCCCGCGGGCCAGGCACTCGTCGAGGCGGTACGGGCCCTGGACTTCCCGGCGGGCGACGTCCACGCCTTCGTCCACGGCGAAGCCGGACTCGTGAAGGAACTCCGCCACCACCTGCGCCTGGAACGCGAGATCCCCCGCGACCGCCTGTCCATCTCGGGCTACTGGCGCCTGGGCAAGTCGGACGAGGCCTGGCGAGCGATCAAGCGCGAGTGGAACGACCAGGTGGAGCAGGAGCAGGAAAGCTGACGAGGGGGAGGGGCCCCCTCCCCCCCCTCCCCTCCCCCCCTCCCCCTCCCCCTCCCCGCCCACCCACACCCACACCCACACCCACACCCACAAGGCTCGCGCGCCCCAGGCGCCCCCACCTCAGACGCCCGCCCGCCCCGGGCCGCTCCCAGGCGATCCCAGGCCGCCCAGCCCGCAGCGCTTCACCACTCCCCGGGCAGCCCCCACCCCTTGGGGCACGTCACCCTCGCGCCCCATCCCCGACCACGCCGCCACCGCACCGCGCCCCCGAGGTCCGTAGCCCACCCCCCACTCAGGGCTTCGCCAACTCCCGGGCCCGGGGCCCCGGTCGCTCCCTCCCTCCTCCGGGGGTCACCCTCCCCGCCCCCGAGGCCCCTCCTCAGCCCCCATTCACCCCCGGATCACCCACACCCCTCCGCCCCTCTCCCCGCCGCTAAGTCGCCGGACCGAAGGCGCGGTTGGAGGCGTCCATCTGGGCCAGACGGCGCAGGGCCGAGAAGATCGCGTCGCCGATGACCGTGCCGACGACCACGCTCTCGACGAGTTCCTCGCGTGCGACCTGGTGGGCCACATAGTCGACATCGGCCCGCGCCACGCCTTCCGCGGCGGCGGCGTAGGCGCCCAGGACCTCGGCGAAGGCTCCGTGCCCGACCTCTTCGAGGGCCGCGAGGGCCGTCGCCAGCGACTCGGCCGCCGGGCTGCCCGGGTGGGCACGCCAGCCGCGCGCTTCGATAAGGTCGGCGACCGACTTCCGCGCCTCGTCCATGCCGGTTCCCGGCTCACGGTCGTAACGCGGCACCATGCGACTGGCCGCCGTGCCGAGCAGTTTGTGCACCGGTTTCTCGACGTCGTCGACGGCGACGATCACCTCCCTGATGGCCGCGACCGAAAGGCCGCCCACATCGAGGAGCGCCCGGATCAGACGGAGGCGCTGTAGGTGCGTCTCTCCGTACGAGGCCTGGTTCGGGCTCGTCAGTTCCCCGGCCGGCAGCAGGCCTTCCCGTACATAGAACTTGATCGTCGGCACCGAAACCCCGGCTCTACGACTCAACTCTCCGATGCGCAAAGCGTGTTCACCTTTCAGGTCGTGCTCCGGCCTTGCCGACCGGCACCCCCATCATAGATAGTGGCGCTATCAGATAGTGGCTAGTTCCACTATCCATAGTTTCCCATGGGGGGAATCCCTATGCCTTCGCTCATCCCGGTCACCCGGCTGCATCGGCCACTGACCTGGTTCGCCACCTCGATGGGCGTCTTCGCCCTCGTCTCCGCCGCCGGCATCCTCGTCGACGACCGCGTCCTGGTCGGGGTGCCGATCTGGACCAAACCCTTCAAGTTCTCCGTCTCCTTCGTCGCCTACGGGTTCTCGCTGGCCTGGATGCTGTCGCTGCTCCCCCGGGGCCGACGGATCGGTTGGTGGGCCGGGACGGTGGTGGTCGTCGCCGGCACGGCCGAGATGGTCCTCATCACCCTCCAGGTGATCCGGGGCACCCAGAGCCACTTCAACCAGGCCACCCCCTTCGACAGCGCCGTCTTCCAGTTCATGGGCGCCACCGTCGCCTTACTGTGGCTGGGCGCCCTGGCCATCGCGGTCCTGCTGCTCCGGGCCCGCATACTCGACCGGGCCATGGCCTGGTCCGTCCGCCTCTCCTCCCTGATAGCCCTGGCCGGTGCCGCCGTGGGCTTCCTGATGCTGGAACCCACCCCGGAACAACTGACCAGGCCCGACTCCCCCATCGTGGGCGCCCACTCCGTCGGCGTCCCGGACGGCGGCCCCTCCATGCCTCTGACCGGCTGGGCCGACACCGGCGGCGACCTGCGGGTGGCGCACTTCTTCGGGATGCACGCGCTCCAACTGCTCCCGCTGCTCCTGCTCGTCCTCGCCGCCCTCGCCCCGCGCTTCGCCCGCCTCGCCGACGAGCGGGTCCGGCTCCGGCTCACCCTCACGGCGGCGGGCGCCTACACCGCGACCTTCCTCCTGCTGACCTGGCAGGCACTGCGCGGCCAGGCCCTGCTCTCCCCCGACGCCACGACACTGGTGGCCGCGGGCACGATCACACTGCTCGGCGCCACCGTCACCGCCCTCTCGCTCCGACTGCCGACCGGCACTCCCGTGCCCGCCCCGGCGCCCGCCCGCACCGAGGAGGTCTCGGCATGACCAGCTCCCTCTTCAGCCTGGCCTTCTACCTGGTGGCGCCCGTCTGGCTGCTGATGCTCTTCGCACCGACCTGGCGGATCACCGAACGCGTCGCGGCCTCACCCCTCACCGTCGTACCGATCCTGATCCTCTGGGCGGTCCTCGCCGTACCCGTCCTGCCCGAACTGTGGTCGGCGGTCAGCAGCCCGGACCTCGACACCTTCCGTGACCTGGCCGCCCTCGGGAACGGCGCCGGGGCGATCTGGGCGCAGATCCTCGCCTGGGACCTGCTGATCGGCCAGTGGATGTACCGCGAGGCGCGCCGCCTCGCCGTTCCTCCCCTCCTCATGTCCCCGCTGCTCCTCCTGACGATCTTCCTCTCGCCCCTCGGCCTCCCTCTCTTCCTGATCGTCCGCGCGGTACGGACGACCAGGAAATCCACCGTGCGTCCGTCGACGGTTCCTCTACGCTGACGGGATGCTCGACACCGACCGCGCCGTGGGCGCCGTCCTCGGCTCGGCTGTGGGCGACGCTCTCGGCGCCCCCTTCGAATTCGGCCTCCCCGGTGTCTTCCGGGAGCGTTTCCCCGACGGCGTCGGGGAGTTGTGCGGAGGCGGTGGCTGGGACCCCGGCGAGGCGACGGACGACACGCAGATGGCGGTCCTCGTCGCCGAGTCCTTGCTCGAACGGGGCGGCCTCGATCTGCCGGACCTCTTCGCCCGGTTCCGCCGCTGGGCGGCGGCCGACCCCAAGGACATCGGCCTCCTCACCGAACAGGTGCTCCTCGGCGAGGCCCCCTGGGACCTGGCGGCCGACCTGCACTTCCAGGTCAACGGCCGGGGCGCGGGCAACGGCGCCCTGATGCGGGCCTCCACCTCCGCCGTGCGCTTCGCGGCCCACGGCCGCGCGGTCACGATGGACGCGGGGCGCCGGATCAGTGCCCTGACCCATGGTGACGGCGCCGCTTGGGAGGGAACGGCCGTCCTCCACGAACTGGTCCGTGTCTCCCTGCTCGGCGAGGACCCGCTCACCGCCCTGCCCGCCACCCTCGCCGAAGTGGCACCGGCCCACCGGGAACGCTGGGCGACGGTCCTCGCCCCCGACTGGCACCCGGACCGCGCCACCGAGTTCAACGGCGCGGTGTGGCCCTGCCTGGGCTCGGCCGTCTGGGCGCTCCGCACCACCGCCTCCTTGGAAGAGGCCCTGGTGGCGGCGGTCGACCTGGGCGGTGACACCGACACCGTGGCCGCCGTCACCGGGACGCTGGCGGGCGCCGTGTACGGAGCATCGGCGATCCCCGCCCGCTGGACCTCCTCCCTCCATGTCCCGCTGCCCGGCTTCGACGGCCGGGTGCTGCGCGCGGACGACCTCCGGGCCCTCGCGACGGCTCTGGCGTCCACGTCACCCTGCTGAGCGGCGGTGCCGGACCGAGGCCACCGCCCCCGGACACCACCCGACCGCCCCAGCCCGGCGCCGCGCCCCTCATTCCCGGGCCCCCACCTCAAGCCCTCGCCTCAAGCCCTCGCCTCAGGCCGTCACTCCCGAGCCCTAGCCTCCAGGCCGTCTCCCCTCCAGGCCGTCACTCCCGTGCCCGCACCCTCGCCCGTACGTCTCTGTCCGGCTGGAGAGTGAGGCTCGGGACGGGGTTGATCTCGTCGGCCGTGACGTCCAGGTGGTAGCGGCGGGACAGGACCGCGAGGATCAGGACCGCTTCCACCAGGGCGAATCGGGTGCCGAGGCAGACGCGCGGACCACCGCCGAAGGGGAACCAGGCGTACTCGTGTATCTCCTCGGCCGGCCCGCCCTCCTTCTCCAGCCAGCGCTCGGGGCGGAACGTCTCGGCGTCGCGGTACCAGCGGGGGTCGCGCTGGGTCACCCACTGGCTCGACCAGACGCGGGTGCCGACCGGGACGGGCATACCGCCCAGGGTGGCGCCCTCCTTCGCCAGGCCCGTGATCAGCCAGATCGTGGGATAGAGCCGGAGGGTCTCCTTGATGACCGCCTGGGCGTAGGGCAGGGACGCGTAGTCCTCGTACCCCGGTTCATGGTCGGCGAGGACCCGGTCGAGCTCCTCGGTGAGCGCGTCCCGGACGCGGGGGTTGCGGGAGAGCAGGTACCAGGCCCAGACCAGGGTGGAGCTGGTGGTCTCGTGACCGGCGACGTAGAGCGTGACGGTCTCGTCGCGGATCTCCTGGTCCGAGAGGGAGGAACCGGTCTCGTCGGTGGCCGCCAGGAGACGGCTGAGCAGGTCGTCCCGCTCGCTCCTGGCGTCGCGTTGCTGCGAGAGGACACGGGAGACCTCGGCGTCGATCACAGCAGCCGCCCGCTTGATCCGGGCGCGTCCCGGAGTGGGGAACCAGTCGGGGAGCACCGCTCCGATGCCGCTGAACTCGGCCCCGATCTCCTTCTGCGCGATGTCCATGGCACGGCTGATGGCATCGGCGTCCGCGGCGGTGTCGACCCCGAAGATGGTGCGGACGGCGATGAGTTGAGTGAGAGCGGCCATCTCCTTCTTGATGTCCACCCGCTGTCCGTCGGTCCAGCGGTCCGCGAGGGCGACGGCGCACTCGGTCATGGTCGCCGCGTAGGAACGGACCTGCTTGGGCCGGACGGAGGGCTGCACCAGGGACCGCTTGCGCCGCCAGTCGGCCCCTCTGGAGACGATGACACCGTCGCCGAGGAGGGTGCGGAAGGCGATGCCTAGGTCCGCCTGGTCGAAGGTGCGCTCGACCTCGGTGAGGAGTTCGCCGACGGCGTCGGGGTGAGCGATGAAGAGACAGGGCTTGCCGCCGAACTGCCAGCGGACGAAGTCGCCCCGGTCCCGGAGCCGTTCGAAGAAGAGGAGCGGATTCTTGCCGAAGGCCGGGAGGTTCCCGAGGAAGGGGACACCGCGCGGCCCGTCGACGACGACCGGGAGCGCCTTCGACGCCACCCCGTCGTCCAGAAGCACCGCCCTCTCCCCCAGCGCTGCCGTCTCCCCCAGTAATGCCCGGTCTCCCAGAGCCGTTCCCTCTCCCGGAACCACCCTGCCCTTCGCCTCCGCCGCGCCCTCCGGAGCCGATCCGGCGGCCTCCCCCTGCCCTCGCCCCTCGCCCGGTGCCCCGGCCTGCGGATGGCCTGCCTGCGTGGTCATGAACGTCCCCTCCCCAACTCGCCGTTCCTGCCGGTGAGTCCATGCAAGCGGAACCGTCCTCCGCCCGCCACCCCTGTGGACAACGGCCTGTGGACAACGTCACCGAAACCCACCCGTACGGAGGAAGCAGCCCACGCCGATGAAACGCCTGGTGCCCGTGGCGAATGCGCCACGGGCACCAGATCACGGACAGGAGACGGAGGACCCGCCCCGGCCCGGGAGACGGAAACCCCTCCCCCGGGCCAGGAGGCAGAGAGCCCGCCCCCGAGCGGAGGGCAGGGGCCAGAGGGTCCGTCAGCCCACGGAGCTGTAGGCCACGACACCCCTCAGCAGGGAGTCGACCGCCTTGCGGGCGTTCTTGGCGACGGTGCTGTTCTCCCTGGGCGCCGCCGCCGCGATCTGGCCGAGGACGTCGATGACCTGCTTGCACCAGCGGACGAAGTCACCGGCGGGCATCTCCGCCTCGCGCAGCACCTCGTCGAGGCTCTTGTCGGAGGCCCACTGGTGGGCGGCCCAGGCGAAGCCGAGGTCGGGCTCTCGCTGGCCGACCCCCTCCGCCTGGTTGATCTTGAACTCCTCTTCGAGGGCGTCGAGCCTGCCCCAGATCCGCACCATCTCACCGAGCGCCGTCTTGGCCGCGCCGCTGGGCAGCTTCGGTGCGACGGCGTCGTCGGACTGGCGCGCCTCGAAGACCAGCGCGGAGGCGCAGGCGGCGAGTTCGGGCGGGGTGAGGCCCTCCCAGACCTCGTCACGAAGGCATTCGCTGGCCAGCAGATCGAGCTCGCCGTAGAGCCGGGCGAGGCGCTTGCCGTTCTCCGTGACCTCGTTGCCCCGGAGGTAGTCGAGCTCCGTGAGGAGCGCCACGATCCGGTCGAAGGTGCGGGCGATGGTGTTGGTGCGGCCCTCGATGCGCCGTTCCAGCTGCTGGGTGTCGCGCTGGAGCCGGTGGTAGCGCTCGGCCCAGCGGGCGTGGTCCTCGCGCTCGGCGCAGCCGTGGCAGGGGTGGGCGCGGATCTCGGTGCGCAGTCGGGCGATCTCGCGGTCGTCGGCGGCTGCGGCGCGCTGCTTGTGGTGCCGTTCGGGGTCGATGTGTCCGGCCTTGCTCCGCAGGGTGGAGGCGAGGTCGCGGCGGGACTGCGGGGAGCGCGGGTTGAAGGACTTGGGGATCCTCATCCGCTCCAGGGGCTCGACCGGGACGGGGAAGTCGATGGAGGCGAGCCTCTTGACCTGCCGCTCGGCGGTGAGGACGAGGGGGCGCGGCCCGTCGTGGTGCTCGAAGCCCCGGTGTCCGTTGGTCCGTCCGGCCGGGATGCCGGGGTCGAGGACGAGGGCGAGGCCGGCGAACTTGCCGGTGGGGACGTGGATGATGTCGCCGGGCTTGAGCTTCTCCAGGGAACTCGCGGCCTGGGCGCGGCGCTGGGCGACGCCCTGCCGGGCCAGCTCCGTCTCGCGGTCCTTGAGGTCGCGGCGGAGCCGCGCGTACTCCTCGAAGTCTCCGAGGTGGCAGGTCATGCCTTCGCGGTAGCCCTCGATCCCCTCCTCGTTGCGCTGGACCTGGCGGGAGATGCCGACGACGGAGCGGTCCGCCTGGAACTGGGCGAAGGAGGTTTCGAGGAGTTCGCGGGAGCGATGCCTGCCGAACTGGTCGACGAGGTTGACCGCCATGTTGTACGAGGGCTTGAAGCTGGAGCGCAGGGGGTAGGTGCGGGTGCCCGCGAGTCCGGCGAGGTGCTCGGGGTCGAGTCCGCGCTGCCAGAGGACGACGGCGTGGCCCTCGACGTCGATGCCCCGGCGTCCGGCGCGGCCGGTGAGCTGGGTGTACTCGCCGGGGGTGATGTCGGCGTGCTGCTCGCCGTTCCACTTGACGAGCTTCTCCAGGATGACGGTCCGCGCGGGCATGTTGATGCCGAGGGCGAGCGTCTCGGTGGCGAAGACGGCCTTGACGAGGCCTCGGACGAAGAGGTCCTCGACGACTTCCTTGAAGGTCGGGAGCATACCCGCGTGGTGGGCGGCGATGCCGCGCTCCAGTGCTTCGAGCCATTCGTAGTAGCCGAGGACGTGCAGGTCCTCGTCGGGGATGGCGGCGGTGCGCTCCTCGACGATCTCCCGGACACGGCGGCGGCCCTCGTCGTCGTTGAGCCGGAGTCCGGCGTAGAGGCACTGCTGGACGGCGGCCTCGCAGCCCGCGCGGCTGAAGATGAAGGTGATGGCGGGCAGGAGCCCTTCGGCGTCGAGGCGCTCGATGACCTCGGGGCGGCCGGGGGTCCAGATGCGGGAGCGCTGGCGGCGCTCGCGCTCCCGGTCGGCTTCGCGGACCATCTTGCCCCGGCGGCGGTCGCGCGGGTTGTACGTGCGCGTGTTCTCGGTGCGGGCGAGGCGGAGGAGGTCGGCGTTGACCTCGCGGCGGGCGGCGCCCCGGCCGCCGTGGTCGGTCTCCTCCTCGAAGAGGTCGTACATCCGGCGTCCGGCGAGGACGTGCTGCCAGAGGGGGACGGGGCGGCTCTCGGAGACGATGACCTCGGTGTCGCCGCGGACGGTGTCGAGCCAGTCGCCGAACTCCTCGGCGTTGGAGACGGTCGCGGAGAGCGAGACGAGCGTGACGGACGCGGGGAGGTGGATGATCACTTCCTCCCAGACGGCGCCGCGGAAGCGGTCGGAGAGGTAGTGGACCTCGTCCATCACGACGTAGCCGAGGCCGGAGAGCGTCTGGGAGCCCGCGTACAGCATGTTGCGGAGGACCTCGGTGGTCATGACCACGATCGGCGCGTCTCCGTTGACGCTGTTGTCGCCGGTGAGCAGGCCGACCTTGTCGTTGCCGTACCGCTTGACGAGGTCGGCGTACTTCTGGTTCGACAGCGCCTTGATGGGGGTCGTGTAGAAGCACTTGCGGCCCTGGGTGAGGGCGAGGTGGACGGCGAACTCGCCGACGATGGTCTTGCCGGAGCCCGTGGGAGCGGCGACGAGCACGCCCTTGCCCGCTTCCAGGGCCTGGCAGGCCTCGATCTGGAAGGGGTCCAGATCGAATTCGTACATCTCGCGGAACGGGGCCAGTGCGGTGGCCTGCTCGGCGTTGCGGGCGCGGGCGGCCGCGTACGCCTGGGCGGGTGTGAGGTCCTCTGTCATCTTGTCTTCGAGCCTACCCGCCCCCTCCGACAGTGACGCGATCTTTATCGACGGGAAGCGGAAGGGGTGGTTCGGGGGTGCGGTTCCGGGGGTGGGGCGAGGAGGCGGAGGGCGCCGGGGGCGCAGGTCACGGTGAGGGGCAGCGGTCCGAGGGGCTCGCCGTCGGCGTATCCGGTGGTGCCGGGGGCGTCGAGGGTGAGGGCGCGGACCCGGTGGGTGGCGACCTTGGGGTGGCTGAGATGCGTGCCCTTGTAGACGCGGGGGAGGACCTTGATCAGGGTCGTGCGGTCGCAGTCGCCGACGACGGTGACGTCGAGGAGTCCGTCGTCGGTGCGGGCGTCGGCGCAGATCCTCATGCCGCCGCCGTAGGAGGTGCTGTTGCCGACGGCGACGAGGGTGGCCTCGGTCTCGACGACGCGCCCGTCGTCGAGGGTGAGGCGGTACGGGACGGGCCGGAAGGCGGCGAGTTCGGCGAGGATCGCGAGGTCGTACTTGAAGCGTCCGGCGGGTATGCGCATCCGGTTGCCCCGGTCGTTGACGCGGGAGTCGAAGCCGGAGGCGAGGACGGTGCCGTACCAGCGGGCGGGGGTTGCGGGCCCCCGGTCGATCAGACCGAGGTCGACGGCCCGGCCGCCGGTTGCCGTGAGGGTCCGGGCGACGACGCGGGCGGCGGCTGCCGGGTCGCCGACGGGCAGTCCGAGGCTGCGGGCGAAGTCGTTGCCGGTGCCCGCGGCGATGATCCCGAGGGGTGTCCCGGTCCCGGCGACGGCCTGGAGCGCGAGGGAGACCATGCCGTCGCCGCCGACGGCGACGAGGGCGCCGGTGCCCGCGGCGACGGCTTCGCGGGCGCGTCGCAGGGCGTCGTCGGCGTCGTGCCCGAGGACGGTGCGGACCGGGTGTCCGGCCTCCCTGAGGACCCTGGCGGCGGGTCCGGCGGCGCGGGCGCCGCGGCCCCGCCCTGCGGTCGGGTTGACGAAGAGGGTGATGTCGCTGGTCATTGGGGGTCCCCCCGGACGGAGTCTGGAGGGACCCTACAAGATCAGGTGATGTCGTCGTAACCGTTCACGCGGTGGGCGGTGCTCCCGCCGTGCCGGCCGGTGGACTGCTCGGGCAGGGCCCGGGGCGCGCCGACGGGTTCGATGGACCCGACGGCCTCGGGGGTGAGGTCCAGGGCGGAGGCCTCGTCGTCGTCAAGTTCGGCGTCGGGGTTGCCGCGCCTGCGTCGCCGGTCGTTGAGGAGGGAGAAGCCCACGGCGCCGAAGTAGAGGATCGTGATGGGTCCGGCGAGGGCGATCATGCCGACGGGGTCGGTGGTGGGGGTGATGACGGCGCCGAAGACGAAGACGCCCATGATCACTCCGCGCCACCAGCCGGCCATGCGGCGACCGCTGAGCACTCCGGTCAGGTTCAGCATCACGAGGACGAGCGGCAGCTCGAAGGCGAGACCGAAGACGAGCACCATGCGCAGGGTGAAGTCGAGGACGTCACCGAGCGAGAGGATGTTCGCGGACCCCTCGGGCGTGAGGCTGATGAGCACCTTCACGCTGATGGGGAGGATGAGGTACGCGAGGTAGGCGCCGGCGGAGAAGAGCGGTACGGCGGCGGCGACGAAGGCGTACGTGTACTTCTTCTCGTTCCTGTGCAGGCCCGGTGCGACGAAGGCCCACAGCTGGTAGAGCCAGACGGGGCTGGCGACGACGAGACCGGTCGTCAGGGACAGCTGGATCGTCGTGCTGAAGGGGGCCATCAGCGTGTTGAAGGAGACGATCGCGCAGTTTCCGCCGTTGCTGGTGACGCCGTCGCCGCATTTGGGCACGGTTTTCGTCAGGAACTGCATCAGCTCCTCGCTGTACACGAGGGCAACGATCGTCACCGCTGCGACGGCGAGGAGGCCCTTCGCCAGTCGGTTGCGGAGTTCGCGCAGGTGCTCCACGAGGGGCATCCGGCCCTCGGGGTCCTTCTCCTGCTTGCGGGCAGACTTGAGCAACCCACGTCCTCATCTCGTGCGGCAGCCGCCGCCCGGTGCGGCGGCCGCGGCGGACCGGGTCAGCGCTTGGTGGTGTCCGAGGGCTCGGCCACGGGACGCGCGCTGGTCACGTCGCCGGGGGCGGCCTGGATGGTGCGCGGGGCGCTCTGGTCCTGGGCGGGGGCGGTCGTCCCGGTCGCGGCCTGCGACGGGTCGGCGGGGGCGCTCTGCTGGTCGTCCGACTTCATGGCCTTGGCCTCGCTCTTGAGGATGCGGGCCGACTTGCCCAGCGAGCGGGCCATGTCCGGAAGCTTCTTGGCGCCGAACAGCAGGATGACGACGACGAGGATGAGGATGATCTCGGTGGGGCCGAGCCTACCCATAGCTGTTTACCTTCTTCACCGAGGCGACATGGAGTTGCGGGGCCCGGCGGATCGGACATGCGTCCGGCCACCGCGCTGCCTGCGATCGTAACCCGCAGGAGTAAACGCGAGGCAATGCCCGTGCATACTCCCGATTGCGGCCCGCGAGCCCGGTGCGGGGCTTCTTCGTGCAGCGTACGGCACGGGCTCAGCGCAGGGATTCGCCGGTTCGGGCGAGTCCGGCGGCGGCGGTTTCGAGTTCTTCGGCGGCCCGGGTGATCCGTTCCGTGGTGTGCGCCACTTGGCGGCCGAGTCGCTGGACCTCCAGGAAGACCCGGACGGCGAGGACGCCGAGGACGACGAGGCCGAGGAACCCGAGGGCGACGGCGAGCATGGGCCAGAACATGTGACGAGCCTAGACGCTGGCGGTACGGCCGACGGACCGGCCAGGTGCGGGGTACGGGGCCCGGCGGACCGGCCAGGGGGCGGTACGGGCCCGGCGGCCCTGACCGGACCGGTGCGGGGTACGGCCCCGGCGCGGGGCAGGTACAGCCCGGCAGGGAGGCGGTACGGGCCCGGCGCCCCACCCGGCGGGAGGCGGTACGGGCCCGGCACCCCACCCGGCGGGGACGGCGCGGGCCTGCGGACCCGTCCGGGTGGTGCGCTCAGACCCCGGTGTGGAGGCGCAGGGTGCGGACTCCGCCGCCGGTGAGGAGTTCGACGATGCGTTCCCCGGCCGGTTTGCGGACCGGGCTGCCGCACTCGGGGCAGGTGAAGGAGTAGAAGGTGGTGCGGCGGCTCGCGCCGATGGCGAGCCGGATGGCGCTCGCGGCGAGCTCGAAGCGGGAGCGGCAGTCGGGGCAGGCGGCCTTGAAGAGGACCGGGCCCACTGTCGCCGTCAGACCGTGCGTCATGGACGTCTCCCGCATCTCCCTCATCTCTCGATCACTGCGCTCACGCGCCCCGCGCGCGTGCGTCGTGCCGGTCCACGCGCGCGTGCTTTCGGTTCCGCGCACCGCGTGGGTGCGTTCCCGGGCCCCCGCACCCCGTGCGTGGACTCCCGTCCCGTCGGTTACTGCGTCTCCCGGGCGGGAATGTCACTCGTTCCCGTACGCGGCGAGCGCGGCCGACGCCGCCGAGCGGGCGCTTTCGGCCAGTTCCGGCGGGGCGACGATCCGGCCGTCGCTGCCCAGCCGGAGCGCGAGCCTGCGCAGCGAGGCCGGGTCGGGCGTCCGCAGGGTGACCCGCATCCCGCCGTCGGGCAGTTCCTCGGACAGGTCGTGCGGGTAGTACTCGGCGACCCAGCGGCCACCGGGCCCCACCTCGACGACGACCTCGGGGTCGTCGGGCGACGGCTGGACGAGAGCGGCGGACAGGTCCCGCAGCTCCAGCTCCGGCGGCGCCGCGTGCTCGTCGAGGATGCGGATCTCGGCCACCCGGTCGAGACGGAAGGTGCGGCGCGCCTCGGAGAGCCTGCACCACGCCTCCATGTAGGTGTGGCCGACGGCGAAGAGCCGGATCGGGTCGACCTCACGCTCGGTCAGTTCGTCGCGGGCGGGCGAGTAGTAGCGCACCCAGAGGCGTCGGCGCTCGGAGATCGCCCGGTCCACCTCGGCGAAGACCCCGCCCTCGGACTCGAAGGTCACCGAGAGCCGGGAGCTGGCTCCGGCGGCCTCGCCCGCGGCGGTCTCCAGCTTGGCGGTGGCGCGCAGCAGGGCCTCCCGGTCGCTCTCGCGGAGCCCCGGCAGGGTGGCGACGGCGCGGGCGGCGACCAGGAGGGCGGTCGCCTCGTCGGCGGCGAGCCGCAGGGGCGCGGCGACGTCGTCCGGGTTGTGCCACCAGATCCGGTCGCCGTCGGTGTCGATGTCGAGGAGGTCCCCGCCGCGGAAGCTGGTGCCGCACATGGGCAGCACGTCCAGGTCGGAGATGAGCTCGTCCTCGGTGATCCCGAAGGCACGGGCGACGTCGGCGACGTGCGCCCCGGGGCGCTCGCGGAGATAGGTGACGAGCGAGAGCATCCGCCTCGTCTGGTCGATCGCGTTGGCAGCCATGCGGTACGTCTTCCCCTCAGCCCTTGGCCACGGCGCGCAGCCGGTCCACCACGTCGGCCCGCAGGTCGGCCGGTTCCAGTACGACGACGTCGGGACCGAACTCGACGAGCCAGGCGTCGAGGCCGTGCCCGTACGGGATCTCCAGCTCGTCCCAGCCGTCGGTGCCCTCGTGGAGGGACTGGGCGCGGGCGCGCAGCGGATAGCCGCAGCCGGTGCGGAGCCGGATGCGGGCCGAGCGGGTGGCGGTCTCGCCCGCCCAGCTCTCCACGGTCTCGCGGACGGTGACGACGTCGGGCACGGGCGCGGTGAAGGCACCGGCCCGGGAGCGGACCTTGCCGGTGATGCGGGAGAGGCGGAAGACGCGCTCGGCGCGGCGCTCGCGGTCCCAGCCGGCCAGGTACCAGTGGCCGCGCCAGCATTCGAGGGTCCAGGGTTCGACCTGGCGGCTCTCGGGGCGGGCGGAGTTGGCCTTGTGGTAGTCGAAGACGACGGGGCGCCGGTCGCGGCAGGCCAGCATGAGCGGTTCGAAGGCCGTCTCGTGGACCGGGATGCGCGGTTCGAGGGCGCTGGGCTGGGTGTCGTACGAGTCTTCGGCCTCGGGCATTCCGGCGGCGCGGAGCTTCTGGAGGGCGCCGCTGGCGGCTCCGGCGAGGCGGGCCTGCTGCCAGACCTTGGCGGCGAGGCCGAGCGCGGCGGCCTCCTCGGCGTCGAGGGTGATGGGCGGCAGCCGGTTGGAGTCCCGGCGGGCGAGGTAGCCGGTCTCGCCCTCCAGGTTCTCGACGGTCTCGATGACGAGGCCGAGTTCGCGGAGGTCGTCCTTGTCGCGCTCGAACATGCGGTTGAAGGCCTCGTCGCCGCTCGCTTCGAGGTAGGCCTCGATGGAGCCGCGGAGCTCCCGCTTGCTGAGGGGGCGGCGCGTCCCGAGCAGACACAGCGCGAGATTCATCAGCCGCTCGGACTTGGCAATCGCCATCGAAGCCCTGCACCTCTTCCGCCCGATCCCGTTCCCGACGTCCGACCGTACCGCCCCGGGGTGTCGGGCACCAAAGCCGAGGGCCCCCGCCGGTAGCGGCGGGGGCCCTCGGAGGACCGTGACGGGCCGGTACGGTGCCCGGCCCGGCGTCGGGTCAGCGCTTGGTGACGCCCACGAGGTCGCAGACGAAGATCAGCGTCTCGCCCGGGGCGATCTTGCCGCCCGCGCCCCGGTCGCCGTAGGCGAGGTCCGAGGGGATGACCAGCTGGCGGCGACCGCCGACCCTCATGCCCTGCACGCCCTTGTCCCAGCCCTGGATGACCTGGCCGGCGCCGAGGTGGAAGTCGAGCGGGGTGCCCCGGTTCCAGGAGGCGTCGAACTCCTCGCCGGAGTCGAAGGAGACACCGACGTAGTGGACCTTCACGAAGTCGCCGGCCTCGGCGAGCTCGCCGTCGCCCTCCCAGATGTCCTTGATCTCCAGGTCCTTCGGCGGCTCGCCGCCCGGGAAGTCGATCTCGGGCTTCTCGATGCTCACTGCACTGCTCCTCATACTGATGAACCAAACGATCGGGACAGTCTTACATCTTCGTCAGGATGTCCACGGCGAACACCAGGGTGGAGTTCTTCGGGATGCCCTGCTTCTCCTCGGCGCCGAAGGCCTCGGACGGCGGGGCGACGATGAGGACGCGGCTGCCGATCTTCTTCCCGACGAGACCGTCCTTGAGGCCCTTCAGGGTGAGCTGCGGGAGCGGGAAGTTCGCGGGCTTGCCCGCGGTGTAGGTGGAGTCGAAGACCTTGCCGTCCTTCCAGAGGGAGGCGACGTAGTTGACCACGACGGTGTCGGTGGCCTTCACGGCCTCACCGCTGGACTCGAGGACGTAGTTCGAGACGAGCTTGGTGGGCGGGTCGGTCTTGGGGACGGTCACCGTGGGGGCCTTGCCGTCGGTGTTGGTGCCGACCTTGGGCAGGTTCTTGTCGTCCTGGGCGACCGGGGTGCCGGAGGCGGACTTCGGGATGGTGACGGCCTTCAGGATGTCCACGACGAAGACGAGGGTGGCGTTGGGCTTGATGTCGCCCTGTCCCTGGGCTCCGTAGCCGAGCTCCGGCGGGATGCCGATCTCGACGCGGCTGCCGACCTTCTGGCCTTCGAGGCCCTGGTCCCAGCCCTTGATGACCTGGCCGGCGCCGAGGGTCACGTCGAAGGGCTGGCCCCGGTCGAAGCTGTTGTCGAAGGGCTTGGTGGAGTCCCAGGACTGGCCCAGGTAGTTCACCTGGAGCGCGTCGCCCTTCTTCGTCACCGGACCCTTGCCCTCGCTGATGACCTCGACCTTGAGTTCCTTGGGCGGGTCTCCCTCGCCCTTGGCGAGGGTGGGCTTCTCCCCGAACTTCTGCCCGGCGGTGATGGCGGGCAGTCCGTTCTTCATCGAAGCGGAATCGGAGCCCTTGTCGTCGCTGCCGCAGGCCGCTGTCGAGAGCAGCAGCAGCGGGACGACGAGAAGGCCGGCAAGTCGGCGCACGTGTTCCTCAGATCTCAGACGGCACAGTAGTTGTGCCGACACTCTAGGGGACCGTGCGGGCGCGGCGAGGGCCCCGCGCGCCGATCGCGCGGGGCCCGGCCGGACGTACGACGTGCCTACATTCCGGCGATCAGCTTTTCGACCCGGTCGTCGACGGAGCGGAACGGGTCCTTGCAGAGCACGGTGCGCTGTGCCTGGTCGTTCAGCTTGAGGTGGACCCAGTCGACGGTGAAGTCCCTCCGCTGCTCCTGGGCGCGGCGGATGAAGTCGCCGCGGAGCCGGGCCCGGGTGGTCTGCGGGGGCACCGACTTGCCCTCGAAGATCTTCAGGTCGTTGCAGATGCGGGCCGCCTGCCCGTTCTTCTGCAGCAGGTAGTACAGCCCGCGGCGGCGGTGGATGTCGTGGTAGGCGAGGTCTATCTGGGCGACCCTCGGGTTCGACATGGTCATGTTGTGCTTGGCCCGGTAGCGCTCGATGAGCCGGTGCTTCATGACCCAGTCGATCTCGGTCTCGATCCTGTCGAGCCGCTCGTTCTCGATCGCGTCGAGCGTACGGCCCCACAGTTCCAGGACCTGGGCGACGGTGCCGGAGCGGATGCCCCGGCGGTCCACGAAGTCGACGGCCTTGTCGTAGTACTCGCGCTGGACCTCCAGGGCGGAGGCCTCCCGGCCGCTGGCGAGCCTGACCTTGCGCTGTCCGGTGATGTCGTGGCTGACCTCGCGGATGGCCCGGATCGGGTTCTCCAGGGTCAGGTCGCGCATCACGGTGCCCGCCTCGATCATGCGCAGCACCAGGTCGGTGGCGCCGACCTTGAGGAGCATGGTCGTCTCGGACATGTTCGAGTCGCCGACGATGACGTGCAGCCTGCGGTAGCGCTCGGCGTCGGCGTGCGGCTCGTCCCGGGTGTTGATGATGGGCCGTGAGCGGGTGGTGGCGGAGCTGACGCCCTCCCAGATGTGCTCGGCACGCTGGGAGACGCAGAACACCGCGCCGCGGGGGGTCTGGAGGACCTTTCCCGCGCCGCAGATCAGCTGCCGGGTGACGAGGAACGGAATGAGGATGTCCGCGAGCCGGGAGAACTCCCCGTGGCGGGCGACGAGATAGTTCTCGTGGCAGCCGTAGGAGTTTCCGGCCGAGTCCGTGTTGTTCTTGAAGAGGTAGACGTCGCCCGCGATTCCCTCCTCGTGCAGGCGGCGTTCGGCGTCGACGAGCAGACCCTCGAGAATGCGCTCGCCCGCCTTGTCGTGGGTGACCAGTTCGGTCACGTCGTCGCATTCCGGCGTTGCGTATTCCGGATGCGATCCCACGTCCAGGTACAGGCGGGCGCCGTTCCGCAGGAAGACATTGCTGCTGCGGCCCCATGACACGACACGGCGGAAGAGGTAGCGCGCCACTTCGTCAGGAGACAGTCGGCGCTGTCCCCTGAACGTGCACGTGACGCCGTACTCGTTCTCCAGCCCGAAAATGCGGCGGTCCATGTCTGAACATTACGCCTGAGGACGTGTGCTGAAACCGGGTTGGAGGTTCCCGTTTCGATCATTTTCTGATCAGTGAGTGTTCTTTTCGGTGTGTACGGGGACGGGGGCGCCCGCCGTCACGGCGTGTCGTCCCTCGTCCCCGGGGGTGTCGGCGGTGACCGGGGGCGCCGTGGCCGCGCCGAGGACCCGGCCGGTGGCGAGGAGGACCAGGAGGGCGGCCAGCCCGCCCGCTCCGGCGACGGCGAACCCGCTCGCCGTCCCGGCGAGTTCGACGACGGGTCCGGCCGCGGCGGAGCCCAGGGCCGAGCCGACGCCGAAGGTGGTGACGAGCCAGGAGAAGGCCTCGGTGACGGTGCCGCGCGGGGCGTGCCGGTCGACGACGATGAAGGCGCAGGCCAGCACCGGGGCGAGGAAGACGCCGGAGAGCACCGAGAGGCCCGCCATGGCGACCGGGCCCGGGGTGAGGGCCAGCGGCAGGTAGCAGACCGCGAGGAGCAGGACGAGGACGCGCAGCCGCCGCTCGGGCGCCCCGGCCCACTGGCGGGCGCCGTAGGCGACGCCGCCGAGGAGCGCCCCGAGGCCGAGGGCGGCCATCAGCCAGCCGTAGACGGACGGGGTGCCCCGGTCGTCCGCGTAGGCGACGGCGGAGACGGTGATGGAGCCGAGGGCGAGGCCGACGAAGAAGAAGGAGCCGAGGAGGGCCAGCAGGCCCGGGGAGCGCAGGGCGCCCAGCCAGTGGGCCTCACGGGCCCCGGAGCGCCAGGTCCTGGAGGGCTCGGAGAGGACCACGGCGAGGGCGCCGAGGACGCCCAGGGCGTTGACGACGAGGAGGGCGGCGGCGGGCGACCACAGGGAGACCAGCAGGGTCAGGAGCACCGGGCCGACCGTGAACATGACCTCTTGGGCGACCGCGTCGAGGGCGTACGCCCGGTGGACCCGGTCCTCGCGGCCCAGGACGCTCGGCCACAGGGCGCGCAGTCCGCCTTCCAGGGGCGGGGTGAAGAGCCCGGCGACGACGACGGCGGCGTAGGCGAGGGGCAGGTTGCCGATGCCGGTGAGGGCGAGCAGGACCATGCCGAGGGCGGACAGGACGGCGGCGGGCAGTTGCACCCGGGGCTGGCCCTTGAGGTCGACGGCGCGGCCGAGGAGGGGCTGGCCGACGGCGGTGGCGACGCCGTAGGCGGCGATGAGGCCGCCGGCCAGGGTGTAGCTGCCGCCCTGGTCGCGGACGAACAGCGTGAGGGCGATGGGGCCGACGCCGTTGGGCAGGCGTCCCACGAGCGTGCCGGTCAGCAGCCGGGCCGCGTGGGGCGCCCGGAGTATGTCGAGATAGCCGCCCCGTGGCGTGGCCTCGGTGGCCATGTGGTCTCCCCTCGCCCCGGATCCCTCCGAGGTTTTACGTATAACGTCCGACGTCATACGTACCATGTCGGCTGTACGGGGGTCCACCCCGCGACCGGGCCGGGTTCCCCCGGGACCCGGCACGTCCGACGCGGAGGCTTGTGTGCAGATCCCGGAGCCGCAGATCCCGGAACCGTCCGTCGGCACCCGCCCCACCAGCCGGGACGTGGCACGGACCGCGGGCGTCTCGCAGGCCACCGTCTCCCTGGTGCTCGGCGACAAGTGGCGCGGCCGGGTCTCGGAGCGCACCGCCGAGTCGGTGCGGGAGGCCGCCAGGACCCTCGGCTACCGGCCCAACCTCGCCGCCCGCAATCTGCGGCTCGGCCGCACGCGTACGGCCCTGCTGGTGGTCCCGGCCCTCACCAACGAGTTCTTCGCCCGGGTCTACACCGGGGCCGCGACCGTCGCCGCCCGGCACGGCTTCGGCGTGGTCCTGTACCCCTCCCCCGACGGCGTCGGCCCCGCCAGGGACCCCTTCGCCTCGGCCCGCGCCGCCCTCGACGGCGTCATCGCCTCGTCCATGGCCACGGACGCCCTCAAGGCCTTCCGGGGCACCGACCTGCCCCTGGTGATGCTCGACAGCGACCCGGCGGACGCCGCTGCCGCCGCCCACGTCAACCTGGACGTCGCCGACGGGATGCGCCAGGTCACCGCGCATCTGCTGGCACTCGGCCACCGGCGCTTCACGCACCTCGCCTCGGCCGTGCCGTCGTGGACCTTCGACGTCCGCGCCGCCGCGCTCGCCGAGTGCCTCGCGGACGTGTCGGTGCGGACCGTCCGCGCCCCACTCGACGTGCACGGCGCGATGGCCGCCGTCGAGCGCGCCTTCGACGGTCCCGGGCCCCGGCCCACCGCCCTGGTCTGCGACGACGACATCCTGGCCGCCGGAGCCTGCAAGGCCCTGCGGCGGCTCGGGCTGCGCGTCCCCGAGGACGTCTCGGTCACCGGCTTCGACGATCTGGCCCTGGCCACCGCCGTCGAGCCCGAGCTGACCACCGTGGGACTGCCCGCCGAGCACATCGGGGAACGGGGCATGACGGCCCTCCTCGCCGTCCTGGCGGGCGAACCGGCCCGTCCCGACCTCCTGCCGGTCTCCCTGGTCCCGCGCGGCTCCTCGGGGCCCGCACCGGGGGCCTGAGGAGCCCCGGCCACGGGCATCCGGGCCGGGGCCCCGGCGGCCGGAAGGAGCCCGGCACGGCTCCCCGGACGGGCCGAGCACGCCGGAGGGGCCCCGGTCCGCGCACGCGCACCGGGGCCCCTCCGAAGGAGAGCGTCCACTCCCCGGGCTACTCCTCGGGAGCCTCGTCCGAGGGCTCGTCCGTCTTCGCCGCCGCCGCGTTGTCCGCCTCCAGGAGACGGGACAGCTGACGGCCGACGATCCGCTTGAACTTGCGCTGCTGCGGGCGCGTGCGGTCCAGGACCGCCACCTCCAGGCGCTCGGCGGGGATCTCCCGCTCCGTGCCGTTGGTGTCGCGGGACAGCGCCTGCACGGCCAGTTTCAGGGCCTCGGCCAGCGACATCCCGTCCCGGTGCCGCTGGTCCAGGAAGGTGCTGATCTGCTCCGCGTTGCCGCCGACGGCGACCGAGCCGTGCTCGTCCACGATCGAGCCGTCGTGCGGGAGCCGGTAGATCTGGTCCCCGGCCGACTCGGCGCCGACCTCGGCGACGACCAGCTCCACCTCGTACGGCTTCTCCCCCGCGCTGGAGAAGATCGTCCCCAGCGTCTGGGCGTAGACGTTGGCCAGACCGCGCGCGGTCACGTCGTCCCGGTCGTAGGTGTAGCCCCGCAGGTCGGCGTAGCGGACGCCGCCGATCCGGAGGTTCTCGTACTCGTTGTACTTGCCGGCGGCAGCGAAGCCGATCCGGTCGTAGATCTCGCTGAACTTGTGCAGCGCGCGCGACGGGTTCTCGCCGACGAAGACGATCCCGTCCGTGTACTGGAGGACGACCAGGCTGCGGCCTCGGGCGATGCCCTTGCGGGCGTACTCCGCCCGGTCGGCCATGGCCTGCTGGGGTGAGACGTAGAACGGAGTGGACACCGGCGGTCCGTCCCTTTCTTCTGGGCTGCTGTCGGGCGGCGGGTGGTCAGAGCAGGGCGGCGCGCGGTCCGTCGGGCTGCTCCAGGCGCCGCTCGGTGACCGACCGGGCCAGTCCCGAGGACTCCGGCTCGGTGAGCCTGCGGAAGCCGTCCTCCGTGATGACCGTGACGATGGGGAAGATGCCGCGCGCGAGGTCGGGACCGCCGGTCGCCGAGTCGTCGTCCGCCGCGTCGTAGAGCGCCTGCACGACCAGGGTGGTGGCCTGCTCCTCGGTCAGTTCGGGGCGGTAGAGCTTCTTCATCGACCCGCGGGCGAAGATCGAGCCGGAGCCGGTCGCGGCGTACCCGTGCTCCTCGGAACGGCCGCCGGTGACGTCGTAGGAGAAGATCCGGCCCTTCTCCTTCACCTCGTCCCAGCCCGCGAAGAGCGGGACGACGGCGAGCCCCTGCATGGCCATGCCCAGGTTGCCCCGGATCATGGTGGAGAGACGGTTCGCCTTGCCCTCCAGGGAGAGGGTGACGCCCTCCACCTTCTCGAAGTGCTCCAGCTCCAGCTGGAACAGCTTGACCATCTCCACGGCGAGACCGGCGGTACCGGCGATGCCGACGGCGGAGAACTCGTCGGCCGGGAACACCTTCTGGATGTCCCGCTGCGCGATCATGTTGCCCATGGTGGCCCGGCGGTCACCGGCGAGCACCACACCACCGGCGAAGGTGGCGGCCACGATGGTCGTCCCGTGCGGGGCCTCGACGATCCCCTCCGGGAGCTTCCTGCCGCCCGGCAACAGCTCCGGCGAGTGGTCCGCCAGGAAGTCGATGAACGAGGACGAGCCCGGCGTCAGGAAGGCCGCCGGCAGACGCCCGGTGCTACGAGGGTTGGCTTCCACGCGATTCCTTCCGGGTGGGAGAGTCGGCCCGCCGTGGGAGTGCGCCGGCCGATCTTGATTGCTGTGCACGGACATTACCCGTGCCACCGCTTGTCATCCGTCCCCGGAGCCACGGCTTTCACCGGGGCTCCGGGGACGGAGGACCACAAGGCGCGTGGAGCGGCTACTCGCCGCCCTTCTGCACGAAGCTCCGGACGAAGTCCTCGGCGTTCTCCTCGAGGACGTCGTCGATCTCGTCCAGGACGGAGTCCACGTCGTCGCTGAGCTTCTCCTGGCGCTCCTGGAGGTCGGAGCTCACCTCCGTGGTGGTCTCCTCGGTCTCCTCCGTGGAACGCGTCGCCTTCTGCTGTCCGCCGCCGGTGTCCTTGGTCGCCATATCCCTCACCCCGCTCGAATCGGCCCGCTCGGTCGAGTCCTTCAAGATCAGACCCTATAGGGCGGGTCCGACATCGGCCCCGCAGTTTCCACAACGTGCGGGCACTGCTTCCATGATTCCCAGCACCGGGTCCTTTCAGGCCCGGTTCCGGCTCCCGATCATCCGCCCGACAGCACGCGGACCAGTTCCTCGGCGGTCCGGCAGCGGTCCAGGAGCGATTTCACATGGGCCTTGGTGCCGCGCAGCGGCTCCAGGGTCGGCACGCGCTGGAGCGAGTCCCGGCCGGGCAGGTCGAAGATCACCGAGTCCCAGGAGGCCGCGGCGACGTCGTCGGCGTACTGCGCCAGGCAGCGGCCCCGGAAGTAGGCCCTGGTGTCCTCCGGCGGCGCCGTCTCGGCCCGCTCCACGTCGGTCTCGTCCAGCAGCCGCTTCATCCGCCCCCGGGCCGCCAGACGGTTGTACAGGCCCTTCTCGGGACGCACGTCCGCGTACTGGAGGTCGACCAGGTGCAGCCGGGCCGCGTCCCAGTCCAGGCCGTCCCGGCGCCGGTAGCCCTCCATGAGCTCCCGCTTGGCGATCCAGTCCAGCTCGCCCGCCAGGCTCATCGGGTCGTTCTCCAGCCGGTTGAGCGTGTCCTCCCAGCGGATCAGGACGTCCTTGGTCTGCTCGTCGGCGTCCGATCCGTACCGCTCGTCCACGTACTTCCTGGCCAGCTCGAAGTACTCCATCTGGAGCTGTACGGCGGTGAGCGTCCGGCCGCTGCGGAGCGTGACCAGGTACTGGAGCGTCGGATCGTGCGACACCTGGTGGAGGGTGCGTACGGGCTGGTCGACGGCGAGGTCCACGGTGATGAACCCGTCCTCGATCATCGACAGGACCAGCGCGGTGGTGCCGAGCTTCAGGTACGTCGAGATCTCCGAGAGGTTCGCGTCGCCGATGATCACGTGCAGGCGGCGGTATCTCTCCGCGTCGGCGTGCGGCTCGTCCCGGGTGTTGATGATGGGCCGCTTCAGCGTGGTCTCCAGACCCACCTCGACCTCGAAGTAGTCGGCGCGCTGGCTGATCTGGAAGCCGTCCTCCCGGCCGTCCTGGCCGATGCCGACCCGGCCCGCGCCGGTCACCACCTGGCGGGAGACGAAGAAGGGGGTGAGGTGGCGCACGATGTCCGAGAAGGGGGTCTCCCGCTTCATCAGGTAGTTCTCGTGCGTGCCGTACGAGGCGCCCTTGTTGTCGGTGTTGTTCTTGTAGAGGTGGATCGGCTGGGCGCCGGGGAGCTGCGCGGCGCGCTCGGCCGCCTCGGCCATGATCCGCTCGCCCGCCTTGTCCCAGAGGACGGCGTCGCGCGGGTTGGTGACCTCGGGCGAGCTGTACTCGGGGTGGGCGTGGTCGACGTAGAGCCGGGCCCCGTTGGTGAGGATCACGTTGGCCAGGCCGATGTCCTCGTCGGTGAGCTGGCTGGAGTCGGCGACCTCGCGGGCGAGGTCGAAGCCGCGGGCGTCCCGCAGCGGGTTCTCCTCCTCGAAGTCCCAGCGGGCGCGGCGCGCCCGGTGCATCGCCGCCGCGTAGGCGTTGACGATCTGGGACGAGGTGAGCATGGCATTGGCGTTCGGGTGTCCCGGGACGGAGATCCCGTACTCCGTCTCGATGCCCATCACTCGCCGTACGGTCATGCGGCCCTCCTTGCCCGGCGGCGCTCACTGTGCGCGACTCGGCGTTACCGAAGAGCCTAGAACGGCTCCGCGCCTGTGTGGAGATCACTTGCGGTGTTTTCCGGACCGGCGGGAATGCGCCGGAGGGGAAATGCGACGGCTGCGGATGCCCGTTTTCCGGACATCCGCAGCCGGTGGGCGTTCTACAGGTACTGGCCGGTATTGGCCACCGTGTCGATGGAGCGTCCGGTGTCCGCGCCCTGCTTTCCGGTGACGAGAGTGCGGATGTACACGATCCGCTCTCCCTTCTTTCCGGAGATACGGGCCCAGTCGTCGGGGTTGGTGGTGTTGGGCAGGTCCTCGTTCTCCTTGAACTCGTCCACGCACGCCTGGAGGAGGTGGGAGACCCGGATGCCCTTCTGGTTGTGGTCGAGGAAGGCCTTGATGGCCATCTTCTTGGCCCGGTCGACGATGTTCTGGATCATCGCGCCGGAGTTGAAGTCCTTGAAGTACAGGACTTCCTTGTCGCCGTTGGCGTACGTGACTTCGAGGAAGCGGTTCTCCTCGGATTCCGCGTACATCTGCTCGACGACGGACTGGATCATTCCGTGGGCGGCGGCGGCCTTCGAGCCGCTGTGCTCGGAGATGTCGTCCGGGTGGAGCGGCAGGGAGGCGGTCAGGTACTTGGCGAAGATGTCCTTCGCCGCCTCCGCGTCCGGACGCTCGATCTTGATCTTGACGTCGAGACGGCCGGGCCGCAGGATCGCGGGGTCGATCATGTCCTCGCGGTTGGAGGCGCCGATGACGATGACGTTCTCCAGGCCCTCCACGCCGTCGATCTCGGCGAGCAGCTGCGGGACGATGGTGTTCTCCACGTCCGAGCTGACACCGGAGCCACGGGTCCGGAAGAGCGATTCCATCTCGTCGAAGAAGACGATGACGGGGGTGCCCTCGCTCGCCTTCTCCCGGGCACGCTGGAAGACCAGGCGGATGTGCCGCTCGGTCTCGCCGACGTACTTGTTGAGGAGCTCGGGTCCCTTGATGTTGAGGAAGTACGACTTCCCCGCGGGCTGTCCGGTCACCTCGGCGACCTTCTTGGCCAGGGAGTTGGCCACGGCCTTCGCGATCAGCGTCTTGCCGCAGCCGGGCGGCCCGTAGAGCAGGATGCCCTTGGGCGGCCTCAGTTCGTGCTCCTTGAACAGGTCCGGGTGGAGGTAGGGCAGCTCGACCGCGTCGCGGATCAGCTCGATCTGGTTGCCCAGGCCGCCGATCTTCTCGTAGTCGACGTCCGGGACCTCTTCCAGAACGAGCTCTTCGACCTCGCTCTTGGGGACCACCTCGTAGACGTAGCCGGACCTGGAGTCGAGCAGCAGGGCGTCGCCGGGGCGGATGGTGACGTCCAGCAGAGGCTCGGCGAGCCTCACCACCCGCTCCTCGTCGGTGTGCCCCACCACCAGGGCCCGCTCGCCGTCCTCAAGGACTTCCTTGAGGGTGACGATGTCCCCGGCGCGCTCGAACTCCATGGCCTCGACCACATTGAGCGCCTCGTTGAGCATGACTTCCTGGCCGCGCCTGAGCTCTTCGAGCTCGATGCTCGGGCTGACGTTCACCCGGAGCTTGCGGCCCCCGGTGAAGATGTCGCACGTGCCGTCCTCGTTGGCCTGCAGGAAGACACCGAAGCCGGCCGGCGGCTGCGCGAGCCGGTCGACCTCCTCCTTGAGGGCCACGATCTGGTCGCGGGCCTCACGAAGCGTGTTCGCGAGTCGTTCGTTCTGCGCGGACACACCGGCCAGATTCGTCTGCAGCTCGACGATCCGCTCTTCGAGAATCCTCGTATGACGCGGAGAGTCGGCGAGCTTGCGGCGCAGGACGGCGATTTCCTGCTCGAGATAGGCAACCTGGCCGGCGGGGTCCTCAGACCCCCGCCCCGGCCGGATGCCGCGGTTGATGTCGTCGTCGTGGGCTGCCACGGTCCTCACCTCCTCCAAGGGGAGCTGGACGCTTCCTGACCCTACCTGCGTGGGTGGTGATTGAAACCCCTAGATCAAAAAGACTCCGAGGAGTGTCCGATCTTCACCCTTGCGCTTCCCCTCTCGCCAGGGGAATACCCACCCTTCGCGGCTTGAAAGCGGACGGTTGTATCGTCGTCCTGGGTCAACACCCTTCCGGGTCGGCCCGACTTACCCGTGAGAAGCAGAACGCGAAGCAGAAACGGCAGGAGATATGACCGTGCAGCACGAGGCTCCGTCCACGGGCGCCGAGGAGGCGCTGGAGGTCTGGATCGACCAGGACCTGTGCACCGGGGACGGGATCTGCGCGCAGTACGCTCCCGAGGTCTTCGAGCTGGACATCGACGGGCTCGCTTATGTGAAGAGCGCCGACGACGAACTGCTCCAGGACGTGGGCGCCACCACCCCGGTGCCGCTGACCCTGCTCCAGGACGTGGTGGACTCCGCGAAGGAGTGTCCCGGCGACTGCATCCACGTGCGCCGGGTCACGGACCGGGTCGAGGTGTACGGCCCCGACGCGGAGTGAGGCTCAGGCGCCGTACGCGTCGGCCGGTCCGGAGCGCACGAAGGCGCCGCCCTTCCAACGCCAGCTGACCTGCTCCTCCTCGTCGGGGCAGCAGCTGGGGACGTCCAGGGACGAGTATCCGAGCAGGGTGGCGAGGACCGCCCCGTCGCGTACGGCGAGCCGGGCGACGCTCTTGTGCAGTTCCGGCGCGACGAGCGTGGCCACCACGCGCGCGGGTGCTCCCGCGCCCTTTCCCCGGGTGAGGACGTAGACGCCGCTCGGCGGGGTGCCGGAGCCCGCTTCGCAGTGCACGACCGCAACGGTCTCGGGGTCGCCGTCCCCGTCGAGGTCCCCGGACGCCTGCCGGGCGACGGTGTGGGCGGCGCCCCGGCACTCCAGCGGGTAGGAGACTCCGGCGGCCTGCGGCGCGGGCGCCGGGCGCGGGGTCGCGGGGGCGGCGCCCGCTCCGGCGGAGCCGGGCTGGAGCAGTCCGGCGAGGGCGACGACCGCGGCGGTCACGGTCGCGGTGGCCAGCCAGTGGGCCGGCCGGGCGCGGGTGTGGGCGAGGTCCGCGAGGTCCGGGGCGGCGGAGGGCTGCACGCGAGACGTCTCCTGAGGGGGTGTGCGGCGGTTTCCCGGCATCGTGCCATACGTCACAGGGGGACGGAACATCCGGGGTGGGGCCCGACGGGGACGGTCTCCCGCTCGGCCGGGGAGCGTTTCCCCGGGGGCCGGAACGTGAGGACGCCGCCGTCGGGTCTCCGCGCGCGGGGCGGGGAACTCGACGGCGGCGTGCCGTGGATGTCGGGACGTCAGCCCTTGTTGGGGCCCTCGTAGTCCTCGCCGTAGGCGCCCTTGGCGGGGCGGCGGCGGCGCATCGGGGGCTCCACCCCGTCCGCGAGGCGGCGGGCGGTGACGAGGAAGCCGGTGTGGCCGATCATGCGGTGATCGGGGCGGACAGCGAGGCCCTCGACGTGCCAGTTGCGGATCATGGATTCCCACGGCTGCGGCTCGGCGTAGCAGCCGAACTCGCGGATGGACTCCACGGTGCGCGCGAGCTGGGTGGTGGTCGCCACGTAGCAGCAGAGGATGCCGCCGGGGACGAGCGCCTTGGAGACGGCCTCCAGGCACTCCCAGGGAGCGAGCATGTCCAGGATGACGCGGTCGACCTCGGTGTCGGACAGATTGTCCTGGAGGTCACCGACGGTCAGCTGCCACGCGGGGTGCGGGCCGCCGAAGTAGCGCTCGACGTTGCCCTTCGCGATCTCGGCGAAGTCCTCGCGGCGCTCGTAGGAGTGCAACATGCCGCTGTCTCCGATGGCGCGGAGCAGGAAGCTGCTGAGCGATCCGGAGCCCACGCCAGCCTCGACGACGCGCGCGCCGGGGAAGATGTCGGCGAAGGCGAGGATCTGTCCCGCGTCCTTCGGGTAGACCACGGCGGCGCCGCGGGGCATGGACAGGACGTAGTCGGGGAGCAGGGGGCGCAGCGCGAGGTAGGCGACGTTTCCCGTGGTACGGACAACACTGCCCTCGGGAGCACCGATCAGCTCGTCGTGGGGGAAGGAACCCTTGTGGGTGTGGAAGTTCTTCCCGGCCTCGAGCGTGAACGTGTAGTGGCGTCCCTTGGGGTCGGTGAGCTGGACCTGGTCCCCGACCTTGAAGGGGCCGCGACGGCGGGCGGCACCGGTCGGTTCGGACATACGACCAGAGTACCGGTGTTACGAGGAGGGTCGCGCCATGGCCTGCACGAAGGCCCGCTCGACGTCGGTGGTGGAGAGGACTCCGTAGATCTCGCCGGTCTCCTCGACGACGAGGTACTCGGTGGCGGGGCTGGCGCGGAGGTGGTCGAGGAGGGGCTGGCCGG
The DNA here is from genome assembly GCF_042754005.1 of Streptomyces sp. NPDC059247. Classification (NCBI taxonomy): domain Bacteria; kingdom Bacillati; phylum Actinomycetota; class Actinomycetes; order Kitasatosporales; family Streptomycetaceae; genus Streptomyces; species Streptomyces sp. NPDC059247. The sequence continues at coordinate 296,704 of NZ_JBHYZW010000007.1, forward strand.
TGAGTTCGGCGGGGACCCTCATGCCGTCGGCGAGGTCCTGGGTGAGGGTGCTGACGGCGACCCAGGGGCGGCGGTGCTCGGGGACGGCGGCGATGGCGGTCTCGCGGACGATGCCGGTGGGGTCGCCGTGACCGTCGACGACGACGAGGGCGCGGGCGCCGGACTCGTTGGCGCGGCGGAGGGCCTCGGAGAGGGGGGTGGTGGGTTCGACGGGGATGGCGCGGCGGGTGAGGCTGCGGGCGCGGAGCTCGGGGAGGTGTTCGCGCAGCCGGGCCATGCGGAGGCTGTTGCCGGCGCCGGTCCAGATGATCGCGGCGAGGATCGCGGCGAGCAGGGCGTCGGTGACGGTCTCGAAGCCGCCGATGTCGGCGGTGGAGTTGCCGAGGAGGCCGGTGCGGGTGAGCAGCGGCAGGCCGATGAGGACGAGGACGGCGAGGGCGCGGCCGACCCAGGCGGCGGCGACGGTGCCGGTCATGGCGTTGCCGGTGATCTTCCAGATGACGGCGCGGAGCATCCGGCCGCCGTCCAGGGGCAGGCCGGGGAGCAGGTTGAAGACCGCGACGATCAGGTTGGAGATCATCAGTCCGGCGACCAGGACGCCGGGGACGGTGCCGGGCTCGACGGCGTAGAGGGAGAGGTAGAACACACCGGCGAGGACGAGGGAGAGGAGGGGGCCGACGAAGGCGAGGACGAATTCGCGGCCGGGGGTCTCGGTCTCCTTCTCGATCTCGGAGACGCCGCCGAAGAACTGGAGCTGGATGCGGCGCACGGGGAGCTTGAAGCGGAGCGCGGCGACGGTGTGGGCGAGTTCGTGGACGAGCACGGAGGCGTAGAAGGCGACGGCGAAGAAGAGGGAGACGAGGTAGCGCGCGGCGCCGAGTTCGGGCAGGACGCGCTGGATCTGGTCGCCGAAGACCCAGGTGATGAGGGCGGCGACGAGGAACCAGCTGGGGGCGACGTAGACGGGCACGCCGAAGGGGCGGCCCATGAGGATGCCTCCGCCGGGCTCTCCGGTCCGCTGCGGCTTGGGCTCGTCCTGGTTCACGGGTTCCTTTCGTCGCATGGTGTGACCACGTCGGCGCGTGAGGGTTCGATCATGCGGTGCGACGGGGTCCCAGGTCGATGGTATGCCGCCGGTTGTCGGTGGCGGGTCGTAGGGTCTTCGTCATGAGTACGAGCGAGCAGGTGTCCCCGGAGCCCCGGGCGCCGATGTCGTTGTCGCCGTCGCGGGCGAGCGATTTCATGCAGTGTCCGCTGCTGTACCGGTTCCGGGTGATCGACCGGCTGCCGGAGAGGCCGAGCGAGGCGGCGACCCGGGGGACGCTGGTGCACGCCGTGCTGGAGCGGCTCTTCGACGATCCGGCGGTGGACCGGACGGCGCCGCGGGCGCGGGCGATGGTGCCGGGGCAGTGGGACCGGCTCCTGGAGGCCAGGCCCGAGCTGGGCGAGCTGTTCGCGGAGGACCTGGGCGGGACGCGGCTCGCGGAGTGGCTGGGTGAGGCGGAGCGGCTGGTCGAGCGGTGGTTCACGCTGGAGGACCCGACGCGGCTGGAGCCGGCCGAGCGCGAGCTGTTCGTGGAGACGGAGCTGGATTCGGGGCTGCGGCTGCGCGGGGTGATCGACCGGATCGACGTGGCGCCCTCGGGTGAGGTGCGGATCGTCGACTACAAGACGGGGAAGGCGCCCCGGCCGGAGTACCGGGACGGCGCGCTGTTCCAGATGACGTTCTACGCGCTGGTGGTGTGGCGGCTGCGGGGGGTGATCCCGCGCCGGTTGCAGCTGGTGTACCTGGGCAGCGGCGAGGTGCTCACGTACGACCCGGTGGAGGCGGATCTGCGTCGGGTGGAGCGGAAGGTGCTGGCGCTGTGGGAGGCGATCTCGTCGGCGACGGAGTCGGGTGACTGGCGGGCGCGTCCGACGAAGCTGTGCGGCTGGTGCGACCACCGGGCGGTGTGTCCGGAGTTCGGCGGGACTCCCCCGGTCTATCCGTTGAAGATCGTTTCCGCGCGCCCGGCGGAGTCGGGCGAATCGGGGCAGGGCAGAATGGACCCGGCCCCGCCGGTGGCGTAGTGCCCCGGCGTCCTTGTGAGCAGAGTCCCCTGAAGGAGCCCTTGTGACGATCCGCGTCCTCTTGGTCGACGATCAGCCGCTGCTGCGCACCGGCTTCCGGATGATTCTGGAGGCGGAGCAGGACATCGCGGTGGTGGGTGAGGCCGGGGACGGTCTCCAGGCGCAGGACCAGGTGCGGGCGCTCCAGCCGGACGTGGTGCTCATGGACATCCGGATGCCCCGGATGGACGGGGTGGAGGCGACCCGGCAGATCACCGGTCCGGGGCGGGACGGTCCGGCGAAGGTGCTGGTCCTGACGACCTTCGACCTGGACGAGTACGTGGTGGAGGCGCTGCGGGCGGGGGCGAGCGGCTTCCTCCTGAAGGACGCCCCGGCGAACGAGCTGGTGCAGGCGATCCGGGTGGTGGCGGCGGGTGAGGCGATGCTGGCGCCGTCGATCACGCGTCGGCTCCTGGACAAGTACTCGGCGCATCTGCCGACGGGCGAGGAGCAGGTCCCGGACACGCTGAACACCTTGACGGACCGTGAGGTGGAGGTCCTGAAGCTGGTGGCGCGGGGCTTGTCGAACGCGGAGATCGCGGCGGATCTGTTCGTCAGCGAGACGACGGTGAAGACGCACGTGGGCCATGTGCTGACGAAGCTGGGGCTGCGGGACCGGGTGCAGGCCGCGGTGTACGCGTACGAGAGCGGTCTGGTGCGGCCCGGCGCGAACGGCCAGTAGCGGTCGGTGGTGGAGGGGGGTCCGGCGGGTGCCGGGCCCCCCTTCGTCGTATCGGCCGGGGGTCGTCCGGTACGGGCGCCCTGGCGGGCCGGGTCAGACGGTGCCCCGGCCCAGCTCCCAGAGCAGCAGGTCGGAGGAGGTGCTGAGGGAGTACTCGACTCCGTTGAGGTCGTCGCGGGCGGCGACGTACTGCTTGCCCTGCCAGAGCGGCAGGACGGGGACGTCCTCGGCGACGATCTTCTGGATCCGCTGGTAGACCTCGGTCGCGGCGGGGCGGTCGGCCTCCCGGCGCGAGCGCGGGATGAGCTGGTCGCGGACGGTCTTGTTGACGTACGGGGTGTTGAGGAAGTTGTCGTGGCCGAGGAACGGGGCGATGTAGTTGTCCGGGTCCGGGTAGTCCGGGAACCAGCCGAGGCCGTAGACGGCGTAGTCGCCGCGCTTCTGGGCGGGGCGGAAGGCGGACCACTCGGCGCCCTTGACGGTGGCGTCGAAGAGTTCGCTGGCGACGAGTTGCTTCCTGAGGGTCTGGAACTCCTGGGCGGTCTCGGCGCCGTAGTGGTCGGTGGTGTAGTTCAGGGTGATCTTCACCGGGGTCCTCACGCCCGCGTCCTTGAGGATCTCGGCGGCGCGGTCTCGGTCGGGCTCGCCGTACTTGTCGTAGAAGGGGGTGGCGTGGCCGGTGATGCTGGAGGGGATCAGCGAGTAGAGCGGTTCGGCGGTGGGGCCGTAGACCAGGTTGACGAGGGCGCCCCGGTCGATGACGGCGGCCATGGCCTGGCGGACGGCCTTCTCCTTGACGGAGGGGGCCTTGGTGTTGAAGCCGAGGTAGCGGATCTCCAGGCTGGGGACCTCGACCAGCTCGATGCCTTCCCGGGGCTTCTCGGTGAGGTCCTTGATCTGCCGCTGGGAGAGGGAGCGGGCCATCATGTCGATGCCCTTGCCGTCCAGGGCCTTGCCCATGGCGTCCGCGTCGGCGAAGGAGCGCAGTTCGACCTTGTCGTTGCGCGGGGTGATGTCGCCCTTGTAGGCGGGGTTCCTGGTGAAGACGAAGCGGGTGGCCTTCCCGCCGTCGCGGTCGGTCTTCACGGTGTACGGGCCCGAGCCGTCGACGTCGAAGCCTTCGCGGAGCTTGCCCGCGGCGTACTTGTCCTTGCTGAGGATGCCCGCGACCGGGGTGGAGAGCTTGTACGGGAAGGTGGCGTCGGGCGCCTTGAGGTGGAAGACGACCTGGTCGGAGCCCCGGGTCTCGACGGTGTCGATGTTCGAGAGGAGGGCGGCCGTGCCGTTGTCCGACTTGATCTTCAGGACGCGGTCGACGGAGAACTTCACGTCCTCGGCGGTGAGGGGCGTGCCGTCGGCGAAGGTGAGGCCGGGGCGGAGCGTGCAGCGGTAGCTCTCGCTGGACCTGTCGGAGAATCCGCAGCTCTCGGCGGCCTCGGGGACGGGCTCGCCGCCGCCGCGGGGCACGTGCAGCAGGGTCTGGACGGTCTGGCGCAGGATGTTCCAGGCGCCGGTGTCGTAGGCGAAGGCCGGGTCGAGCGGGGCGGGCGAGTTCGCGGTGGCGATGAACTGGTCCGTGGTGCCGACGATGATCGCGCCCTGTTTCTCCGTGCCGCCGCAGGCGGTGAGGAGGGGGACGAGCATTCCGGCCACGGCCGGCAGCACCAGGATCTTGCGGTTCATCAGGGACGGTCTCCTCATCCGGCACGGGGGGTGCGGCGGTCGGGCTTCGCCGGGGGCCGCCCGGTCGGGGCGGGAGCGATCGGGTCGGTGTCACGACCGGTCCGGTGCGCACGGCGGCTCGGGGGTGCGCCGGTGCGTACGGTGATGCGGCGAAGTACTCGCGAAAGATTAGTGGGCGGCGTCGCCATTTCCGTACGGGAAGCGGTGCGGGGCCCGGCGGAGGGGTAATCGCAGAGTGATGATGAATGCGTGGGATGCGATAGTCATGCGTCGGGGGATGCGGACAGCAGTGATCGAATCGGGACACATGCGGGCACCGATATCGGTGCGTTCCGGGTGCGGGGCACGAAGAAGGCCACCCACCGGTGAGCACTCTGGGTGACCAAGGTCACCCGGGGTGCTTTTCGGCGAATGGCCTGATCGCTTTCCCCGGCGGAAAGGGCATTCCTCCGGGAAGGTTCAGGAAATCCTCAGCCCCTGGTGATCAATGTGCGCAGGAACGGCACGTCGACCTCTTCGAGGGAGCGGACGACGACCCGGCCGGGAGAGGCGGCGATCGGGGCGACGGAGGGCACCGCCACGACCCGGCAGCCCGCCGCCTCGGCCGCCGCCACACCGGTCGCGGTGTCCTCCACGACGGCGCAGAGCGCCGGGTCCGCGCCCACTCCCCTGGCGGCCGTCAGATACGGCTCGGGGTGCGGCTTGGTCCGGGTGACCTCGTCCCCGGCGACGGTGAGCGTGAAGCGGTCGTGGCCGAGGGAGTGCAGGACCCGGTCGATGATCCGCCGGTGCGAGGCGGAGACCAGGGCGGTCGGGATGGAGTGCCGGGCCAGCTCGGCGAGCAGCCGCTCGGCGCCGGGCATCAGCGGGACACCGCCCGAGATGCGCTGCTCGAACTTCTCGTTGAGCAGGACCGTCAGCTCGTCGAGGGTGATGTCGGCGCCGGTGGACTCGATGAGGTAGCCCGCGCTGCGGGTCATCGGACCGCCGACGACGATGTCCCGCCAGGCCTCGTCCAGCCGGTGTCCGAGGTCGGCGAAGACCTCGACCTCCGCGTCCCACCAGAAGCCCTCGGTGTCGACGAGGGTCCCGTCCATGTCGAGGAAGACCGCCTGCAGGGCGGAGCTGCCGTCGGTACGGACAAGGGAAGCGGGGACCGTACTGGTCATCCGGCACACCTCCATGGGGGACGAGAAGGCCGGCCCCCTTCCCCGGTACGGGGAGGGAGACCGGCCTGCACTGGACCGACCAGTGTACGTCCGGATCACCGGAGGCGCGCGGATTTGATTCCGGCCGGGATCGGCGGTCACCGTCCGGCCGGTACGGGCGGGGCCGTCCGGCCGGTATCCGTACGTCCGGGGCCGGTGGACGCGCCCGGGGCCGGGTCCGGCGCGCGGGCGCGGCCCGCGCCGCCGCCACGGGTGCGCCCGGCCGGAGTCGGCTCGTGCACGCCCGGCCGGAGTCGGCTCGTGCGCGTCCGGCCCGGGATCGGCGTACGTACGCCTGGCCCGGAGCCGGTCCTCGTACGCCCGGCCGGGAGTCGGCGCGCGGGTCTCCGTCGGAGTCCGCGCGCCCCCGCGTCCCCGTGTCAGCGGGCGTTGAAGTACTTCGCCTCGGGGTGGTGGATGACGATGGCGTCGGTGGACTGCTCCGGGTGGAGCTGGAACTCCTCCGAGAGGTGCACGCCGATCCGCTCGGGACGCAGCAGCTCCGCGATCTTCGCGCGGTCCTCCAGGTCGGGGCAGGCGCCGTAGCCGAGGGAGAAGCGGGCGCCCCGGTACTTCAGGTCGAACATGTCCCGGACGTCGGCCGGGTCCTCGCCCGCGAAGCCCAGCTCGGCGCGGACGCGCGCGTGCCAGTACTCGGCGAGGGCCTCGGCCAGCTGCACGGAGAGGCCGTGGAGTTCGAGGTAGTCGCGGTAGGAGTCGGAGGCGAAGAGCTCGGCGGTGGCCTCGCCGATCTTCGAGCCGACGGTGACGACCTGGAGGCCGACGACATCGGTCTCGCCGGACTCCTCCGGGCGGAAGAAGTCCGCGAGGCAGAGGCGGCGGCCCCGGCGCTGGCGGGGGAAGGTGAAGCGGGTCCGCTCGTTGCCCGCCTCGTCCAGGAGGATCAGGTCGTCGCCCTTGGAGACACAGGGGAAGTACCCGTGGACGACGGCCGCTTCCAGGAGGTTCTCCGTGTGCAGGCGCTCCAGCCAGCCGCGCAGCCGGGGGCGGCCCTCCGTCTCGACCAGTTCCTCGTAGCTGGGGCCGTCACCGGCCCGGTTCTGCTTGAGGCCCCACTGCCCCTTGAAGAGGGCGCCCTCGTCGAGCCAGGAGGCGTAGTCCTTCAGCGGGATGCCCTTGACGACCCGGGTGCCCCAGAACGGCGGGGTGGGCACGGGGTTGTCGACGGAGACGTCCGAGCGGCCACCGGGCTCGGGCTCGGCGACCCGGAGGACGGCCGCGTCCTGCTTGGCGACCCGGCGCTGCTTGAGCGGGGGGAGTACGGCTCCGGGGACGCCCCGCTTGACGGCGATCAGCGTGTCCATGAGGCGCAGTCCCTCGAAGGCGTCGCGGGCGTAGCGGACCTCGCCCTGGTAGATCTCGTGGAGGTCCTGTTCGACGTAGGCGCGGGTCAGGGCCGCGCCGCCGAGGATCACGGGATACCGGGCGGCCAGCTCGCGCTGGTTCAGTTCCTCCAGGTTCTCCTTCATGATCACGGTGGACTTCACCAGGAGGCCGGACATTCCGATGACGTCCGCGCGGTGTTCCTCGGCGGCTTCGAGGATCGCGGAGACGGGCTGTTTGATGCCGATGTTGACGACGTTGTAGCCGTTGTTGGACAGGATGATGTC
>NZ_JBHYZW010000008.1:0-142058 GCF_042754005.1 Streptomyces sp. NPDC059247
CCATGAGACCGCCCCCGACCACCTATCAGCCCACTACACTCCCGCCGCCCGGTGAAAGCCACAGCTCAGACAGCGAAATCCTGCTGGAGTACTAGGTGTCTGAGGCAGGGCCCGGCGCAGTCCCCGGCGGAGACGGAGGAACGCGGCCTCCTCCTGCTCGGTGGAGGGGTGCAGGCGTTCCGCAGCGGAGTGACCGGTGACGAACCAGCACTTCCAGGCCTACGGTCCTCCGGACCGCCAGGCACCCCGGCACCCCGGCACCCCGGCACCCCGGCACCCCGGCACCCCGGCACCCCGGCACCCCGGCACCCCGGCACCCGAGCCGTACAGCAGGATGGTGGCGAGTCGGCTGTCAGGTTCACGGGCGGTCGGGGCGACGACATCGACCGGGTAACGGCCGACCGCGTACGGCACCGTGCTCGCCATGAGCTCCTGGACGCTGCGGAGGCGGCCTCGGCAAGGGCATCACCGCAGCGCTCTCGGGCATGGGGGCTCGGCTCGGGTGAGCCAGGTGCGGCAGTCCGCACGGACAAATCCCGTGTGGGGCGCGGCTTCGGGATCGTCGAGGAACTCTCCCGTGGTGGTCGAGTAGCGCTTGAACAGCGACCATGCCCCCGGCGCGGGCATCAGTGCGTCCTTGACCGTGGCGGTCGACGTCCGGACCGCGAGCGCCGACAACGTCCTTGCCTGCGCCGAGCGGTCGGGGCCAGTCAGGTCCCGGCTCGCTTCCCGCCGCTCAAGACCTGAAGGTGAGAAGCGGGATGGCAGCGGTCGAGGCGAGGCGAGAGAGCCGCCCGGCCGGGTGTCCAGGGTGAGCTGATGGACGGCGTGGCCGAAGGGCTGGGAGCCGGTCGGTCGCGTACTCGTGGATCAGCGGCGGCCACCGGCGCCGGAGGCCGGTCAGGAGACCTTGTGCACCCGCTGGCTGGTCAGCTCGTACCGGGCGCCGATCACCGCGAGACGCCCGTCGGCGATCCGGACGGCGAGATCCGGCTCCGCCACCAGAAGGTCCCGCACCCGCCGTACGTTCTCGGTGACCGCCGCGTCCACCCGCGCCTCGCCGTGGAGCCGGTAGTCGATCGCCGGGCGGATCCGGTCCGCCAGGAAGCCGATGTGGGCCGGAAGCTCCGCGCCGTCGTCGGCGTGGACGGCCGCGGCGACCGCCCCGCACCCCTGATGGCCCAGGACGACGATCAGCGGGACGGCGAGCTCCAGCACGCCGTAGGCGATGCTGCCCAGGACCGCCTCGTCCAGGACCTCGCCCGCCGACCGCACGGTCAGCAGATCACCCAGCCCCTGATCGAAGACCAGCTCGGGCGGCACCCGCGAGTCCACGCACCCCAGCACCACCGCGAAGGGATGCTGCCCGCCCACCAGGGCCCTGCGCACATCGACGGCCCGGTCCGGATGGCTCTCGTGGAACGTCCGCCACCGCACGTTCCCCTCCGACAGCTCCCGCCACGCCCGCGCAGGTCCCGAGGGCCTCGACCCGACGGCGGCCACCGGTACGGGCCGCGCGCCGGACATCGCCGACGGCCCGCACACCAGACCGGCCACCAATGCCGCCAGCCCTCCCAGCCCCGCCCGCACCAGACGGCGCCGCGCAGTGAACATTCCCGGCCCGTCATCACGATTGACGCTCATGCCCGGACAACCTAGACCCGCCCGCGCCCCGGACACCGGGCTCCGCACCGGCCCCGGGCGGGCTCCGGCACGCCCGCGATACGGCCGACGCCTGTGCCAGAGGGTCAGTTCCCGCTGCCCGCCCCGTACGTTCCCGATGCCCGAGCGGGTGAAGCACACCGACGCCATCATTGACCGCCTCAGCCAGACGGGCGAGGCCCTTGGGGAGGACCTGTCCCGGACAGCGTCGGGGCGGTGAGCCGCGCCCGCGCGTTCCCCACCGAACCGGGCGCGTCGAGTCGGACCGTCTCATCGACGGCCCCAGGCTTCCGCTTTCACCAGCGCCACCGGAATCACGGCGCCACGGACGGACCCGCTCCGTCCACCCGACCACGGGACAGAGGCCGCTGGGGCGATAGGGGTGATTGGGGCAGCTGTGGTGAGTGGGACGGCTGAGGCAGGCACATGGTTGCGGGGCCGGAAGGGAGCCGGGATACTTCGCGGACCCCCGACGGAAGGACCCCCGTGCCACGGATACGCCCTGTCTCGCTCGGTCTCGCCCTGGCCAGTACCGCGCTCGTCCTCGGAACGCCACCGGCCTCGGCCACCGCCCCGGCCACGGGCGCCGCGCCGGTCACCGTCGAGGAGACCCGGCTCGATCGGGCCGCGCCCCAGGAGATCCTGCGCCGCAGCGGGTTCGACGCCGTGGCACGGGAGTTCGCGGACGCGCTGGCGGACGCCGACTCCTACCGGGAGGCCGAGCGGACCGTCGAGCGCCAGGGCGCGGGGCTGTGGCGACGCGCCGTCGACCGGGCGCAGGGGCGGGGGCCCGCCCGTGGCGATCTCAGCCGGGACGACGACCGGCCGCTGTACTGGGCACGGCTCGGCATGACCCGCGAACTGCGGTCCTGGCAGGCCGGATTCGCCCTCGACGACACCGCGCGGGCGCGTCTGCTCGACCGGCTCGAACGGTCCTCGCGAGGCCAGGACTCGATCCGCTACCCGGGGAAGGGCAAGAAGAACAAGGCCGTCAAGCGGGTCCTCATGACGGGCTTCGACCCCTTCACGCTGGACCGGGACACCCGGATCAGCAACCCTTCCGGCGCCACCGCGCTGGCCCTGGACGGCACCTTGATCCGTACGGCGGACGGTGGCCTCGCCCGGATCGAGACAGCCGTCTTCCCGGTCCGCTGGCAGGACTTCGCCGACGGGAGCGTGGAGCGGACGCTGCGCGCGCACCTGCCGGAGGTGGACCTGTTCACGACGGTCAGTCAGGGGCGGGTCGGCCGGTTCGACATCGAGCGCCACAACGGGGCCTGGCGCGGCGGTTTCCCCGACAACGAGAACCTCTCGCGGACGGAGACGGTTCCGGTGGCCGACCCGGCCACGCAGCCCCAGTGGACGACGACGACCCTCCCGTACCGGGCGATCGTGGCGGCGGACACCGGACCGTTCCCGGTGTACGACAACACCACGGTGACCGAGGTACCGGCCGGGGCGAGCGCGCCGGTGAACCGTGCCGACGGACCCACCACCGGCTCGGCCGCCCGCGCGGGCGGCGGCGGGAACTACCTCTCCAACGAGATCGCCTACCGCGCCACCCTGCTGCGCGACCGGCTGGGCCTGCCGGACCTGCCCGGCGGCCATGTCCACACCCCGGTCCTGCAGTTCGGCGCGAACAACGCCGACCCGGCGACGGGCACGGTCACCGACCCGGAGTTCGTCCGCAACCGTCTGGACATCATCGCCCAGGTCCGCGCCGTGATCGGGGTGGCCGCTTCGTCCTGAGGACTGCCCGGAGGGCGCCGCGAAGAGCGGCGCCCGACCGGCGCGGGCCGTCCTGGTCACCACGGATCTGGTGGCAGCAGCCGTGGGGGCGTGATCCCGGCAGCGGCCGTCCTCGGCGCGCTGGCAATGCCCTTGCTCTACGGCGCCGCCGTCGTGCTGGGCTCCCTCTCCGTCCTGTGGGACGCCGCATCGATGACCTCCGTCGTGCCTGCCCCTGGAGGCCCCGGTCGACTTCACCGCACCAATACGCGGATCACGGCCGTGACCACCGTCGCCAGAGCCATCGGGGCGGGGCGGGGTCGGATCCGTGCTCGCCGCCGTGGCCCGGCCAGCTCGCACCCTGCTCGCCGACACCCCCGCCTACCTCGTCGCCGCGTGGTGCGCCTCCCGGACACGGTCACTACCGGCACCAGCCCGATGCCGGGCGGCACGACAGTCGGTGTGGTCGGAGATCCAAGAGGGCCTCGCCCACTCCGTACGCGCCCCCCGTTCCGCGCCCTCCGCTCTCGGTCCTGGCCGCCCCGGCACCGCTACCGCCCTGACCAGCACCCTGCTCGCCCACCACCTTCTCGTCACCCTGCGGGCCAGGCACCGGCCTCGGGCCGGTCATGGCGGCGAGCAGCCTCGGCGGACTCACCGGCGCTCTCGCGGGGCCGCGTCTCGTCCCGCCGGTACGACTCCGGCCCCATCCTGGCCTGGGGACTCACCACCTACGCGGTCATGCGGATACCCGTACCGCTCACACACCCCGGGCCCGGCTGGCTCCAGACCGTCGCCCACACGCACAACCTCGCCCTCGCCCTCGACCTCGCCGCAGGATCAGGAACGCCACAGACTCAGTCCTGACCCGACCAGACGCAACCTTCTGCAACACGCCTCAGGGATCCGGCCAATGATTGCCTGATCCTCAACACCCTTTGCCCGTACGAGCGATGATCCGGGGCGCTGACGGGGGTCTGGATCAGGGCGATGAGTCCGGGTGCTGTCAGCAGGCTCCCGGACGTCCGTGGAAGCCCGCGCCCTGTCGACGTACGACGAGAACGGCGGAACACCCGCCCGGACCGGCCCGGACTACCCCGGACGGGTGCGGCGGGGCGTGCCGGGGCGCCCACGGGGCATGAGCCGTGCTGTCGCCCCGGCGGCGCCGCCTCAGCCCGTCGGGGGGCGGTCCAGGATCAGATCGCCCGCGCGCTGGAGGACTTCGAGCCGGGTACGGCCGTTGTGGTCGGCGGCCAGGGTGTGGCGGGCCACTGTCATGCAGAACGCCAGCAGGCTGCGGGCTTCCACCTCGTCGGGGTCGGTGCAGAAGGTGCCGATCATCTCGCGCAACAGCTCCATGCGCCGGTTGTCGACGCGCCGCAGGCGCTCCGCCACGGACGGATCGCGGCGGGCCCAGTCGCGTACCGCGAGGTCGACGGGGAGCAGTTCGTCGGAGAAGGTCAGCAGGCCCGCGCGCTGGACCTTCGTCTTCGGGTCGCCGCCCTCGCGCTGGACCTGCGCGATCACCTCGTCGGTGCTCTCCCGCTCCCAGGAGTCCAGCATGGCCGTCAGCAGTGCGTCGCGATCCGCGAAGTACCCGTAGAACCCCCCTTTGGTGACGCCGAGCCGCTTGGCGAGGACCTCGATGCGGACGGCGTCCGCACCGCCGTCGGCGAGGGCCCGCAGACCCTCCTCCACCCAGCGCTCACGCGGCGTGCGAGCTGCGCCCATGGTGTGCTCCACCTCACTCGGTGCACTGATATACGGCTCCGTATATCAGTGCCTAGGATTCGTTCTGTACGCCAGCGTACAAAGGGAGAGGGAGAACAGCGCCATGAGGCTTCCCCGTACGGCACACACCGAACATCCGTGGCGGATCCACGCCGTCGCACCCGACTTCGGGGTCGAGGACGTGTGGTCCTTCCGCACCCCCGGCGCCGGGCCCGACGACTTCCCCGTGATGCTCGCCGCGATGCGCGCGCACGGCGGCCTCGCCCGGCAACCGCCCGCGGTGCGGTTCCTCTTCGCCGTGCGCTGGAAGCTGGGCAGGCTGTTCGGCTGGGACCGGCCGGAGGCGGGCCTCGGGGGCCGCGCCGGGTCACTGCGCGAACGGCTCCCGGACGATCTGCGGAACGCGCCCGTCGCGCCGGAGCCCGGCGGCAGCCCCTTCACTCCGCTCTACGACCTGCCCCGCGAATCCGTGCGGGAACTCGCGAACGGCACCGGCCACTCCCTGATGCACCTGGGGTGGGCACCCGCGCCAGGAGGTGACGGGGAGTACGAACTGCGGATGGCGGTCCTGGTCAAGCCCAACGGGCGGTTCGGGAGCCTCTACATGGCCCTCATCGCGCCGTTCCGGTATCTGGTCGTCTATCCGGCACTGACCCGGATGTGGGAGCGCGCCTGGCGCGAGCACGGGCGGCCGGACGCGCGGGCCGAGGCCCACCCCTCCAGCCCGGTCCCCCCGATGTGAGGTGCTACTGACCCGGACGCACCACGGCCCCGACCAGGGTGTCTGTCCGGTCGGGGCCGCCTTCGTGGCCAGGCCGGGTACCGGGCCCGTGGTAGGTCGGCCAGCGGAGGGACGCTGTCCTGCGGGTCAGGTGAGCAACCCGATGATCTGGGCCTGGTCGATCTTCTTGCCGAGGGCATCGGCCTTCTGGCCCAGGTCCCGACCCGGAGGCGTACCGGGAGCGAGGTCGGGCTTGATGATCCCGCACCCGAGGTCGTGCTTCTCCGCGACCTCTTCGCATTCGAACCGGCTGGTCGGGGCAGCGAGTTCGCTGTGGGCGACGGGACCCTCGGGCACGCGGGAACTCCGGCCAGGGTGAGAGCGATGGCCGGAAGGTCCGCGACGACGTGCCCGCGCACCGCCCTGACCGGACCGGACCGGCTGAAGCTTCCTGGAGGGGCAGGGCGGTCATCAGCCTGGTGACTCCTCACGCTCCGGCGAGGAACTCGGTGGCACCGCGGAGCCTGACGGTCAGCCTGCGCTGGGTGGCCCGGTTGTCGAGGCGTACGTCGAGAGCTCCCGGCAAGCGCGTGTCCGCGCGAAGTCCTGCCGGAAGCCTGGCCGGGTCGATCCGGTCGCGGCGGGCGACGAGGACGCCGAGGGCGTAGCGGCTGAGGGCGTCGGGTCCGGCCAGGTGGAAGACACCGGTCTCGTCGGAGGCGGCCAGTTCCCAGAGGGCCGCCGCCGGATCGACCACGTGTACGGGGCAGCGGACGTCGTCCGTGAAGAGGGCGCCTTCCCTTCTGCCGGTGGCGAGTTCGTGCACGACGCGCTCGTGCTCCGATCCGCCGCTGCCGATGATGAGCGAGGTCCTCGCCACCACCGCGGAAGGGTGCAGGAGCCGGACCGCCGTCTCGGCGGCGGCCTTCGCGGCCCCGTAGGGGGTGACGGGGTCGGGGAGCGCTGTCTCCGCGTAGTGGACGTGGCGGCCTGAGAAGACGGCGTCGCTCGACACGTGCACCAGACGGATCTTCCGCCGGGCCGTCGCCCGGGTCAGGCGGACCGAGCCGTCTGCGGTGACAGCCCAGTCGTCATCACCGCTGGAGGCGTTGATGACGGCACGCGGGGCCACCGAGTCGAGGAGATCGTCGAGACGGCGGGGGTCGCGCAGGTCGAGGTGGTGCCACGAAGTCCCGGAAGCCCTGCCGGGACGGGAGTTGAACGTCGCGGCCGTGGTGTGACCGAGAGCCGGTGCCTGACGCACCAGCTCGGTCCCCAGGAACCCGGTGGCTCCGATGATCAGTACTGTCATGCCCGCACACGCTAACGCGAGACGCGGGCGACCCCCGTCCTTCACGAGGGAGCGGGGGATGGTGTGGTCGAAATGCGGTGGCCGACCGCCGTGGACGCCGGGCTCCGGGCGATCGCGCGCGCCCGATGGTTCCTTGTCCGGGATGGTGCAGCGGATACACCGGAACGAGTGTCTGGCGGGTGGTGTCCTTGATCGGGGGAACCGAGGGGCTGGGCATGATCATGAACTCGAAATCCGTACCCGTTCTCCCGCTCGCGGCTGCGGCCCTGCTGGTCCTGGGCCAGCGGACTGCGACGGCTGCCGAGCGGCAGCCTTTCGAGCGGACGCATCAGGAACGAACACCAGGAGAACCTGGTCGAGCCGGGCCGCATCTGCTTCCCGGTGCCACCTGACCGTGAGGACGGTGTTCCTGGTGCGGCTTCCCCGCCAGGCGGGCTGCCCGTCGCCGCTGTCAGGACGGGGGCCGCCAGGAGCAGGCCGACGAGCCGGGCGAGGCGGCCGACGACGGGCCGACGGGTGAGCAAGGCCCCGGGGAGTGCGGCTCGGCCTGTGGTGGTGGCGCGGGGGCGGTTCCGTGGTCTTTCGGGGTGACGTCCGGGCGCGCCGTACGCGGTGGCGGCGGATGCCCGGGTACGACGGAGGTCGTTGTCCGCGTCGACGGTGCCGTTCCGGTGCCGTCGGCCGTCCGCAGGAGGGATCGTCTTGCCGCTACCCACGGCCTTCGACCACCGGGCGAAGAGCTACAGCGTCGCGCACGCCTACTGGCTGGCGAAGGCGTCGGAGCTCGCCTACGAGGACGAAGCCGCCATCGAGCGGCAAGCCCGCGCCTGGGGCTTCGGCCAGGTACGTCATCACCAGACCCGGTTCACGCCGCCCTTCCCGCTGAAGGACACCCAGGCGTACACGATGGCCAGCGACGACATGATCGTGACGGCGTTCCGTGGCACGGAACCGGCGGAGATCCGCGACTGGCTCTCCGATTCCTCCACTCCGCCCTGGCCCGGCCCCGCCCGCACCGGCTACGTCCACTACGGCTTCGCCGAGGCGCTGGAGTCGGTCTTCCCCGAACTCCGGGGCACCCACGCCGAGCTGGGCGGCGGAGGGCGGTCCGTGTGGTTCACCGGCCACAGCCTCGGTGGAGCCCTGGCGATGCTGGCCGCCACCCGGATGTATCTGGAGGACCCGCGCCTGCGGGCCGACGGGGTCGTCACGTTCGGCCAGCCCCGCACCTGCGACCGGCTTCTCGCCGCCGCCTGCGACAAGGGCTTCAAGGGACGCCTGTACCGGTTCGTGAACAACAACGACATCGTGCCGCAGTTGCCTCCGGAGCCGGTCTACACCCACGTCGAGACGCTGAAGTACATCGATTCCTCCGGCCGTCTGCGCGATTCCATGGGCCTGGTCGCCGGGCTCGCCGACCGGGCCAGGGGCCTGACCGCCGACGCGTTCGCCCCGGCCACCGACGGCGTACGCGACCACGCGATCGGACGCTACCTCGCCGCCCTGGAGCAGAACCTCACCTGACCCGAGCCGGGGCGACCCACCGGGTCCGTTCGTCACGGTGCTCAGCGAGGTCCACCGGGAGCGGAAGCGCTTCTCCTCGACGCCGGGGCGCCGGGTTCCAGGCCGGTTGGTCAGCGTTCCGGGAGAGGGGTGTGAACAGTTCGTGCGGCAGGGGCGCCGGTGCTGGAGGTCCTGCGGCGCCGGGGTGGCCCGGGGGCTCGGCCGACGGCGAGCGCGGTTGTCCGGGCTCGCCCGGGGCGGCCGACCGCTCGGCCAGGGCCGGTCCAGGACTGAGACCTGGCGACCTGGCGACCTGGCGACCTGCGACGATCACGGCGCCACCGGTCACCGGTCCGTCGGAATGGGTCTGAGCCTGGCTGGCCGGTACGTGTGCGCCGTCCAGGTTCCCTACATGGTCGAGCCCGCGCAGCAGCCGAGTCCTGAGCCAGCGGGCCAGGGGGCGTTCGTCCAACCGGTGCAGGAGGCAGGCCGTCCTGCGAATGACGGCCAGCGACACCGCTGCGGCGGCCGGCGGGGGCATGGCCGTCCGCAGGGCGTTTCACCAGGACGATGCCGATCGACATGTGCAGCAGGTACAGCGGATACGTCAGAGCGGCGGCCTCCCTCAGCCATACGGTCTCGCGCCGCAGGTCGGGCGCGCTCAGCGCGATCAGGGCCAGAGCGGCGAGTGCGGCGAAGACGGTCAGTTGAGTCAGCCACAGGGCGACGGCCTGAGCGCCAGGGGACAAGTTCTCCGCGAGGCGTGCCGGTAGATGGCGCTGGGCCAGGACCTGACATGCTGCGATCAGGACCCACAGCGGGGCGGACGGGCCGAAGCGGCGCATGAGGTGGAACGCGATGCCCGCGCCGAAGTACGGCTGGTACGCGGGCATGTCCCACAGCGTGTTGTGGGCGGTCGGCGCGAAGGCCATCGCCGTGGCCGTGAGTTCGGAGCGTCAGGGCGTCTCCTGAACTCCGCTGGCACGGCGATCGCCGAGGCCGCCTTCGAACGCATCCGGTGCGGTACGTCCCTGACATCGGACATGCGCCCCGGTTGTCGGAGGGTGCCGCTACGGTGCCCCCATGACCGAACTTTCCTCCCTCACAGCCCAGTCGGCCGCCCCGATACCCCCGTCCTCGACCGAGCCGCAGGACAGCGGGGAGCGGCGGGCGGACTGGGACCGGCAGCTCGCGGACGCCTTCGCCGTTCTCGTCGGCAGTCCCCTGGACGCGTTCGACCCGGCCTCGGTCTACGCCGTCTGCCTGGGTGGCAACGCGCTGGACGAGTCCGGGTTCCGCCAGGATCCCGCCTGGGTGCGCCCTGCGGTGTTGAGCGGTGCCGAGCCGGTTGCCGGAGAGCACTTCCTGATCCATGGCGCGGTGCGGCCTCAGCCTTTCGACGCGGCCGGATCGGTCTTCGAGCTCTGGGTACCGCCGGGTGAGGCGACGGCGCTTCCGGCGGACTTCGCCGCCGCTCTGCCGGACGTCTGCTTCGACCAGGGCCTGGTGTGGGGTGCCGATCTCGCGGCGCTGGCGGAGCGGTACGGGGTGGATCTCGCCGATCCCGCTCTCGCCGGTACCTGGACGGTCTACCTCCCCAGGCTGGTCTCCGACGGCACCCTTCTCGACGCGCTGAGGGTCGCCCTCATCACCGGCCACGGCCCCGAGGACCTCCTGTTCCGTACGACCGGACCCGAGGAAGCAACAGGAGAGGAATACGGGACGCCGTACGCGGCGGTGTGGCAGGAGGACTGGGAGGAGGAACTGGCCGCGATCACCCACCCCGGACTCCGTTCACACCTGGGCTACTTCTGCACCGATGGCGAGGTGGCACTGATGCCCCTCGGTGACGACGCCGGAGCGGGAGGCTTGGAGGCCCAGGGCTGTGAAGCGGTCGCGGGATGGGAAGACGGGCACGGCCAGCTCGACATCACCGTCATCCGGCTCGGTGACCGCGTCACGAGACCGCGCCGGGTCACCCACCCCTGACCACCGACCACCGACCACCGACCACCGACCACCGCCAGAAGGATCCGCTTCCGCGCCGTGAGCACCCACTGAACCCTCCCGCGGCGCTCCACCCGACGCTGAGGCCGATACCCACGCCAGCGGGGGCCGCCTCCCGCCGCGCCTGCCCCGGTGCTCTCAAAGGCCGGGACCCGTCGCGTGGTCAGTCCCCCCGGCAGCCCGGACCTGTCCGCCCCCAGGGCCGGACCGGGAATGGTCACCGGCAGCTCGGAGACTCCGCCGATCAGGGATCCGTCGAGGAAGGGCAGTTCCTCCGCCGGGCCCGCGAGGGTGAGGCCGGGGTAGCGACGCAGGAGCGCCAGGAAGGCCGTGCGGAACTCCAGGACCGCGAGCCGCGCGCCCACGCAGCGGTCGGGACCGTGGCCGAAGGCCAGCTGCGGGCCGGGAACGCGCGTGAGGTCGAAGACGCCCGGGTCCGAGGAGACCCGGGGGTCCCGGTCCCCATGGGTGTGGGAGGGGAGCACGGCCTCCCCGGCGCGGACGAGCGTATTGCCGACGCGAACGTCGGCCGTGGCCAGCCAGGGCAGCGCCGCGTCGGCGATCGCGTCGAAGCGCGGGATCTCGTGGACGGCCCGGTCGACCAGGGCCGGATCCCGGCACAGTAGACGCCACCGCGGCCGGTCAGCGCGCAGTTGGAGCAGCCCGTTGCTGAGGGCAGCGACCACGGTCGCGTGCCCGGCCACGTACGGGTTGATGGCCGTGGCCAGCAGTTCGGTACGGGGCAGGGCCCCGGCGCGACGGCTCCGCAGGAGGGTGCGCAACAGGCCCTCGCCTGGGGCGAGCCCACCACCTGGCCGGGGCCCGTCGAACAGCAGGCGCTCCCCGTGGGCGCGCCGAGCAGGTCGCGGACGACCCCGGTGGCCAGCGGCAGGGAGAAGTTCTGGTGCGGGTCGACGGGGCGGCCCCGGCGCCCAGGGCGTCGACGCCGTCCAGCAGGCGTTCCACCCGTGCTTCGGCGGAGGGGTGCAGCGTCTCGACGGCGGCCGGGTGCAGGGCTGGTGCGTAGAGCCGTCGGACCCGGGTGTGGTCGGGCGGATCCAGACCCAGGAGGCTCGGTCCGTCGAGGTCGGCGCGGGTCATGTGGGGGCCGCCCGGCACGGTGAGCACGGCGCGGCGGCTGAACCGCCGGCCGGTGAGGACCCGTACGACATCGGCGTGCCGTACGGCGAGGTGGGCCAGGTCGCCGCTGGGGCATCGTGACGACAGCCATCCGGTCCTGTTCCAGGAGACCGGTGTGCGGCAGCGGTTCCAGGCAGTTCCGCCGGGCGAAGGGATGGGCGAGCGGCGGGCCGGGGCGGCAGGGGAGCTCGTGCATAGGGGCACCTCTCTGCGGGGAGGTGCCGTCAGGCCCCCCCCGGGGCTCTCCATCTGAGGCAGTCCGCACAGGCGGCGGGGTACTCGTGCGGTAAACGGGGCGGTGGGACAGGTCGGCCCGCCAGTGTTCCCGGAGCGCTGTGGTGACGGGCAGGCCGAGCCACGTGCGCACCCGCTCTGCGGCGCCCGCGTCAGCTCCTCAAAGGTGACGTCCAGGCAGCGGACCCCGGTCTCCGCGCTTGCCCGGAAGGCCCGTAGCCGCTCCAGCGCGGTAGGGGTGGCGGAGGTCAGTTGGCGGCCCAC
Source organism: Streptomyces sp. NPDC059247 (assembly GCF_042754005.1). Classification (NCBI taxonomy): domain Bacteria; kingdom Bacillati; phylum Actinomycetota; class Actinomycetes; order Kitasatosporales; family Streptomycetaceae; genus Streptomyces; species Streptomyces sp. NPDC059247. Next base: position 12,303 of record NZ_JBHYZW010000008.1, read on the forward strand.
CTCAGGCGGGTCGAGGTGGTCGCTGCGCGCGCCGCGCCCGGCGCGAACCAGCCCGCACGCCGAGCCGATCGCCACATCGGTGTCGCGGTGGAGGACGACCGGACGGACGACCGGACGGGCGCGCGGATGGACAGCGGTCAGGGCCATGCCAGATGTAGGAGGGGCTCTTCAGCGGCGAACGGCTGCCCTCGGGGCCGGGACGGCGGGCGAGGATGTGCTGGAGCTGGGCCCGGTGGAGCCCGTAGGCCTCGGTGAGGTCCTTCTCCGGGAGCCAGGCCGCGTAACCGGGCACGCGGCAGCAGCCGATGGTGGCGAGCACGGAGTCGCGCAGGTCCGTGTTCATCAGGTGCTCGCACTCCTCCGGACAGGTCGCCGACATCAGTTGGATGCGGGCCGGTTCGGGGGCGGTTCGGCGGAGTGCGGCGACATGACGCCGGGCGGCGCGCACGAGCCGTGCCCGGCGGAGGTGAGCGGAGCGAGCAGTTCCTCCAGCCGGGGAGCGCGCGGTGCGGGATGGCGGTCGAGCAGGGTGTGCGGCAGGGTGCTTCGCGGTCGATCATGATGATCGACGTGTGGCGCGTGGAGAAGGAATCCCGCAGCCGCTGCCGCACCCGGTACTCACTCATCTTGGCGTCCAGGGCGTTCCAGATCCGCACGCATCACCGTGGCCCGCGACCCCGCGATCATCTCTCCTGGTCGCAGCGAGAGCCGGGAGGGCTATCCACCATGACGTCTCCGACTCGGATCACCAGAGCATGTTCGGCGGATCACTGATGGGGCTCCGGCCGACGACGCTGGCTGGCTGGCTATCCTCGCGTCGTGAACAGTCACGTGGTTGAGCTGGTGTGGGGCGGCATCGCTCTTGTGGGCGGGGGACTCCTGGCCACCGATGTCCGAGGAATAGCCGCCCGGTGTCAGGTGTTTTCCTATGCCTACCGATCGTGGCCCAGCAGTGTCATCACGTACAGAGTGATCGGAGGCGTCTTCGCCCTCGTCGGGGCAGGGACCCTCGTTGCCGCCGTACTCTGAACCTCAGGTGGTGCTGAAGCGGGACGGTCAGGACGTCGTGCAGGACGCCGAGTGCCGGGCGGTGTCCGGGACCTGGTGCAGCGAGTACGACGGCAGACCCTCACCGCCTCGGGCCGGGGCCGACATCGCCCACGTGATGCCGCTGGCCACAGCCTGGCGGGCGGGCGCCGACCCGTGGGACACCCCCTCGGCGCAAGGCGTTCGTCAACGACCTCGTCCACTCCCCGCTCATCGCCGTCTCCGCAGCATCGAACCGGGCGAAGGGTGACCAGACCCCCGACCCGTGGAAGCCCCCGCCGCAGTCGTACTGGAGCACCTCTTACCTGGCCTGGGGCAGCGTCAAGTACGTCTACGCCCTGAACCTCACCGCTGCCGAGCAGGGCGCCCCGACCACCGTGCTCGGCACCGCCCCACCGGCTGATGCCCAGCCCGGAATCCGGCAGGCGGTCCGTGGCACGGTGTCGCTGGTCCTGCCGTTCCGCTCGTGCGGGGCGACGATCGCCACGTTGCTGCGCGCCGCAGTCGCAGGCGTGCCGCTTCGGCTGGTGACCTGTGTTTCAAGGTCATGGGTCGCCACGTGAGGCGTCCCCTGTTTCAGATTGCGGTGTTCGCCTGCGGCAGTCACGCGTTCACGCTGTCCTGTGAGCATGGGCGATACCCGGCTGGAACGACACCGTGGTCACCGCGCGGCTCGATGTCGGCGGAGGCACCGTGCGCCGCTGGCGCACACGGTTCCCGCGCGACCGCCTCGCGGACTCGCGGACGAGCCGAGGCCCGGAGTGCCAAGGACCGTCACCGACACCCAGATGGAAGAGGTGGTGGTCCGCACCCTCGAAGACGCCTCCCGCGGGCACACACCGGTCCAAGCGGGAACCGGCCGAGGCCATGGGGATCCCGCCCGCGAGCGGGCTGAGGATCCGGCACGCCTTCGGCCCGCAACCGTGGCGGACCGAGACGTTCAAGATCTCCCCGGACCCGTTCCTGACCGACAGGACCCGGGACCCGTGACGTCGTCGGCCCGTGTCTCGCCCCGCCGACGAACACCGTGGTGTTCGCGGCCGACGAGAAACCGCAGATCCAGGCCCTTCAGCGGACCGCACCGGTGCTGCCCATCGGTCCCGGGAGTACCCGAGCGGTGGAGCTTCGACCACGTCCGCCACGGCACCGCCGACCAGATCCTCGACCGCATCCGCCGTCACTGCGACAGGATCTCCGAACCAGGTCACCAGCCGGTGTGGTGCGGGTGGATGCCTCGCTCCCCCACCACGCTCCACCAGTTGGCCCTCACGAACGGGGAACGGGGGAACAGGGGGCGGCAGACCGCGTCAGCACGTACCGACCCGGCCTGAATCAGCGTCGCAGTCAGCCGCTCGCACTTCCCGGTCCGTCATACCTGCGGCGCTTCTCCGCTCTGTAGTCGGTCAGCACCGAGTCAGCACGGGACTCAGCACCGCACCCGTCACATCACCCTGGACCAGGACAACAGAGGCAGCCTCTCCCCCGGCCCCCTCCCCGCCCTCCAGGAGGACCGCAAGGGGTTGCCATGGCGGCTGAGCGTACTCGTCCCTCCCGAACTGTGGTGTCCCACCACATACGCCCCTGATCTGCGCCTTCCTACGGTGTGGCGACAGCGAAACGTCCCCGTACCCGCCTGGAAGTGGTGCACATGGCCGCCGCAACTCCCTCCCCGACGCCGCCCGGTTCCCTCAAGCGCATCGTCGCCGCCAGCCTCATCGGCACCACCATCGAGTGGTACGACTTCTTCCTGTACGGGTCCGCCGCCGCGCTCGTGTTCAACAAGCTGTTCTTTCCCGAGTCCGATCCGCTGGTCGGGACCCTGCTGTCCTTCCTGACGTACGCGGTCGGGTTCGCCGCGCGACCACTCGGCGCGTTGGTGTTCGGGCACTACGGGGACCGGCTCGGGCGGAAGAAGCTGCTGGTGCTCAGCCTGCTGCTGATGGGCGGGGCGACGTTCGCGATCGGGCTGCTGCCGACCCACGCCACCATCGGGTCCGCCGCCCCGGTGCTCCTGACGGTGCTGCGGCTGGTGCAGGGCTTCGCGCTCGGCGGCGAGTGGGGCGGGGCCGTCCTGCTGGTGTCCGAGCACGGGGATGCCAAGCGGCGGGGGTTCTGGGCCTCCTGGCCGCAGACCGGGGCGCCCGCCGGGCAGTTGCTCGCGACCGGTGTGCTGTCGGCGCTGACCGCGCTGCTCTCCGACGCCGCCTTCGCCTCCTGGGGCTGGCGCGTCCCCTTCCTCCTCTCCGGTGTGCTGGTGATCGTCGGGCTCTGGATCCGGCTGTCCGTGGACGAGTCGCCGGTCTTCAAGGCGGCCCTCGCCGCCGCCGAGCGGCGCACGTCCGAGCCCGGGGGCGCCGCCGAGAAGATGCCGCTGGTGGCCGTGCTCAGACACCACTGGCGCGATGTGCTGATCGCCATGGGCGCCCGGATGGCCGAGAACATCTCGTACTACGTGATCACCGCGTTCATCCTCGTGTACGCGACGACCCAGGTCGGGCTCTCCAAGCAGACCGCGCTGAACACCGTCCTCATCGGCTCCGCCGTGCACTTCGCCGTGATCCCGCTCTGGGGCGCGCTCTCCGACCGGCTGGGCCGACGGCCCGTGTACCTGATCGGCGCGGTCGGCGTCGGTGCCTGGATGTTCCCCTTCTTCTCGCTGATCGACCGGGGCACCTTCGGCAGCCTGCTGCTCGCGGTGACCGTCGGCCTGGTCCTGCACGGCGCCATGTACGCGCCGCAGGCCGCCTTCTTCTCCGAGATGTTCGCGACCCGGATGCGCTACTCGGGAGCGTCGATCGGCGCCCAGTTCTCCTCGGTGGCCGCCGGGGCGCCCGCCCCGCTCGTCGCGACGGCGCTGCTCGCCGACCACGGCACCTCGACCCCGATCTCCCTGTACGTGATGGCCGCCGCGCTGCTCACCGTCGTCGCCGTCGTGTGCGCCCGGGAGACCCGCGACCGCGACCTCGGGGAGATCGAAGAGCGGACCGCCCCCGACGCCCGGGTCCGCGCCGACGCCTGACCCGTACGGTACGGATCGGCCCCGCCCCGCTCCCTGTCGAGCGGGGCACGGGCCCGTCCCACGTCAGCGTCCGGCGACCGCGTCGGAGAGCGCGTGCAGGCGCAGCGCCAGCTGGATCTCCAGGGCGCGAGCCGGGGACTGCCAGTCGGGGCCGAGGAGCCGGCCGACCCGGTCCAGGCGCTGGGCCACCGTGTTGACGTGGACGTGGAGCGCGTCCTTGGTGCGGGCGGGGCTCATGCCGCTGGCGAAGTACGCGTCGAGGGTGCGGACCAGGTCGGTGCCCCGGCGCCGGTCGTAGGCGACGACCTGGCCGACCGTACGGTCCACGAAGCCGTCGATGTCCCGGCCGTCGGCGAGCAGCAGGCCCAGAAAGCCGAGGTCCTCCGCGGCGGCGCCCTGACCCGAGCGGTGCAGGAGGCGGAGCGCGTCGAGGCAGCGGCGGGCCTCCTCGTACGCGAGGCCGACCAGGTCCGGGTGGTCGAGCGGGGCGCGCACGGCGGCGGAGGCGCCGACCGTGACCGGCTCGCGCAGGGTGCCGCCGAGGCCTCGGGCGGTCTGCCGGGCGAGGTCGGCGGCGCTCTCCCCGGGTCCCAGGGGCAGCAGCAGGACGGTGCCGCCGTCTCGTGCCGAGGCCAGTCCGCGGCGGGTGGCGGCCAGATGGGTGGCCGCCGACCACAGGCGCTGCCGGTCGGCGCTCTCCCGTCCGCCCGCGTCGGTGTCGGTGTCGGCCGGGCCGTCGGACGCCCGGTCGATCCGGGCGGCGAGCACCACGTGCGGGGCCTCGCTGTCGGCGCGGAGCCGGGCGGCGCGCTCGCGCAGCAGGCCCCGGTCGCGGTCGGGCGCGTCGAGGAGGTCGTCGAGGAGGTCGCCGCGCACCCGCTGCTCGGCCTCGGCCGCCGAGCGGCGGGCGAGCAGGAGGAGGGAGGTGACCAGGGCGGCCCGCTCCAGGGTGCGCTGGTCGACGGGGTCGAGGTCGGGCTGTCCGTGGAGGACGAGGGCGCCCAGGGTCTCGCCGCCCGCGGAGACGGCGGCGACCCAGTCGTCGCCGTCGCGGACCGCGTGGCCGCCCGCGTGCCGGGCGGTGCCCGCGCCCTCCTCGGTGAACTCGACGGTGCCGCCGAGGACTTCGGAGACGGCTTCGGCGACATCCTGGACGCCGCCGCCGTGCAGGACCAGTTCGGAGAGTCGGTCGTGAACCTCGGAGGCCCGCTCGATGACTGCGCTGTGCTCGCGGATGATGTCGTTGGCGCGTTCCAGTTCGGCGAGGGCCGAGCGGGTCTCGGCGAGCAGGTTGGCCGTGTCGATGGCGACGGCGGCGTGCGCGGCGAAGGAGCCGAGCAGGGCGACCTGTTCGCGTCCGAAGACCCTGGCCCTGCGATCGGCGGCGAACAGGACGCCGATGACCTGGCTGCCGAGGCTGAGGGGGACGCCGAGGATGGCGACGAGGCCCTCGTCCCGTACGGCCGTGTCGATGGTCCGGGTGTGCTGGAAGCGCGCGTCGTCGAAGTAGTCGTCGGTGACGTACGGGCGGGCGGTCTGGGCGACGAGGCCGCCGAGCCCTTCGCCCATGCCCAGTCTGAGCTGCTGGAACCGGGCGGAGACCGAGCCCTCGGTGACCCTCATGTAGGTGTCCCCCGCCGCCGGGTCGTTGAGGCTGAGGTAGGCGACCTCGGTGCCGAGGAGGGCGCGGGCGCGCTGGACGATGGCGCGGAGGACCGCGTCGAGGTCGCGGAGTCCCGCGAGGTCGTGGGCGGTGGCGAAGAGGGCGGAGAGTTCCGCCTCGCGGCGCCGCCGCCCCTCCAGTTCGGCCCGGACGCGCAGGGCGAGCTGTTTGGCCTGTTCGAGTCCGGCCAGCGCCTCGGGACCGGCGCCGCTCGCGCGGGCGAGCAGCACGGGCCGGTCGTAGGCCTCCGTGGCGGCTCCCCGGGCGAGGAGTTCCAGGTAGGAGACGTGTTCATGGGACATGGACACAGGGATACCTGCCGTAGGTGTGGTCGCACCACCCCTGTGGACAACCTTCCCGGGGTGGGCCCGCTCGGGGTGCGGGCCGTCGTTCAGTGGGCGGTCCAGCCGCCGTCGAGGGTGAGGGAGGTGCCGGTGATGAACGAGGCCTGGGGGGTGCAGAGGTAGAGCACGGCCTCGGCGACCTCCTCGGGTTCGACGAGCCGCTTGAGCGCGGAGTCCTTCAGGAGGATCTCGGACAGGACCCGCTCCGGGGGGATGCCGTGGGCGGCGGCCTGGTCGGCGATCTGCCGTTCGACGAGCGGGGTGCGTACGTAGCCGGGGCTGACGCAGTTGGAGGTGACCCCGTGCGGGGCGCCCTCCAGGGCGGCGGTCTTGGAGAGGCCCTCCAGCCCGTGCTTGGCGGACACGTACGCGGACTTGAAGGCGGAGGCGCGCAGTCCGTGGACGGAGGACAGGTTGACGATACGGCCCCACCCGCGCGCGTACATGTGGGGCAGGGCGCCCCGGATGAGCCGGAAAGGGGCTTCCAGCATCACGGTGAGAACCGTGTGGAAGACGTCCGGGGGGAACTCCTCGATGGGGCGGACCAGTTGGAGTCCGGCGTTGTTGACGAGGATGTCGGCGCCCGCCGCGGCGGCTTCGGCGGCGTCCAGGTCGGTGAGGTCGAGGAGGCGGGGTTCGAGCTTCCCGGGGAGTCCCTCGGCCGCCCCGGCGAGGGACTCCAGTCCCTCGGCCGCCCGGTCGACGGCCCTGACCCGGGCGCCGCAGGCCGCGAGCCGCAGGGCGCAGGCGCGTCCGATGCCTCCGGCCGCGCCGGTGACGAGCGCGGTGCGGCCGGTGAGGTCGAGGACGACGGCCCGGGAGGGGGGTGCGGGGGCGGGGACGGCCGTCCCGGGGGCATCGGGGCCCTCGGGGCCCGGAACGGCCCGGCCGGGCGGGGTGCCGGGGGCGGCCCGGCCCGGGGTGGTGCCGGGTCCGGGGGCATTACCGGGGCCCTGGGTGGTGCCGGGTCCGGAGGTGGTACCGGTGCCGGGGGCGGTGAGGGGGGCGCTCATGTTCCGCACCCTATGAACGGGCCCCTCCCCCACCCATGTGTGCCGAAGACATAGTTCAGCCGGTTGCCGTGGTGCGGAACCAGGTGGGTTCATCGGCCAGGGCCTTCTCGATCCGCAGATGGGAGAAGCGTTTCATCTCCGGCAGGTCGTCCAGGTCGAACCAGCCGACCTCGGTCGACTCGTCGTCGTTGACGCGCGCCTCGCCGCCCACCGCACGGCAGCGGAAGGCCACGTCCATGAACTGGCAGCGGTCGCCGTTGGGGTAGACGACGGGCTTGCGCAGGGTCTCGACGAGCACGATCCGTTCGACCTCGCAGTGGACCGCCGTCTCCTCGTACACCTCGCGGACCGCGCAGTCGGCGGGCTGCTCACCGGGTTCGACGATGCCGCCGACGACCGCCCAGCGTCCGTCGTCGGACCGCCGTCCGAGGAGCACCCGGCCCCGGTCGTCGAAGACGACGGCGCTCACCCCCGGCAGGAAGAGCAGCTGATGGCCCGCGGTCTCGCGCAGGGCCTGGATGAAGTCTGGGGTAGCCATGGGGCCGACCCTAGATCATCTACGGTGCCGGGCCGGGGCCGCGTCAGGAGGTGGAGCCGGTCCTGCGGGCCCGTACGGAACGGAGGACGGACCAGCCGAGTCCGGCGGCGGCGAGCGCCACGAGGAGCGCCTCGGGCAGGGTTCCCATCCTGGTCGCCGGGGTCAGCGAGGAACGCAGCGGCACCTTCTCGACGAGGACGTCGGGGGTGAACATCTTCGTCTCGGCGACGATCTCGCCGTCGGGGCGGATGATCGCGCTGACCCCGCTGGTGACGGGGACGACGACCGACCGGCTGTGCTCGACCGCCCGGACCCGGGACATCGCGAGCTGCTGGTAGGTCATCTCGCTGCGGCCGAAGGTGGCGTTGTTGCTGGGCACGGTGATGAGCTGGGCGCCATGGGTGACGGTGTCGCGGACGGCCCAGTCGAAGGCCGCCTCGTAACAGGTGGCGAGGCCGACCTTCGTCCCGGCGAGGTCGAACACGCCGATCTTGTCCCCCGGGCCGAAGTCGCGGCGGACCCGGTCGACGTCGCTGTTGAAGATCCGGACGAAGGAGCGCATCGGGATGTACTCGCCGAAGGGCTGGACGTGCCGCTTGTCGTAGGTGGCGACCGGGCCGCGCTTCGGGTCCCACTCGATGAGCGTGTTGCGGAGCTTGCCGGTCTCGGGGGCGACGACCGCGCCGATGACGGTGGGGACGCCGATGTCGCGGACGGCGCCGTCGATCACCTCGGACGCGTCGGCGTTCGCGTACGGGTCGATGTCCGAGGAGTTCTCGGGCCACAGGACGAAGTCGGGCTGCGGCTCGCGGCCCGCCCTGACGTCGTCGGCGAGTTCATGGGTGCGGGCGACGTGGTTGTCCAGGACGGCGCGGCGCTGTGCGTTGAAGTCGAGACCGAGGCGGGGCACGTTGCCCTGGACGGCGGCGACGGTGGCGGTGCCGTCCTCGGCCGTGTCGTCGACCAGCGGGAGCGCGGCGAGGGCGCCGGTGACCGGCAGCAGCACGGAGAGCGCGGCGGCGGTGACCGGGCCGCGCGGGAGGGTGCCGGTGGCGCGGCGGGCGCTGATCCTCCGGTACGCCTCGTACAGGCCGAAGCCGCAGAGGGCGACGGCGAAGCCGAGCACGGGGGTACCGCCCACGGCGGCGAGGGGGAGGAAGATCCCGTCGGCCTGCCCGAAGGCGATCTTGCCCCAGGGGAAGCCGCCGAAGGGCACGCGCGCGCGTGCCCCTTCCGCGAGGATCCACACCCCGGCGGCGAAGAACGGCCACCACGGGAGCCGGGAGACGGCGGCGATGCCGAGTCCGGCGCCCGCGACGAACAGCGCCTCGACACAGGCGAGGGCAAGCCAGGGGACGGGGCCGACCTCCTCACCGGTCCAGACGAGGAGCGGCAGCAGGAAGCCGAGCCCGGCGAGGTAGCCGAGGCCGAACCCGGCGCGAAGGCGACGGCCCCGCAGGGTCCAGCCGAGCAGCGCGAAGGCGGGCAGCGCGAGCCACCACAGGGGGCGCGGCGGGAAGCTCAGATAGAGCAGGAGCCCGGACAGCAGGGCCGTACCGGGCCGGACGAGCCGCCGCAGCCGGGAACCCGGCGTGGGCGCGGGGTCGGCTCCGGACGCGTCGACGGGGGTGATGGTGGTGCTCACCTCGCGGAGTCTACGGGGCGTCCCTGTCGGCCCGGCGGCCGGTGGGGCCGGGCCCGGAACGCTCCGGGGCGGAGGCGACCGGCCGTGCCCGGGGCGCCCCGGGCACGGAGCCGGGCCGGGATCCCGCCGGAGGACGCCCGGCCCGTCGGCGGGGCGCGGAAGGCGGAAGGAGGGGCGCGGGAGAAGAAGTTCCCGGAGGGTACGGACAGGGGCGCGGGAGTGGGCTACCCCGTAATACGGGAGTGGGTGACCCCGTACACGGGAGTGGGTGACCCGCGCATACGGACAGGGCGCGCGAGTGCGATGGATTTTCGGCGTCCACGGGCAGGGCCGGGCAGAAGGAGGCGACCGGCGTCCACGGGCAGAGGACCGGAAGCGGGGGCGGCGTCGTCCTCGTACGGCTCCTCAGGCGGTCGGCGGGTCCTGGCGGGCCCGCTCCCGGTGCCGGACGGGCGCCCCTGGTGCCGGACGGGCGCCCGGTACCGGAGGGCGCCCCGGTACCGCCCGGTGCGTCACGCGCCCGTGGGGGCCTGGGGGTGCGGGTCGGCGAGGCGGGCGCGGATGACGCGGACCGCCGATTCGGCGTCGTCGACGGTCACGGTGAACGTCCGTCCGTCGCCGAGGCGCAGGACCAGGCCCTCGCCGCCCCGGACGACGACGGCCGTGCCCTTCTCGGGGCGCCAGCGGTAGCCCCAGCCGCCCCAGTGGCGCGGGGTGACGCTCGGCGCGAAGTCGGCGCCGACGACATGGGAGAGCAGGATGCGGCGGCGCGGGAGGCCGATGTGGCCGCAGCGGACCTCCATCGCGCGGTCGTCGACCTCCACGGCCACATGGACGAAGGCGAGCGTGCCGAAGAGGACGAGGAGTCCGGCGGCGACGCAGCCGATCACGGCCATGAGGAGGGGGGCGACGCCCGAGGTCCAGGGCGATTCGACGGCGAGGGTGACGCCCAGGGCCATGAAGGCGCCGCCCGCCAGGGCCGCGACCCACTGGAAGCGGTTGGTGGCGCGGCCGGTCCAGACGACGGGGCTCGGTTCGTCGGCGCGCGGGTTCCGGGCGGGGTGCCTCATGCCGGAAGCGTACCCACGCCCCCGCCGGAGGGCACGCCGGAGGGCGACCGTCCGGTCACCCGGAGTGATGCGCCGGGGTGGTCAGCGGGCGGCGGTCTCGGCCGCGAGGAGACGGCCCTCCGCGTATCCGAGGGCGGTGACGGGAAGGGGGCCGGGGCGCCCGCTGAGGAGGACGGAGAGGGTGCCGGTCGGGGCCGCGCCGGGGGCGGCCCCGACGCCGACGCGGCGCAGCGCCTGCGCGGCGACGGCGTCGGCGGAGCCGTGGAAGACGACCGGGGGGAGTCCGTCCCGGCGGCGGGCGGCGAGGGCGGCCAGGATGCGGTCCTCGACGAGTTCGTAGTGGGTGCAGCCGAGGACGACGGCGCGGACGTCCCGGGGGGTGAGCGCGGCGGCGGCGGCGACGGCGCGGTCGACGGCCTCGGGGTCGGCGTGCTCGACGGCGTCGGCGAGGCCGGGGCAGGGCACCTCGGTGACCTCGGCTCCGTCGGCGAAGTCCCGGATGAGTCCGCGCTGGTAGGTGCTGCCGGTGGTGGCGGGGGTGGCCCAGATGGCGACCTTGCCGCCGTCGGCGGACGCGGGCTTGACCGCGGGCACGGTGCCGATGACGGCGATGTGCGGTTCCAGGACGGCCCGCAGCGCGGGCAGGGCGTGGACGGTGGCGGTGTTGCAGGCCACGATCAGGGCGCTCGGGTCGTGTTCGGCGGCGGCGAGGGCGACGGCGAGGGCGCGGCCCGTGAGGTCCTCGGGGGTGCGCGGACCCCACGGCATCCCGTCGGGGTCGTTGGACAGGAGCAGATCGGCGTCGGGCCGGAGACGCCGCACCGCGGCCGCTGCCGGGAGGAGGCCGATTCCGGAGTCCATGAGCGCGATCTTCACCCGGTCACCCTAGCCGATGGGCTCCTCATCCCCCTCGTTCTGGGGCAGACTGCCGCGAATGAGCACCCTCGCCTGGTTCGCGCTCGCTTCCCTGCTCGTGTGGGTCTGGCTGCTGCTGGGCCAGGGGTTCTTCTGGCGCACGGACCAGCGGCTGCCGCCGGTGTCCGGGGCACGCGCGCGGGTGGCGGCGGAGGGGTGGCCGCGCGTGGTGGTGGTCGTCCCGGCGCGGGACGAGGCCGGGGTGCTGCCGGTGAGCCTGCCGTCGTTGCTGGCGCAGGAGTATCCGGGGGTCGCCGAGGTGATCCTGGTGGACGACGGGAGCACGGACGGTACGGGGGCGCTGGCGGCGGGTTTCGCGGCCCGGTGCGGCGGGCTGCCGCTGACGGTGGTGTCGCCGGGCGAGCCGGAGCCGGGCTGGACGGGGAAGCTGTGGGCGCTGCGGCACGGCATGGCGCTCGCACGCGCGCGGGGGCCGGAGTTCCTGCTGCTCACGGACGCGGACATCGCGCACGAGCCGGACAGTCTGCGGCTGCTGGTGTCGGCGGCGGTGGCGAACGAGCTGGATCTGGTGTCGCAGATGGCCCGGCTGCGGGTGACGACCGGATGGGAGCGGCTGGTGGTGCCCGCGTTCGTCTACTTCTTCGCGCAGCTGTATCCGTTCCGCTGGATCAACCGGGTGCGGCGGCCGTGGGCGACGGCGGCGGCGGGCGGTTGCGTGCTGCTGCGGACGGAGGCGGCGGTGGCGGCGGGGGTGCCGGAGTCGATCCGGCGGGCGCTGATCGACGACGTCTCGCTGGCGCGGGCGGTGCGGCGTTCGGGCGGGCGGATCTGGCTGGGGCTGGCGGAGCGGGTCGACAGCGTGCGTCCCGCTCCGGGGCTCGGTGAGCTGTGGCGGATGGTGGCGAGGAGCGCGTACGCGCAGCTGCGGCACAGTCCGGTGCTGCTGCTGGGGACGGTGGCGGGCCTCGTCCTGGTCTATCTGGTGCCGCCGGTGGCGCTGGCCGGGGGGCTCGTGGGCGGGGACCGGGCGGCGGCGTGGGCGGGCGGGGCGGCGTGGGCGGTGATGGCGGGGACGTACGTGCCGATGTTGCGGTACTACCGGCAGTCGCCGTGGCTGGCGGCGTCGCTGCCGTTCACCGCGTTCCTCTATCTGCTGATGACGGTGGACTCGGCGGTGCGGCACCACCGGGGTGTCGGCGCGGCGTGGAAGGGGCGGACGTACGCGCGTCCGGAGGCGGCGGGGGAACGGTGACCGGAGCCGGGCGGCCCCCTGTGAGCGACCGGGGGGCGGCTCGCCGGGGCGGGGAGGGCTCGGGTCCGGGGCGGTCCGGCGGGTGCGCGCGGCCGGTGGCCGTCCGGCGGGTGCACGGGGCCGTCGATCATCCGGAGCGGCGTCACCGGAAAACATTTTCCCGACACGGGGAGTAGCCTGATCAATTCGGCGCGTGCGCGGCGAACCGCGCGTCCGCGGATTTGACGCCTAATCATGCCCATGATCGCTTCACCCACCCCTTCCCGGCACCTTTTCTTTATGTTTTCTTCATGCCCGGGGCGCCGGATCGCCCCGAAGGGCCGGACCCACCGGTAACCCCCTCCGAACTCGGCTTTTACACGATCTTGCCGTCGCGCGCCGCCCGTTTTTGTCACGTTCGCTCGGGTTGGGGATCGGCTCGTCCACGGAGCCCGGCAAACAACCCTCAAATCAGGCTCCCCAACCAGCACATCGTGGGTTTAACTTATGGCCATGACCTCCCCCCGCTCCACCTATGGAGGCGGTTACCACACCGCGCCGTCCTTCCCGGACACCCCGATCTACGACTCCCTGGTCGCGGAGCGGGGCACGCCTCAGATCGCCCCGATCAGAGTGCCCGCCGCCTACGACACCGGCAGCAGCTTCCCGGCCCCCGGTTCCTACCTGCCGGCGCTCCCCTCGGCGCTGCCCGCCCTCCCGGCCGCGCCCTCCCCGCAGCCCTCGTACGGCAACGGCTACGGATACCCGCAGCCCGTGCCGCAGATGGCTCCCGTGCCCCTGCAGCACGCCCCCGCCCCGTACATCCCGCAGCAGCAGATGACCCCGCGCGGCCACCAGGGCGCCCCGTACCAGCAGCCGCCCCGGCCCGCCCCGGCCGGCTACGAGGCGATGCGTCCCGCGGGCTACGAGGCGATGCGTCCGGCGGCCCCCCGGCCCGTCCCGGCGCCCGCACCCTACGAGGACCCGTACAACCGCCCCTACCAGGGCGGGGGTTACTGACCCGCCTCCCGTCGGACGGGGCCGGGACCGGAGCGGCTGGCAGGATGAGGACATGCCGACTCCGCTGCTCCGCTCCGTCCACGTCCACCCGGTGAAGGCCATGCGCGCGCTGTCCCCCACGGCGGCCGAGGTCCAGCCCTGGGGGCTGGCGGGGGACCGCCGCTGGGCCGTCGTCGACACCGCGGGGAAGGTCGTGACCCAACGCCGTACCCCCCGGATGGCGTTGGCCACGGCGGAGCCGCTGCCGGGCGGCGGAGTCGTCCTCTCCGCGCCCGGCCACCCGTCGCTGCCGGTCGGGGTGCCGCACCCCTCGGCCACGCTGACGATGGAGATCTTCGACAAGCCCGTGGAGACGGTGCCCGCGGGTCCGGCGGCGGACGCCTGGGTGTCCGCCTTCCTGGAGGGCGCGTTCCGGCTGGTCCACATGGACGCGCCCGAGCACCGGCGCCCGGTGGACCCGGAGTACGCGCTGCCCGGCGAGACCGTCAGCTTCGCCGACGGCTATCCGCTCCTCGTCACCACCACCGGCTCGCTCGACGCCCTCAACTCCCTCGTCGCCGAGGGCGACCACGCCCACGAGGGGCCGCTGCCGATGAGCCGCTTCCGGCCGAACCTGGTGGTCGGGGGGACCGCTCCCTGGGCCGAGGACGGCTGGACGCGCCTCGCCGTGGGGGAGGTCACCTTCCGGGTCGCCCGGCCCTGCGGGCGCTGTGTCGTCACCACGACGGACCAGCTCACCGCCGAGCGCGGCAAGGAGCCGCTGCGGACCCTCGCCCGGCACCGCAGGCGGGACGGCAGGGCCGTCTTCGGCCAGAACCTCGTCCCCGAGCACACCGGCACCGTCCGGGTCGGCGACGAGGTGAAGATCCTGGACTGACGGGGCCGACCGGCCCGAGCGGGCCCGGTGGACGTCCGGCGGGTCCGGCCACGGGACGCCCGTCACACTTCCCCGGCCCGACGGGCGGGGAACCCCGCCCCGGGGCACACTCGTTGGAGGACCGGTGAACGACGAGGGGGTGGGGACGTGCGCGCAGCCATCGGCCTCTGGCGCTGGCGGCACAATCCCCTGCGCCGGACCACGGACCTCGCGGAGGCGTGGGTCGCCTTCACGGCGGCGGCGCTGCTCTGTCTGCTGGTGCCGCTGACCGGCTGGGCGGCCGGAGCCTCCGCCAACGCCTCGCTCCAGCGCGCGGTCCGCGCGCAGCACGAGCAGCGGCTGCCGACGACGGCCCGGGTGCTGCGGGCCGCCGACCGGCCGGCGGGTGGTGCGGGGACGGCCGACGCGGCGGGCGAGGAGCGGCTGCGGCGTTCGGTGGTGGCCCGGTGGACCGCGCCGGACGGTTCGGTGCGTACGGGCACGGTGGCGACGGCCCGGCGGAGCTCCGCGCCGGGCGCGGTCTTCGCGCTGTGGACCGACCGGAGCGGACACCCGGTGGCCGCTCCGATGCGGGCGGGCGCCGCCCGCGCGCACGCGGCCGTCGCGGGACTGACGGCCGCGCTGCTCACCGGACTGATGGTGGAGACGGTCCGCCGTCTCGCCGTCCGCAGGCTGGTGCTCCTGCGGTACGCGCGCCTGGACCGCGCGTGGGCCGCGACGGGACCGGACTGGGGACGCACCGGCACGGGCAGCTGAGCGGGCCCGCGTCCGGGAGGTACGGACGCGGTCCGGCGGGCCCGCGCGTCGGCGGGCCTCGTGCCGACGCGCCGGGCCGGTGGACGGACGCGGCACGGCGGGCCCGGTGACCGCGCCGGGCCCTGAGGGGGCCGGGAGCGGGAAGGGCGTGCCCCGGGCGGGTGCGCGACCCGGGAGCGGTGATTCCGGGGCGCGTACGGCTTCGGTGGCCCGGCTGCTCGCCATGATCTGGGCCGTCATGGTGATTCCGGGGGCGTACGGCTCCGGTCGTACGGCCCCGCTGCGGCGGCCCGCCGCGAACGCGGGGCCCGGGGCGCCGGGGACGTACGGCCCGGACGGCGGCCCTCCGCCCCCCGCCGACGCGAGCGCGCACCCCACCGCCGCCGGTCACCGGGCCCACGGGCGACGGTCCTCCGGCCGTACCGACCCGGGGCGGGCGGGCCCAGCGTCCCCGTCCCGCCCGGCGGGCGGACCGCCGTGGCCGGGCGGCCCGGGGGAAAGGTTCTCCGGTGCGTACCGGCCCCGACCGCGCCCCGCTGCGGGCGGTGGATCCGTGGTCGTACCCCGGTGTCCTGGCCGCCGGAGCGCGACCGGGGACGACCGACCGCGACCGCCTCGCGACCGCCCGCGACCGAGCGGGCACCCGGCCCGCACCGGTGCGCGCGAGGGGGCCTCGACCCGTCAACCCGTCGGCCCCGCGCGCGCTACGGTGGGGCATCGGATCACCGGCGAGGCATGAGGCGGGGGCAGGACACACCCATGGCACAGGGCACGGTCCAGGTGACGCACACCGGCACATCGCGGTGGCGGCGCCGCACGGGTGAGTACCCCTCGCTTGCGGCTGCCCTGGAGGCCGCCGGGGACGGGGACGTGCTCACCGTCGCCCCCGGCACCTACCGGGAGAACCTCGTGGTGCGGCGGGCCGTCACCCTGCGCGGGCCCGAGGGCTCGGTCGGCTCGGTGCGGATCGCGCCGCCGGACGGCGTGCCGCTGACCGTCCGCGCCTCCGTGACCGTGCGGGACCTGCACATCGAGGGGCAGGACGTGGCCGCGCCCGCGCTGCTCGTCGAGGACGGCACCCCCGAGCTGCTGGACCTGAGGATCATGACCCGCTCGGCGGCCGGGATCGAGGTGCGGGGCACGGCCCGGCCGACGGTCCGCCGCTGCACGGTCGACAATCCGGCCGGGATCGGCATCGCCGTCCTCGACGGCGCGGGCGGGGTGTTCGAGGAGTGCGAGGTGGTGTCCGCCGGACAGACGGGGATCTCGGTGCGCGGCGGGGCGCACCCCCGGCTGGAACGCTGCCGGGTGCACCACGCCTCCGGCGCCGGGATCGCCGTGACCGGCGAGGGCAGCGGTCTGGAGGGGATCGGCTGCGAGGTGTACGAGATCAAGGGCTCCGGTCTGCAGATCGCGGGCAGGGCCTCCGCGCACTTCACGGACTCCTCGGTGCACCGCACCTCGGCGGACGGCATCACCCTGGACACGGACGCGGTCCTGACCCTGTCGGACTGCGACATCCACTCCGTACCGGAGAACGCGGTGGACCTGCGGTCCCGCTCGGTCCTGACGCTGACCCGGTCCACCGTCCGCAGGTTCGGCCGCAACGGCCTCTCGGTGTGGGACCCGGGGACCCGGGTGGACGCCCACCAGTGCGAGATCCACGACAGCACGGGCGACTATCCGGCGGTGTGGGTCAGCGACGGGGCGACCGCCGTCCTGGAGTCCTGCCGGGTGCACGACGTGCCGGACGCGCTGTTCGTCCTCGACCGGGGCTCGCGGGTGGACGTCGTCGACAGCGACCTCTCCCAGGTCCGGAACACGGCGGTGTCGGTGAGCGACGGGGCGACCGCCCAGCTCGACGACTGCCGCATCCGGGAGGCCTCCACGGGCGCCTGGTTCCGGGACCACGGCAGCGGCGGCACCCTCGCCGGCTGCACCATCGACTCGGTGCAGACCGGTGTCATCGTCACCAAGGGCGCCGACCCGACGATCGACCGGTGCACGGTCACCTCGCCCGCCGAGGCCGGTTTCTACGTGTCGGCGGAGGGCCGGGGCACCTTCACCGGCTGCCGGGTCACGGGCAGCGGAGGGTACGGCTTCCACGTCACCGACGGCTGCCGGACGACCCTGCGCAAGTGCCGTACGGAACGCTGCGCGCGCGGCGGCTACGAGTTCCCCGAGGAGGGCGCGAGCGCGGAGGACTGCACCAGCGACGAGAGCGCGGTCCGCTCCTCCGTGCCCGACGGCGGGACGGTCCCGTCCCCCATGCCGTCGGGCGGGGTGCTCGGCAAGGCGCCGGGCGGGGTCCTGGGGCCGGGCAGTGTCCTGGGGCCGGTCCCGGTCGGGGTGAGCAAGGTGCCGGTGCCGCTCGCCACGCCTCCCCCGGCCGCGCCCGTGCCGGTCGTCCCCTCCGCGCGTTCCTCGCAGGACGTCCTCGGGGAACTGGACGGTCTCGTGGGCCTGGAGAGCGTCAAGCTGGAGGTGCGGACGCTCACCAACATGATCGAGGTGGGCCGCAGGCGGCAGGAGGCGGGCCTGAAGGCGGCCTCGGTCCGCAGGCACCTCGTCTTCACCGGCAACCCGGGCACGGGCAAGACGACGGTGGCCCGGCTGTACGGGGAGATCCTGGCCTCGCTCGGGGTCCTGGAGCGCGGGCACCTGGTGGAGGTGTCCCGGGTGGACCTGGTCGGCGAGCACATCGGCTCGACCGCGATCCGTACCCAGGAGGCCTTCGACCGGGCGCGGGGCGGGGTGCTGTTCGTCGACGAGGCGTACGCCCTGTCGCCGGAGGACTCCGGCCGGGACTTCGGCCGGGAGGCGATCGACACCCTGGTGAAGCTGATGGAGGACCACCGGGACGCGGTGGTCGTCATCGTCGCCGGGTACACGACGGAGATGGAACGCTTCCTGACGGTCAACCCCGGTGTCGCCTCGCGTTTCTCACGGACCATCTCGTTCGGCGACTACGCGCCGGGGGAACTCCTGCGGATCGTGGGCCAGCAGGCCGACGAGCACGAGTACCGGCTCGCGCCCGGCACCGACCGGGCGCTGCTCGCCTACTTCACGAGGCTGCCGAAGGGCCCGGCGTTCGGCAACGGGCGCACCGCCCGCCAGACCTTCGAGTCGATGGTGGAGCGGCACGCGGGCCGGGTCGCCGAGCTGGCCGAGACCAGCACGGACGACCTGACCCTGCTCTATCCGGACGACCTCCCGGAACTGTCCTGACTCCGTTCTAGCCGGACGACCTCCCGGGACCGTCCCGCTCCGAGACCTCGTGGTCGCCCCGCTGCCGGGGCAGCGGGGGCGGCAGCCGGTCGAGGAGGCCGGTGCGCCGCCGGGCGAACGCCGGGTCGGCCTGGTAGTCGGAGTGCCCGAGGATGGGCTCGGGCAGCGGATGCGCGCGGGTCCTGCCGTAGACGACGGGGTCGAGCAGGACCTTCGCGTCGACGACGGGCCTGTCGTCGTCCGCCGGGACCCGGACGGGTCCGCCGATGGGGTCGGTGGCCCGGTAGAGGTTGCTCCAGCAGTGGACCGTGCGGTTCAGGGCGCGGAGCGCCTCGGGGCCGAAGTAGGCGGGGAACCAGCGGCCGTAGAGCCGCTCCAGGGGTGAGCCGTAGGTGAGGAGCGCGACCCGGCGGCGGGTGGCGGGCCGTAGCTGCCAGACGGCCGCCGCCGCCAGGACACTGCCCTGGGAGTGGCCGGAGATGACCAGTCGGCCGCCGGTGGCGCGGGTCCAGGAACTCATCCGCCAGGTGAGGTCGGGGACGGCCCGCTCCGCGTAGCAGGGCGGGGCGAACGGGTGGGCGGCGCGGGGCCAGAAGGTGCCGACGTCCCAGAGGACGCCGATGGTCCGGCGGGCGGAGGCGTCCTTGTAGGCGCGGCGGCCCCAGGTGACGAAGAAGAGGAAGCCGAAGCCGATCATCCAGGAGCCGAGGGCCTGGGTGGCGGAGGCGAGGGAGGCGACGGCCGGGTGGGCGCCGTCGAAGGCGCGTCCGGGGACGTTGCCGCTGGCCCAGGCGCCCACGACGGAGCAGGCGCCGAGAAGGAGGGTGGCGCCGGAGACGACGCCGACGAGGAGGGGCGCGGAGTCGGTGAGCGCCGCCCGTGCCCGGTCGGCCGCGATCTGCCCGGTGCGGACCGGGTCGTGCTCGTCGGTGGGGTAGTCGGCCTCGACGGCGGCCCGCAGCCGCCGGGCCGCGAGCACGGTCCGGACGCCGAGCAGGACGGCGGGGACGAGCAGCAGCAGGATCAGGACGGGGATCACGGAGGCCTGCCAGCTGAGCAGTACGGGGGGTGCTATCCGGGCGCCGGGGTCGCCCATGCCGGGGGTGGCGGGTCCGTCGAGCCAGTCGGCGACCCGCTGGGCCACTCCCCCGGACATGATGCCGCCGAGGGCGCAGGCGAGCATGGCGACGGCGGGCCCGCCGAGTCCGCGCAGGGCGGTACGGGGGTCGCGGCGGGGCCGTTGGAGGAGCAGGGCGACGATGCCGAGGGCGACGACCAGGACTCCCTGGACGACGGTGAGGCCGCCGAACACGGCGTCACCGGGGAGGGTCCCCGACGAGGTCCAGCCGGGGCGGGTCCAGGAGGCGTAGAGGGCGGTCAGCACGAGCAGGGCGAGGGAGGCGCCGGGCAGCCAGGAGACGAGGGCCTTCTCCAGGCCCAGGTCGAGACGGCGCTCGCTGCGGCCACGGCGGCACACCACCCAGAGGACGATCCCGGCGGCCACGGCGACGGCGGTCTGGAGGACCCGGCCGAGGAGGTCTCCGGCGCCCGGCAGACCGGTGTCGTGCCGGACGGCGGGCGTGACGACGGCGGCGGCGACGGTGAGGAACCCGGCGGCGGTGTGGGCGGCCCGGAGGCGGGCGACGAGCCTGCGGCCGTACCAGAAGCCGGGGCGGCCGAGGGCGGCCCGCAGTTCGGGGGGCGGGGCGGTGTCCGGGATTCCGTCCTTGCTTCGGGACGGGCCCCCGAAGGCGCTCCCGGCGGTGCCCCCGGACGGGTGTCCGGACGGGTGTCCGGACGGGTGTCCGGACGGGTGTCCGGACGGGTGTCCGGTGGTTTCCCCCGGTCCGTTCCCGGTGTCCTTCCCGGCCGTCGTCCCCCCGGCCGTCGTCCCGGTGTCCGGGTGCCCTTCGGCGGACGGTGTCCCGGGGCCTCCCGTACCGCTCGGTACGGGGGTGGCCGGGGCGTCGAAACCGGTGGGCGGCCGTTGGGCCTCGTACGCGCTCCACGTCCGGTTCGACAGGTACCAGAGCACGCCGACGAGGAGGGTCGGCACCAGGGCGGCGAGGGCGAGACGGCGGCCCGGGAGCGACCACCAGCCGCCGCGCCCGGCGGAGAGGAAACCGAGCCAGGAGTATCCGTCCGCGCAGGAGCCGCCCGCGCACTGCCAGGCCGTCAGGTCGAGCGCGACCTCGCAGGCGGCGGCGGTGAGCAGCACGGTGAGGCTGAGGGCGACGAGCCGGACGAGCACGCCGTACAGCCGGACGAGGCCCGCGCGGTCCTGGGCGGGCGGGCGCATCCAGTGCGCGAGGTTGGCGACCATGAAGGGCAGGAGCAGCAGCCACAGGGCGCGGGCCCCGTCGCCGGAGGTGAGGTTGGACCAGACGTACGCCTCCCGGACGGGTCCGGTCGCGTACCGCTCGGGGTGCTCCTCGGCTTCGAGGTCGTCGGCGCGGCGGTACACGGCGGCGGTCCGGTCGCCGGTGACCCGCACGGTCCGGGGGTCGTCCAGCATGTCCTGGGGGGTGGCTCCGCCGACTCCGTGCACGAGGAGTTCGAGCGCCGGGCCCCCGCCCTCCGGGGCGGGTGTGGCAGGGGACACTGGGGCGGCTTCCTCTCGGGGTGGGAAGATGCGACGTCGGCAACAAGCTCGGCACCAGGATCGCGGAAGGGCACGCGGCGACGCGCCGTCCCTCACCGAATCCGACGTTCATCCCCTTGTCTTCTGCGGAAGGACCGGCCCCGGCGGTGACTGACAACCAGAACCTCCTCGCGGAGCAGCGGCGCGCCCTGATCCTCGACGAGGTCCGGCGGCGCGGCGGTGTGCGGGTCAACGAGCTGACCCGTCGGCTGAACGTCTCGGACATGACGATCCGCCGCGACCTCGACACGCTGGCCCGGCAGGGCATGTTGGCGAAGGTGCACGGCGGGGCCGTCCCGGTGGCCGAACCCAGCGCCCACGAGCCGGGGTTCGAGGCCAAGTCGGTGCTCGAACCGAGCGCCAAGGACGAGATCGCCCGTGCGGCGGCGGCGCTGGTCGCGCCGGGCACCGCCATCGCGCTGTCCGGCGGGACGACGACGTACGCCCTCGCCCGGCACCTGCTCGACGTGCCGGAGCTGACCGTGGTGACGAACTCGGTGCGGGTCGCGGACGTGTTCCACGAGGCGCGGCCCGGGACCGGCGGCGGGGGCGGGTCCCGGGCGGGCGCGGCGACGGTGGTGCTGACCGGCGGGGTGCGCACGCCGTCCGACGCCCTGGTGGGGCCGGTGGCGGACCGGGCGGTCCGCTCGCTCCATTTCGATCTGCTGTTCCTCGGGGTGCACGGGATCTCGGCGGAGGCGGGGCTCTCCACGCCGAACCTGGCGGAGGCGGAGACCAACCGGTGTCTGATCCGGTCCGCGCGCCGGGTGGTGGTGGTCGCGGACCACACCAAGTGGGGCACCGTGGGCCTGAGTTCGTTCGCCGACCTGACGGAGGTGGACACCTGGGTGACGGACCGGGGGCTCCCCGGGGACGTACGGACCGAGGTCGTCGAGCAGGTGCCGGGGCTCGTGGTGGCGGGCGAGGAACAGCTGTGAGCCCCGCCCTGCCGGGACGGGCCACGGACCTCCTCGCGACCGGACCCGCCACGGGTCTCTTCGTGAGCGGTCCCGCCACGGGCTCCTTCCGGACGGGACAGGATACGGGCTCCTTCCTCGCGGGGCCGGTCGCGGGACCGGTCACGGGCTCCTTCCCGGCGGGGCCCGTCCCGAGCCGTTCCGGGGCGGGACGGTCATGAGCCTCTTCCGGCTGGAGCGGGCGGTGGCGGCGGCGCCGGAGGAGGTCTGGCGGCGGCTCACCGACTGGCCCGCGCACGGCCGTCAGGTGCCGCTGACCCGGACGCGGGTGCTGACGCCGGGGCCGAACCGGACCGGGACCCGGTTCACCGCGCGGACCGGGATCGGCGGGCTGTCCTTCGACGACCCGATGGAGGTCACGCGCTGGGAGCCCCCGACGGCGGACCGGGCCGGGGCGTGCCGACTGGAGAAGTCGGGCCGGGTGGTGCGGGGTTGGGCGCTGATCGAGGTGGCGGGGGCGCCCGGTGGCGGCAGCCGGGTCGTCTGGACGGAGGAGCTGTCGGTGCGCGGGGTGCCCAGGGTCTTCGACCCGGCCCTCGTCCGCGCGGGAAGCTTCCTGTTCGGGCGGGCGCTCGACGGACTGCTGGGGACGCGGTGAGAAGCCTTTCCGTGCCCTTCCGTGCCCTCCAGCGCCCTTCGGCCCTCCAGCGCCCTTCCGTTCCTTCCGGGAGACCGGGAGACTCCGGGGGCTCCAGCTTCCGGCTCCCGGCGACCCCGGTTCTCGCCAACTCCCTTCCGCCACTGTGCTGTTGACAGCAAGTCAGCTACGGTCTCACTTCCGCTTCCGTCCCGGGGAGGTTCGGTCCATGGCACGCCGACTGAGGCCGGTGGAGCTCGACTTCACCGTGTCCGCGCCCGTCCGTCTGGTCTTCTCGGCGGTGCTCGCCGCACCTCCCCCGGCCGTCTACCGGTCGCTGGCCGTGGAGGTGGGGAGCCTGCCCTCCTGGTTCACCGCGGTCACCTCCGCCGTACCGACCGGTGACGGCTCGGGCCGTACCGTGCGGCTGCGCGGCGGTGTCCGCTTCGAGGAGACGATCCTGGCCGCTGAGCCCGACGTCCGTTACGCCTACCGGGTGGACGTCACCAACGCGCCCGGCGTGACGGCCCTGGCGGAGGAGTGGGCCCTGCGGCCCGAGGGCAGGGGGACCCGGCTGCGCTGGACCATGGCCGCCGACGGGGCGCCGCCGTTCCGGCTGGGCCTGCGGCTCGCCGGACCGGGCCTGGCACTGTCCTTCCGGGACGCCGCGCGCCGCCTCGACCGGCGGCTCACTCCTGCCAGGCCCCCGTCGCCAGGAACCGGTCGATGACGGCGGCGTACGGGGCGATGTCGAGGCCCTGGGCGGCCAGCCAGTCGTCGGAGTAGTACTTGTCGAGGTAGCGGTCGCCGGGGTCGCAGAGCAGCGTCACGACGCTGCCGGTCCGCTCGTCGGCCACCATCTCGGCGACGATCCTGAAGGCGCTCCACAGGCCGGTGCCGGTGGAGCCGCCCGCCTTGCGGCCGATGGCGTCCTCCAGGGCCCGGACGGCGGCGACGCTCGCCGCGTCGGGCACCTTCATCATGCGGTCGACGGCCCCGGGCACGAAGCTGGGTTCCATCCGGGGGCGGCCGATGCCCTCGATGCGCGAGCCGCAGTCGGCGGTCGCGTGCGGGTCGTGATGCGTCCAGCCGTCGAAGAAACAGGAGTTCTCCGGGTCGGCGACGCAGATGCGGGTGTCGTGCTGCATGTAGTGGACGTAGCGGGCGATGGTGGCCGAGGTGCCGCCGGTGCCCGCGGTGGCGACGATCCAGGTGGGTTCCGGGTACCGCTCCAGCTTCAGCTGCTGGTACATCGACTCGGCGATGTTGTTGTTGCCGCGCCAGTCGGTGGCCCGCTCCGCGTAGGTGAACTGGTCCATGTAGTGGCCGCCGGTCCGCTCGGCGAGCGCCGCGGACTCCTCGTAGATCGTGCGGGAGTCGTCGACGAAGTGGCACTGCCCGCCGTGGAATTCGATGAGGCGGCACTTCTCGGGGCTCGTGGTGCGCGGCATGACGGCGATGAACGGCACCCCGATGAGCTTCGCGAAGTACGCCTCCGAGACGGCGGTCGAGCCGCTGGACGCCTCGATGACGGGCTTGCCGGGCCGCACCCAGCCGTTGCACAGGCCGTAGAGGAACAGCGAACGGGCGAGACGGTGCTTGAGGCTGCCGGTGGGGTGCGTCGACTCGTCCTTGAGGTAGAGGTCGATGCCCCACTTCTCGGGGAGGGGGAAGCGCAGCAGGTGCGTGTCGGCGGACCGGTTGGCGTCCGCCTGGACCTTGCGGACGGCTTCCTTGAGCCAGGCGCGGTACGCGAGATCGCTGCGGTCGACGTCGGCGGTCGGCGTGGTGGCCGGTCCGCCCCGAAGGCTCTTCTCCGTGGTGCTCATCCGTACCTCTCCTCGTTCGGCTCCCCCGTTCCCCCCGGGGCGCCCCACCGCCGACGATACCGCTCCCACCTGGGCAAACGTTTCCTTTGATTCCCCATAGGCCTGACTTGCGGAGGGCCACTGGTGCGGGCGCCGGAGGCCCGGCACACTGGGAGCGACAATGGGTGGAAGGGGTGGGATCGGCATGTCGAAACCCGAGTTCAGCGCCAGGGGCGTGGGGATCGTCCGCTGGCCGAGGTCGTTGACGCGCGCGGGCGAGGTACGGATCGAGGACGGCCGCCTCGCGCTGCTCACCAGTTACGGCAGCGAGATCGACAGCGCGCCCGTGGGCGCGGTGCGGGCGGGGCGCCCGTGGTTCGCGAAGCCCGACGAGGCGGTGGCGACCGTGAACGGCACCCGGTACCGCCTCAGACTGCACCGGGAGGAGCACCCCGATCCCGAAGGGGCCGTCGGGGAGGGCGACGACGGGGCGCGGACGACGGGACGGTTCCTGGCCGCGCTGAAGCGGGCGGCGGGACGGCGCTCGGGCTGAGACGACGGGCGGGCTGGGACGACGGGCGGCGGGACGGCCCGGAGCCGGACCCTCCGGCGGCCGGAAGCCGATGCCCGCCGGTCGCCGTGAGTTGCGGGACGGTCACCACTGGCTCAGGCTGGAACCACCTCACCGAGGGTTGATCGGTGGTGACGGCACGTTTCCGCCGTCACCCTGCTGTACCGCATGAGAGATCGGAATCTTCGTCTTCTTCCGGACCACTTCGGGGAGTCGCAGCCGTGATCAGCGAGCCGAGCAGGTACTACGCGGTGGAGCTCCACGCCCTGCCGTCGCGGATCGGACAGGTCCGCAGAATTGTCTCCGCGCATCTGCGCCACTGGCATCTGGACGCCCTGGTCGATCCCGCCGTCCTGGGCGTCACCGAACTCCTGACCAATGTCCACCGGCACGCCCGGCCGGACAAACGGTGCACCGTCGAGATCGAGCTGCTGCTCGACCGTCTCACGGTCTCCGTCCGGGACCACGACCCCCGTATGCCGGAGGCGGGCGACCGGGACCCGCTGGAGGCCTACGACGAGCTGGCCACCTCCGGGCGCGGCCTCGCCATCGTCGGCGCGGTCAGCGAGAGCTGGGGGGTGCGGCCCTGCGGGACCGGGGGGAAGGTCGTCTGGTTCACGCTGGCGGCGCCGCCGGACCCGCGCGACACGGTCGAACGCTGCCGCGAGGTGGTGTTCGGAGCCGTGGCCGAGAGCCTCGCGTCGTCGTACGGGACGATCCCCGCCGCACCGGTGGGAGCCTCGGTCGCACCGGGGCCGGTGTCGGCACCGGCGGTGGCCCTGGTGGGGGCGGCGGGCTCCGCGAGGATGGCGGGCTCCGCGAGGGCCCTGGTCCCGTAGGACCGGCCCCCGGTGCCTGCGCCGGAGGGAGTGCGGCCGGGGAATCGGCGGAGGCCACGGCGGCGGGAGCCGGGCCGTGGAACGGGCGTACGGGCGTACGAGCCCCACCGGGCCGCCGTGGCGCGCCCCGGGCAGGGCCGTCCGGCGTCAGGCCACCGCGATGAGCGTCAGGTAGGCGATGCCGAGGACGCCCCGGTAGCCGTGGAGCCAGGCCGAGCGCTGGCGGTCCACCCGCTCCCGGGTCTCGGCGGCGAGCGGATGGCCGGGACGGGCGGCGAGCCAGACCTCCGTGTCGTAGCGGTAGCCCGATTCGAACTCCTCCCACTCCTCCGCGCTCGCCGTCTCGATCCACGCGGGCCGGAACCCCGCCTCGACCGCCAGGTCCACCAGGGCACCGAGGCCCAGGTGGTCGCCGAGGTGCGCGCCGGGCCACATTCCGGCCAGTTCGGCGGCGGTCGGGGTGCGTTCCCAGAAGCCCTCGCCGAGGACGACCCGGCCGCCCGGACGGACGAACGAGCGCAGCGCGCGGAGGGCGACGGCGGGGTCGTGCGGCTGACCGGGGTCGCAGAGCGCCTGGCTCGCGCCGAGGCAGAGGACCGCGTCGGCCGGACCGTGGCCGGTGCCGCGCGCCGACTCCTCCACGAACGCGACCCGGTCGGCGAGCCCCCGGGACTCCGCGAGCGCCCGGCCCCTGGCCAGGTCCTCGGCGTCGATGTCGATCCCGGTCCCCCGGGCGCCGGGCGCGGCTTCGAGGACCCGCAGGAGTAACTCGCCCCAGCCGCAGCCGATGTCGAGCACATCGGCGGGCCCGGTGGCGGCGAGGCGCCCGGCGATGCGGGTGGCACGGGACTCGGAGAGCGGGCCGTGGAAGGTGAGGCCGCCGAGACGCGGGGGAAGCCCGGAGTCGTATGAGGTCATGGGGCGGAACGGTACGTCCCGGGGCCCCCGCCTCCCAGTGGATTTCGCCCCGGCCGCCGGGGGC
Organism: Streptomyces sp. NPDC059247; assembly: GCF_042754005.1. NCBI lineage: Bacteria > Bacillati > Actinomycetota > Actinomycetes > Kitasatosporales > Streptomycetaceae > Streptomyces > Streptomyces sp. NPDC059247. Next base: position 39,025 of record NZ_JBHYZW010000008.1, read on the forward strand.
GCGGTCCCGGCGGGCTCGTCCTAGCCTGGGAAGGGTGTACACCATGCGCGTGTCCCGCCGTGTCGCCGCGCCGCCCTCCGCCGTCTACCGGGCGCTCCTCGACCCGGAGGCCGTCGCGCGCTGGCGGGTGCCCTACGGGATGACCTGCGAGGTCCACACGTTCGACGCGCGCGAGGGCGGCACCTTCCGGATCTCCCTGACGTACGAGGACGAGAGCGGCGGCACGGGCAGGTCCGGGGCGCGCACCGACACGTACCACGGGCGCTTCGCGGAGCTGCTTCCGGACGAACGGGTCGTCGAGGTCATCGAGTTCGAGACCGACGACCCCCGGTTCCAGGGGGCGATGAGCCTCACGACGACGCTGGTGCCGATGGACGGCGGGACCGAGGTGGTCCTGGTCCACGAGGGGATTCCCGACGCCGTGTCCCCCGGCGACAACGAGACGGGCACCCGGATGGCGCTCGACCGGCTGGCCGCGCTGACCGAGGGACGGCCCGAGGGCTGAGGAGCGGGCGGAGGGGGAGCGGGGCCGGAGATCCGGTCGTCCCGGGAATCGGCCGGACCCCGGAAGCCTCCCGGGCCTCGGAAGCCTCCCGGACCGTGGGTCACTCAGACAGGACAGGACAGGGCAGGGCGGCCGTCCGGGCCGGGAGGCGGTCAGGACCAGGAAGCCGTCAGGGTCAGGAAGCAGGGGCAGGGCAGCCGTCCGGGCCGGGAGGCGCGAGCGCCGTTTCAGGCCGACTCGCGGCCCAGTGCGGCCAGGGGGTCGTCCAGGACCGGCTGCCAGGCCAGTTCGGCGGCGCCGACGAGACTGTTGTGGTCCAGGGTGCAGGGCAGGATCGGCACCCCGCCGCTGCGGCCCCAGAGGCTGCGGTCCGCGACGACCGCGCGGAGCCGCTCCGGGTCGGCGGCCAGGAGTTCGCCGTGCAGCCCGCCGAGGATGATCCGGTCGGGGTTGAGGATGTTCACCAGGCCCGCGAGACCCAGGCCGAGGCGGTCGATCAGCTCCCCGACGGCGACCCGTACGCCCGGGTCGTCGGGGCTGTCGCGCAGCAGCTCGCGGGACTCCCGGAGCAAGGACACCTCGGGTCCGGGGGCCCGGCCCGCGGCCGTGAGGAAGGCGAGCGGGTCGGTCTCGACGTCCAGACAGCCCCGGCTGCCGCAGTGGCAGGGGCGGCCCTCCGGGTTGACGGTGAGGTGGCCGACCTCCAGGGCGAGGCCCGCGCTGCCGGTGTGCAGGCGTCCGTCGAGGACGAGCGCACCGCCGACGCCCCGGTGTCCGGTGGCCACGCAGAGCAGGTCCCGGGCGCCGCGTCCGGCGCCGTGGCGGTGCTCGGCGAGGGCGGCGAGGTTGACGTCGTTGCCGGTGAAGGCGGGCCCTTCGATGCCCGCGGCCCGTACCCGCTCGGCGAAGATCTGCCGGACCTGGGCCCCGGCGGGCCAGGCCAGGTGCAGCGGGTTGAGCGCGGTGCCCTCGGGTTCGGCCACGGCGGAGGGGGCGGCGAGTCCGGCGCCGACGCAGCGGCGGCCGGACTCGTGGAGCAGTGCGGCACCCGCGTCGACGACGGCGCCGAGGACCTGGGCGGGGTCGGCCGAGACGGTGACGCAGCCCGGGGCGGTGGCGACGATGGTGCCGCCGAGGCCGACGAGGGCGGCGCGGAAGCCGTCGGCGTGGACCTGGGCGGCGAGGGCGACGGGGCCCTTCTCCTCCACGGCGAGGCGGTGCGAGGGCCGTCCCTGGGAGCCCGCGGCGGCGCCCGGGTTGGAGTCGACGCGGATGAGGCCGAGGGCTTCCAGTTCGGCGGCGACCGCACCGGCGGTGGCGCGGGTGACGCCCAGTTCGGCGGTGAGGACGGCCCTGGTCGGCGCCCTGCCGGTGTGCACCAGTTCCAGCGCGGGACCGAGCGCGTTCCGTCCCCTGTCCAGCCGTGTCCGGGTCGTCGTCGCCTTGCCGCTCATGGGGGTGAGTCTCCCATGATCGGACGGTCTGTCGGTCCCGCGCCCCCGGGCGCCGGGGCCGGGCGGCCGGAACGGTGCGGTCGGGGTCGCCGGACCGACCGCACCCCGTGGTCACCGTGAGTGATGTCCGCTGGTCGTCCGGGTCATCACGGTGGGGCGACATATGGGTGTCAGCCTGTATGGACCGTACGACCGTGATCACTCAGAATCCTTCTTGATCACCATCGCGACACCCGCCGACGGGCGGCGGGCACGTCGGACGGATGGCCGCGCGGAAGCCGAGGGGGAGGTCCGCAGTGTCGTTGTCCCGCCGGGTCTCCGTGCCGTCGTTCCACCGGGTCTCCGTGCCGTCGTCCCACCGAGTCTCCGCCCCGTCGTTCCGCCTCGGCTCCGTGCCGTCGTCCCTCCCGGGTGCCGTGGCGTCGCCGAAGCGTGGAGCCGGGGTGCCGTCGGACCGCCGGGGTCTCGTCAGGCCGTCGGACCATCGGGGTCTCGTCGCGCCGTCGGACCGCCGGGGCTCCGTACCGCAGCCGTGCCACCGGGGCTCCGTACCGCTGTCCGGCCCGGACCGCCCTCCGTCGTCATCCCACCCGGACTCCGCGCCCCCGCCCTGTCAGCGGGGCTCCGTGCCGGACGTACGTCGCTCCGTCATCCCCGGCGTCTTCGGCGTCTTCGGCGTCTCCAACCTCTCCGGCGTCTTCGCGGCGCCCGCGCCGGGAGCGTGGACCGCCGTTCCCGTTCCGGCCCTGCCCGACGACACCCCGCGCGGACCGCGCGACCGCGGCGAGCCCGTCCGCCACCTCCTCGGGACCGGTGTGACCGAGCCGTAGGAACGGAGCACCCCGTCACGCCTCCGGCCGTACGCGCCGGGAGGCGGTCCCGGCATGTCTCCGTCCGGCGAGAGCTCCACCGCCCGCCCCCATGGACCCCGCCGTTCCACCGCCGGTGGGACGGCGCCGGGACCGGCAATCCCCCCACCGGTCCCCCACACCCCACCCACCACCTACTCAGGGAGAAGCGTGAGAAGCCAGCTACCGGAACCCTCGTCAGGGTCCCGTCATCGGCCGGGACCCGAGCGGAGGAAGGGATTGCGCGGCACCGCCGCCGGCGTGGCCCTGCTGATGTCGGTCTCGATGGTCTACGGCGCCGAGGCAGCCGTCGCCGCGCCCGCCGCCCTCCCGGCGGCCGGGTCCCAGGGACCCGCCCCGGTGACCTCCGCCCCCGACGTCCTGTCCGCCCGGGTGGCGGCACGGCTGTCGGGCGAGCCGGTCGAGGCCTTGTCGGAGCGTACGGAGACGTCGACGACCTGGGTGAACGAGGACGGTTCGCTGACGACGGAGCTGTCGGCCGGACCGGTCCGCTTCGAGGACCCGGCCACGGGCGGCTGGCGTGACGTGGACGTCGAGCTGACGACCGCGCCGGACGGGTCGGTCGTCTCGAAGGCGCACCCGCAGGGCCTGCGGCTCGCCGGGAGGTCCGGGGCCAGGGCCTCGTCCCTGCGCGCCTCGCAGGCGGCTCCCGCCACGGACCTGGTGACGCTGGGCAGCGGCGAGGACGCGATCACCCTCCAGTGGCGCGGGGGACTGCCCGCGCCGAAGCTGGACGGCACCCGCGCCACCTACGAGAACGCGGTGCCGGGCGCGGACGTGGTCGTGGAGGCCACCCGGTCCGGATTCGAGCAGTTCGTCGAGGTCAAGCAGCGTCCCGAGGCCGGGTTCTCGTACACCCTGCCGCTGCGGACGAAGGGGCTGAAGGCCGAGCGGCAGGCCGACGGCAGTGTGCTGTTCACCGACAGGAAGTCGAAGAAGACGGCCGTCATGCCCGCGCCCGTGATGTGGGACGCCACGGTCGACCCGGTCTCCGGTGAGCACACCCGGCAGGTCCCGGTCGGCATGAAGGTGGTCAGGGCCAAGGGCGGCGTCGACCTCGTCATGACCCCCGACCCGGCCTTCCTCGCCGACCCGGCGACGACGTACCCGGTCACCGTCGACCCCTCGACGTCCGCCCTGTCGAACGTCTTCGACACGTACGTCCAGCAGGGCACGAGCACCGACTGGTCCACGGACGTGGAGCTGGATCTCGGCAACCCGGGGACGAAGAACGCCGACGGCACCCCGCGCACCGCGCGTTCCTTCGTCTCCTGGAACACCGCGCCCGTCTCCGACGCCCTGGTGCTGGACGCCAAGCTGTCGCTGTGGAACTTCCACTCCGCCAACCACACCGGCTCGGCGTGCCCGAACCAGCCCTGGGAGGTGTGGTCCACCGGAGCGGCGACGACCTCCTCGCGCTGGACCGCGCAGCCCGCGTGGACGGCGAAGAAGGCCACCTCCACCGAGACCCGGGGCAACGCCGCCTGCACCGCCCAGCCGGACGGCTGGATCAACGCCGACGTGACGGCGATGGTCCAGGAATGGGCGTCGGCCAAGGCCGCCCGGTCCCATCTGGGCCTGCGCGCCACCGACGAGAACGCCACCGCGCAGTGGAAGCGGGTCAACTCCGCCAACGCCGCCGCGAACGTCCCGAAGCTGACGGTCACCTACAACTACCGGCCGCGCACCGGCACCAAGCAGGAGGCGGGTCCGCCGTACTTCTCGTACGGCGGCGCCTACGTGGTCAACACGGTCACGCCGACCCTGCGGGACACCTTCGTCGACGCCAACGGCGACAAGGTCAACGGCACCTTCCAGATCTTCGACAGCGCCACCGACAAGCAGGTCGGCAACGTCCTCGTCTCCCCGTGGGTCAACTCCGGCCAGGTCGCCTCGGTGACCGTCCCCGCCGGGGTCCTCACCAACGGCAGGACCTACAAGTTCCGCTCCAACCCGTACGACGGGACCCACTACAACACGGGCTGGTCGGCGTGGAAGACCTTCACGGTCGACACCACCGCCCCCGTCGCGCCCGCCGGTGTCACCTCGACGGACTACCCGCCGGGCGCGTGGGTCAAGGGCGCGGGGCAGACGGGCACCTTCACCGTCACCCCCAGCGGCACCGACCACGACGGGGTCGAGTGGTCCCTCGACGGAGTGACCTGGACCAAGGTCCCCACCGGCGGCTCCACCGCCGCCAGGGCCGTCGCGGTCGCCCCGCCGAAGGACGGCACCCACACCCTCCGGGTGCGGCAGGTCGACAGGGCCGACAACAAGTCCGAGGCGGTCGAGTACACCTTCCACGCCGGTCCCGGCGGCTTCGTCCAGCCCGCCGACGGCGAACGCACCGCGCGCCGGCTGCCGCTGGTGGCCGAGGCCGACGGCGGCACGTACGACAAGGTGTCCTTCTCCTGGCGCCGCTCCGAGGCCGACCCCTGGCAGCGGATCCCGGCCGGTCAGGTCACCTCCGGCGGCGCCCCGCTGACCGCCTGGCCGGTGGCCATGACGGGCGGCAGGAACAGCCCGCTGGTGTGGAACGCCACGGAGACCGTCGACCCCGACGGCACCGTCCAGATCAAGGCCGACTTCACCGGCCCCGCCGCCTCGGCGGGCAGCACCGGACCGCTCTCCGTCGTCGTCGACCGCGATGCCTCCGGCGCGGCCACCCAGGAGATCGGTCCCGGCACGGTGAACCTGCTCACCGGTGACCACACACTGTCCTCGGGCGACGCCTCCGCCTTCGGGCTCTCCGTGTCCCGCACGGCTTCCTCCCGCACCCCGGACAAGGGCGTCAAGCAGGAGGGCCAGGCGCCGGTCTTCGGCAAGGAGTGGGTCTCCGGCACGGTCGCCGAGGCGACGCAGTCGGACTACTCGCACCTCCGGCGGATCTCGGACACGGCCGTCGCCGTCGTCGACTCCGAGGGCGAGGAGACGCACTTCACCGCGAACGCCGCCAGGACCGGCTGGATCGCCGAGACCGGTTCCGAGTTCCTCACCCTCGTGGGCGCCGTGACCGGTTCCTTCACCCTGTCCGACACCGAGGGCACGGTCACCGCGTTCACCAAGCCGGACGCGACCGCCACCACGTGGCAGGTCTCCTCCACGCTCCTCGACGGCCTCGCCCACACCACCACGACCGTGGTCTCCGAGACGGTGACCGTGGACGGCAGGAAGCTGGCCCGCCCGAAGCGGATCATCGCCCCGACCTCGGCCGCCTCGGCCGCCGTGTGCACGGCGACGCCGTCCACCAAGGGCTGCCGGGCGCTGGAGTTCGTCTACGGCACCGCCACCACCGGCACCGGCACCGCCTTCGGGGACTTCACCGGCCAGGTGAAGGAGATCCGGCTGTGGTCCACCGCGCCGGGCGCCGCCTCGGCCACCGCCAAGCCGGTGCAGACGTACGCCTACGACGCCTCCGGGCGCCTTCGTCAGGCGTGGAACCCGCAGATCGGCCCGGCGCTGAAGACCGAGTACACCTATGACGCGGCGGGCCGGGTCATAGGTCTGACCCCGACCGGGGAACTGCCCTGGACCTTCACCTACGGCAAGGCGGGCAACGCCGCCACCGCCGGTGACGGAATGCTCCTGAAGACGTCCCGCGCCGGACTGAAGCAGGGCACCGCCGACGTCCAGCAGGGCACCGCGGCCACGTCCGTCGTGTACGACGTGCCGCTGACCGGCGCCACCGCCCCGTACAAGATGGGCGCGGCGGACGTGCGGGCGTGGGGGCAGCTGGACGCCCCCACCGACGCGACGGCCGTCCTCCCCGCCGACGCGGTCCCCGCCACGCACGCGGGCGGTTCCCTGACGGCCGGGGCCTACGCCCGCGCCACCGTCACCTACATGGGTGTGGCGGGGCGTGCGGTGAACAGCGCCGCACCGGGCGGCCGGATCTCCACCACCGAGTACGACCGCTTCGGCAACACGGTCCGTGAACTGACCGCGGGCAACCGCGAGACCGCCCTCGGGACCGGCGCCGCCGACCGGGCCGCCCAGGCGGAGCTGGGCATCGGCCGGCTCACCCCGGCCGAGCGCGCCGATCTGCTGGCCACCCGGTCCGTCTTCGACGGGACGGGCACCCGTGAGCTGGAGAAGACCGGCCCGCTGCGCCGGATCGAGCTCACCGCCGACCTGAAGTCGGGGGCCACCACCCTGGTGTCCTCGGGGACGTCGGTGACGGCCCGTTCGTGGACGGTCAACGAGTACGACGCCGGGCGTCCCACCGACGGCACCGCCAAGGTGAAGGACCAGGTCACCCAGGTGACCACGGGCGCGCAGGTGCGCGAGCACCCCACCGTCCTCGGCGAGGCCCGGGTGACGCGGACGGTGTACGACTGGGCCAAGGGCCTGGTCACGAGGACGGTCAAGGACCCGGGCGGCCTCGCGATCACCGAGAGCACCGAGTACGACGACCAGGGCCGGGTCGTCAAGGAGTCGCCGCCCGGCGCGACCGGTACCGACGCCGCGACCCGGGTCACCACCTACTGGTCCGCGACCGGCACCGGCGTCTGCCAGGGCCGCCCGGAGTGGGCCGACCTGGTCTGCTCCACCGGACCGGCCGGTGCGATCACCGGCGGTGGCTCCCAGCCGTCGCAACTGCCGACGACCACCACCGAGTACAGCTGGTGGGGCGGCCCGGCGAAGGTCACCGAGACCGCCAACGGCGTCACCCGCACCACGACCACCGGCCACGACGACGCGGGCCGTCCCACCACGGTCGCCGTCACCGGCGGCGTCGGCCAGGCGGTCCCGGCGGCGACGACCGAGTACGACCCGGCCACGGGACGCGCGGTCAGGACGGTCTCGCCGACCGGCGGCACGATCACCAAGGCGTTCGACGGGCTGGGCCGCCAGACGTCCTACACGGACGCCGACGGCGGTGTCACCACCACCGAGTACGACCTGCTGGACCGACAGGTCAAGGTCGGTGACAGCGTTCCCTCGACCGTCACGTTCACCTACGACACCACGGCCGAGCCGCGCGGTCTGGCCACCCGGACCACGGACTCCGTGGCGGGCGCCTTCCACACCACGTACGACGCGGACGGGTCCGTCGCCACGGAGAAGCTGCCCGGCGGCTACACCCTCAGCGTCACCGAGGACACCACGGGCGCCACGCTGAACCGCACCTACACGCGGGACGGCGACGGCACGGTGGTCTACGCGGACACCGTCAACGAGTCCGCGCACGGCCAGGTCACCAGCCACGCGGGCTGGTCCGACCAGGTCTACCGCTACGACGCGGCCGGACGTCTCGTCACGGTCGAGGACACCGTGGACACGGTCTGCACGCGCCGCGCCTACGCGTTCGACGCGCGCACCAACCGCAAGTCCCTCACCACCACGGCGGCGGGGCCCGGCCTGGACTGCGCCACCACCGGCGGGAGCACCACCACCCACGCCTACGACAGCGCCGACCGGCTGGTGGACAGCGGCTACGCCTACGACGCCTTCGGCCGCACCACGGCACTGCCCGGCGGCCAGCTCGGCCACTACGCCAACGACCTGGTGCACCAGCAGACCGCCAACGGGCAGCGGCAGACCTGGCAGCTCGACGCGGCCCACCGCTTCCGCTCCTGGAAGACGGAGAGCGGCAGCGGCACCAGCTGGACCCCGACCGGGTCGAAGCGGAACCACTACGACGGCGACGGCGACAACCCGCGCTGGATCGTGGAGGACACCGCCACCGGCGCGCTGACCCGCAACGTCGAGTCCGCGAGCGGGGACCTCGCCGCCGTCACCGGGAAGACCGGCGACACCGTCCTGCAGTTCACCACCGTCCACGGTGACGTGGCGCTCCAGCTCCCGCTGGACGCGGGCAGGGCCCCCGTCGCGCTCGACAGCGACGAGTACGGCAACCCGCGCGCGGGTCAGGCGGCCACCCGCTACAACTGGCTCGGCGCCAAGCAGCGTTCCTCCGAGACGCTCACCGGTCTGACCCTGATGGGCGTCCGCCTCTACAGCCCGGCCACCGGCCGCTTCCTCTCCCTCGACCCGGTGTACGGCGGCGGCGCCAACGCCTACGGCTACCCCGGGGACCCGGTCAACGAGTACGACCTCGACGGCAGGTGGTGGAGCTGGAAGAAGACCAAGAGCTGGGTCAAGCGGCACCGCGTGGGCATCGCGGCGACGGCGGCGGGGGTCGGCTGCGGCCTGTTCACCGCCGGTCTCGCCTCGGCGGGCTGCGCGATCGTGGCGGGGGCGGCGGCCGGAGCCGGAGCCAAGTGGTACGGGAACCGCAAGGCGTCCTTCGGTTCCATCGCCCGCGCGGGAGTGGCGGGTGCCACCGGCATCGGTCCCTTCGGCGGGGCCATGGGCAGCATCGGACGCTGGGGGGTGAAGAAGGCCGTCACCCGCTGGGCGGTCAAGCGTTACCCGTCGAGCGGCGGTCACCGCGCGGTGCACACCAGCCACCGCAAGAAGACCTCGTGGTGGTCGTCGTGGCGGCGCTGAGGAATGTCGTGGTGACGCCGGAACACGGCGGACCCCGAGGACGATGATGAGGAGTCACATGAACGAATCGCGTAGGAACTCGACGGCGTTCTTCTTCCTGGGCGTGCTCGGTCTCCTGACCGGGATCGTCTTCTGGGCCACGTCGGGAAGGGCCTCGGCGACGGTCACCTTCGCCTGCTCGGCCGTGGTGTTCGCCACGGCGTGGTTCTTCGAACGGACCTCACGGCGCGACGACGGGGACCGGAACGGACAGGACGGACAGGACGGGCGGCACGGACCGGACGGACCGGGCCGGACCTCCTGACGCGGGAACCCGGCGGGTGGGCCCGGCACTTCGTGTGCCGGACCCACCCGCCGTTCCCATAGCACAACAATCGGTGTCGATACGGCAGATCCGCCGGACCTCCCCCTCTTCGACCCGGCGACTGCGACAATCCCGCCCATGGACGAGAACACCGGCGGAAACATGAAGATCTCGGAGCACATCGAGGCACTGGAGACGGCCGGCCGGGCCCTGGCGGACGCCGCCGCCGAGGCCGGGCCGGACGCGAACGTACCGACCTGTCCGGAGTGGCGGGTCCGTGATCTGCTCCGGCACGTGGCGATGGTGCACCGCTGGGCCACGGACCTCGTGGTCGAGCGGCGCACCGCGTACCACCCCGGCGCGGGTGAACCGGAACTGGACGGCGACGAACTGCTCACGTACTACCGGGAGGGGCACGCGGCCCTGGTGGCGGCCCTCCGGAGGGCCCCGGAGACGCTGGACTGCTGGACCTTCCTGCCCGCTCCCTCACCGCTCGCCTTCTGGGCGCGGCGCCAGGCCCACGAGACGGCCGTGCACCGCGCGGACGCCGAGTCGGCGCTCCCGGGCGGGCCCGGTCCGGTGGCCCCGGACCTGGCCGCCGACGGCGTCGACGAACTGCTGCGGGCCTTCCACGGCGGGGACGGCGGCAGCAGACTGCGGACGCCCGAGCCGAGGATCCTGCGGCTGCGGACGACGGACACGGGTGACGTCTGGACCGTGCACCTGTCGGCGGCGGAGCCGCCGCACACGGACCGGGGACACCGGGCGACCGGTGCGGGAACGGTCCTTCCCGCACCGGACACGGAGCTGAGCGGTCCGGTGGACCGGCTGTACCTGACCCTCTGGAACCGGCTCCCGGTCTCTGCGGTCACCCTGACCGGCGACGAGGAACTGGCCCGGCTCTGGCGGGAGGGGTCCGCCATCACCTGGTCCTGACGGGCCGGTGGGGGCGTGGGGCCGCCGGGGCGACGAGCCGCCGACGGTCCCGGGCCCCTCGGGCCCGCTCGGGCCCGTAGACCGGCCCGAGGACGGAGGAGGAGGCCCTGCCGGGGGCCGTCGCACCCGGTCGGGCCGCCTCCTCCTGACCCCGCCGGGCAGGCCCACGGCGTCGGTGCGGGGCGGGACGGGGCGCGGGAGCGGCCGGGTACGTCCTCGCGCCCGGCCGTTCCGGCGACACCACGAGGTGCCGCGCCCGGCACCGTGGGCCGGGCGGGGTCCGGCAGGTCCCGGGGCCGTACGCCGGGCAGGCCCCCTCGGCCGGGGTCGGCCGGGGTCGGGCAGGTCCGGCCGGGGTCGGCCCGGGATGGCCCGGCGACCCGTTCAGGCCCCCGGGGCGTCCCAGAGACCGTCGAGGGTGCCGAGCACGAGGCGGCAGACCGCTTCGGGGTCCGCGCTCGCGAGGGGCTCGCGGGCCACGACCGTGCGCAGGATGCCGATGCCGAGCAGCCAGGCCATCGCCAGGTCGGCGCGGAGCGCGGCGTCCTCGGCGCCGGACAGGGACGCCAGGGCGCTCTGGTACTTCTCCCCCAGCTCGCGCAGCGCCCCGGCCGTCTCCTCGCCCCTGCCGAGGGAGCGGAGGTAGACCTCCAGGGAACGGTCCTCGGTGCCGCCCGCGTCACGCGTCAGCATCGAGCGGAGGGCCGTCTCGAAGAGCTCCTCGGGGGGCGTGGCCCGGATCTGTTCGAGGCCGCCCCGCGCGACGACCTCCGTCAGCAGCCCCTGCTTGGAGCCGAAGTAGCGGAACAGCAGGGCCTGGTTGACCCCGGCCCGCTCGGCTATGTCCCGCACCTTGGCGCCTTCGTAGCCGTGCTCGGCGAACAGGTCACGGGCCGCGTCGAGGAGCCTGCGGCGGGTGCCGGCCGCGTCCCTGCGCCGCTCGGCGCCCGTCGGCCGTCCGGCACCCGGGTCACCGGAAGCCTTCGGCCCGTCGTCGGCGCGGGCCTCCGCTACGGCACGGGTACGGGCGGATCGATCCATGACGGTCCTCTCAGACGGCCCGTCAGGATAACGGCCATAAACGGTCGTTGACCGCACCGATCTCCGGTCCTAGCGTTGTAAGCACGTGCTTACAACTGGGAGGCCCTAGTGACGACAGCCGACACCGCACCCCTCGCCTACCCCTTCAACACCGCCGACGGGCTGACGCTCGCCGAGGAGTACGAGCGGGTGCGCGAGCAGCCCGGCCTGTTACGCGTCCAGCTCCCCTTCGGTGAACCGGCCTGGCTCGCCACGCGGTACGCGGACGCCCGGCTCGTCCTCGGTGACCAGCGCTTCAGCCGGGCCATGGGGGTCGGCCGGGACGAGCCCCGCCAGTCGGAGGGCAGCAACGACAGCGGCATCCTGAGCATGGATCCGCCGGACCACACCCGGCTGCGGTCCCTGGTGGCCAAGGCGTTCACCGTCCGCCAGGTGGAGAGGCTCCGCCCCCAGGTGCGGGAGCTCGCGGCGGGACTCCTGGACGAACTGGAGGCGGCGGGGCCCCCGGCCGACCTCGTGGACCTGTACGCGCTGCCGATCCCGGTCGCGGTGATCTGCCAGATGCTCGGCGTCCCCACCGAGGACCGCCCGCGCTTCCGGGTGTGGAGCGACGCGGCGCTCTCCACGAGTTCGCTGACGGCCGCCGAGTTCGAGGCGAACCGCGAGGAACTGCGCGCCTACATGGCCGGGCTGATCGCGGGACACCGCGAGGACCCCCGGGACGACCTGATGACCGCCCTCATCGAGGCCCGCGACGGCCGGGACCGGCTGTCCGAGCTCGAACTGGTCGACCTCTGCGTCGGCATCCTGGTCGCCGGACACGAGACGACCGCGTCGCAGATCCCGAACTTCACCCTCACCCTCCTCGACCATCCCGACCAGCTCGAACTGCTGCGGAGGAAGCCCGAGCTGATCGGCGCGGCCGTCGAGGAGCTGCTGCGGTTCGTCCCCCTGGGCAGCGGCGCGAGCCAGGCCCGGTACGCCACGGAGGACATCGAGGTCGGCGGCACGCTCGTACGGGCCGGGGAGCCCGTCCTCGTCGCGACGGGAGCCGCGAACCGTGACGCGCTCCGCTTCAGCGGCCCCGGGACGCTGGACATCGCGCGCGAGGGCAACCAGCACCTCGGTTTCGGCCACGGCGTCCACCACTGCCTCGGCGCGCCGCTGGCCCGGCTCGAACTCCAGGAGGCCCTGGTGGCGCTGATCACCCGCTTCCCCCGGCTCCGGCTGGCGGGGGACATCACCTGGAAGTCCGAGATGCTGGTGCGCGGCCCGCGCGTCATGCCGATCGGCTGGTGACGGCGGTGCCCTGGAACGTACGCGTCGATCCCGGCCTCTGCATGGCGTCCGGCATGTGCGCGGCGATCGCGCCCGAGGTGTTCGCCCTGGACGGGGAGCACGCACGGCCCCTCGCCGGGGCCGTCGCCCCGGACGACCGGGTCCTGGAGGCCGCCGACGTCTGCCCGGCCCAGGCCATCACGGTCCATGACGGTGCCTCGGTGATCGCCCCGCGCCCCTGAGACGTGCCGTGGACGGCCGCGTCACGACGACCGGCGGACGGACCGCGCCCGCCACGGACGGCGCGTCCTCCGCGGCTCGGTTCCGCGGCTCGGTCCTCCGCAGGTCGCGTCCTCCACGGACCGCTTCGTCCACGGACCGCTCCACGGGTCGCTCAGAGGTGGCCGTCCAGGAACTCCCGTACCTCGGCGGTGGTCATGGGGCCCGTGCCGTGGGCCACCGGCGCCCCGTCCTTCAGCAGGACGCAGGACGGGGCGCCGGTGATCCCGTACCGCTCGGTCGCGGCCGGGCAGCGCGTGATGTCGGTGCGGACGGCCGTCAGACGGCCCGCGTACTCGTCGGCGATGCCGCCCATGACGAGGTCCGCCGCCCGGCACGGCTCGATCGCCTTCGGCCATGTCCCGGTGAAGTACGCGAGGACCGGGACTCCGCTCGCCCTGAGGATGAAATCGAACTCCGCGTCCTCGCGCGGCTGGTGAACCCGCTTCGCCATGGAAGCTCCTGACCTCGTGTTCCGTCGTTCCGCCCCCATCATCCCCCGCGCCGCACCGGCCGCCCGAGAGCGTCCGGCTCCGGCGGTACCGCCCTGTGACCCGGATCACCTCCCCGGGAAAACCTGAGGTCCCCGCCGGGCGTCTAGCAGGTGTGAAACGAGTGAGGGCGGCGGCGCCGCAGGAACTGGACGAGGAGGGGCTCCTCCGACGGGTGGCCCGGGGCGACCGGGCCGCCTTCGAGGAGCTGTACCGGCGCACGTCTCCGTGGCTGGCGGTGCGGCTGCGCCGCCGCTGCGCCGACCAGCAGATCGTCGCCGAGGTCATGCAGGAGACGTATCTGGCGGTGTGGCGGGCGGCGGGCTCCTTCGCCGGGAGCGGCACCGGGGGAACGGCCGTCGGCTGGCTGTGGACGATCGCGGCCCGCCGCCTCGTCGACGCGTTCCGGCGCAGGGCCCACCACGCGGAGCCGCCACCGGCCGCCGCGCCGCACCCCGTGGCGCCCGCCGCCGAGGAGGAGGCGCTGCTGTCCACCGTCGGCGGTGACGTCGGGGACGCGCTGCGGCGCCTCGCCCCGGAGCTACGGGACGTCCTGCAGGCCATGGTGCTGGACGGGCTGTCCGTCAGGGAGACCGCCGTTCTGCTGGCACTGCCCGAGGGGACGGTCAAGACCCGCGCCCGCCGGGCCCGGATCGTGATGCGGGAGGCGCTGGGATGAACGTGGAACACGCGTCGGCACGGCTCATCGAGGGATACGCGCACGGCGGGGCGGACCTCGTCGCGGACGAGGTGTGGGCCCTGGAGGCCCATCTGGAGGGGTGCGGCGTCTGCCGCGACCGGCTGTCGGCCGCCCTGACGGCCGGGGTGCCCGCCGTGACGGCGCTGACCGCCGCCGTCTGGTCCGGTCTCGAACCGCTGCTGGCGACGACCGCCCCGGCTCCGCCGCGCCGGCTCCGCGCGCGCCTCTCGACCTGGGCGACGCCCGCCATGACGCCGTGGCTGGCCATGGTCCTGGCCGTGACGGCACTGGCCCTGGTGATGGACCTGGCGGGACCTGGCTCCGGCCGGGTCTCCCTGCTCCTGCTGCTCGCCCCCGTCCTGCCCGTGTGCGGCGTGGCGGCCTCGTGGTCGCGCGGCCTGGACCCGGCGTACGAGCTGACGTCCGGCACGCCGAGGGCGGGGCTGCACCTGGTGCTGCGGCGCACCGCCTCCGTACTCGCCGTGGTCGTCCCCGCCCTGCTGGCCGGAGGCTGGGCGACGGGCGTGTCGGCCGTGCAGTGGCTGCTGCCCTGCCTGGCCTTCACCTCGATGACCCTGGCGCTCGGCGGGCTCATCGGGACGGTCCGCGCCGCCGTCGCCCTGGTGACCGCGTGGGTCGCCGTGCTGGTACCGGTCCTCGTCACCGACAGCGTGGCCCTCGTCCTGAGGACGGACACCCTGCCGCTGTGGGGGCTGGCCCTCGCGCTCGGCGTCGGCGTGGTGATCGCCCGCAGGGGCGCGTACACCGTGCCGGGAGCCCACCGGTGAACTCCCGGGAGAACCCGGAACCCCCGCAGTCCTACGAATCCCCCGAATCCCCGGAGCGCCCGGAAATCCCTCCGACCTCCATGACCCCATCACTCCATGACCCCGAGACCACCTGAGATTCCCGGGAGATTCCCCCGGTTCACCCGAGATCTCCGACATGTCCGAGATCTCCAGGGCCCCGGGACCCCCCGGGACCCCCGCAAGAAGAGGAAGCGCATGATGCCCGCAGTGAGCAGGGCCGACATCGCCCCCACGGCCTACGCCTGGGAGATCCGGGCGACCGGGCTGAAGGTGAAGGTCGGCAGGAACCGGATGGCCGTCGACGGGCTCGATCTGTTCCTGGGGACCGGCGTGCACGGTCTCCTCGGCCCCAACGGGGCGGGCAAGACCACCCTCATCCGGGCGCTGGCCACCGTGCTGCGCCCCGCCGGGGGCACCCTGGAACTGCTCGGGGAGTCCGCGGGCGGGCTGGGCGAGTACCGGGCGCTGCGCCGCCGGATCGGCTATCTGCCGCAGGAGTTCGGCTACTACAAGCGGTTCACCGTGCGTGAGTTCGTCGAGTACATGGCCTGGCTGAAGGAGGTGCCGGGACCGGACATCCCGGCGGCGGTGCAGCGCGCCGTGGAGCGGGTCGGCCTGGCCGACCGCGCCGACGAGCGGATGAAGTCCCTGTCGGGCGGGATGGTACGGCGGGCCGGCATCGCCCAGGCCATCGTCAACGACCCGTCGGTCCTGCTCCTCGACGAGCCGACGGTCGGCCTGGACCCGGCGCAGCGGCTGCGCTTCCGCGAACTGCTCCAGGAACTGGGCGGGGACGCCTGTGTGGTCGTCTCCACCCATCTGGTGGAGGACGTGGCCGCCGCCTGCACCGATGTGGTGCTCTTCGCCGAGGGGCGGCTGGTCTTCCAGGGCACCCCGGACGAGCTGGCCGCCGCGGGCGGTCCGGAACACGTGGGCGACAGCCCCCTGGAGCGCGGCTACTCGGCGCTGCTGGCCGACCCCGTACAGACGAAGGGTGCCTGGTGAACCTCCGTATCCCGCTCATCGAGCTGAGGCGTTCCGTCGCCGTGTGGGCCGGGGCCGTCGTCCTGGTGGCCGCGCTCGCGTTCCTGCACCTCGTCCCCGGACCGTGGGCACAGGGCAGCACGCTCTGGACGGCCCAGTGGACCTCCATGGCCCTGTGGACCCGGCACCTGCTGATCTTCCTGTGGCCGATCGCGGTGGGGCTCGGGGCGCTCCAGGGGCTGCGCGACCACCGCTCGAAGATGTCCGAACTGCTGACCAGCACCCCTCGGCCCGCCCGGCACCGCGCGGCCCTCCTGGCGGGCACGACGGCCTTCGCGCTGGTCTCGGCCTTCGCGCTGCTCGTCCTCGTGGGCGCGGTGCGGGTCCTCGCCGGAGACGCCTCCTACACCCATCCGGGCTGGCTGCCCATCTCCCTGGTGGCGGCGCTCGCGCTGGCCGCCGGCGCGGCCCTGGGCATGGGGACCGCCCGGACCCTGCCCTCCGTCCTCACACCGCCCGTGCTGGCCGTGAGCGCCTTCCTCTTCGTCAACTTCCTCCGCCAGGTCCAGAGTTCGGACCACGTGCTGCCGACGTCCGCCGCGCCGAACCCCCTCTCGCTGCTGTCGCCCCCGGTGGCGGACGTGCGCGACACCCTGCTCACGCTCTCCTTCCCCGTCCACCTCGGGCAGACGCTCTGGCTGCTCGGCATGGCCGGTACGGGCCTGGCTCTGCTGGCCGCCGCCCGCCCGCGCACCCGGCTGCTGGCCCTCGTCCCCCTGCTGGCGGGCGGGGCCCTCGCCCTGCTCGTGCTCCCGGCCGACCCCCGCGACACCCATGTCGTCGACCGGGCCGCGGCGGCGCAGGTGTGCGACGGGCCGGTGTGCGTGACGGCCGCCCGGGAGGCGCGCCTCGGTACTCTGGCGGGCCCCGGCGGGGAGGCGCTGCGGCTGCTGCGCGACTCCCTGGGCGACCGGGCGCCCGTCGCGGTCCGCGAGACCACCGTGCCCCGGGCGATCGGCGGCACACCGGAGCGTCCGCGCGACTCCGTACTCGTCGACTTCGGCGACCGGACGATCGGCGAGGCCGAGGGCGAGCGGCTGACCCGGGCCCTGGTCGGTCAGGGCCTGGTCCCGCTGTGCCGCCCCCGCAGCACCGTCGAGAGCGGCACCCATGAGGAGGCCGCCGCCCAGGCCGTCGTGACCGCCTGGGTCTTCGGGGAGGAGCCGCGCCCGCTCGACGGGACCATGTTCACGGCGAAGGACCAGGAGGACCTGACCCGCCCGGTGTGGAAGAGGTTCGCCGTGCTGCCCCGGGACGAGCAGCGGCGCCGGATCGTCGCCGCGCACGCCGCCGCGGTCTCCTGCTCGGGCGACCCGCTCGCGCTGCTGAACGGCGGTGGGGCCCGGTGAGGCCGCTGACGCTGTACGCGCGCTCGCGGCAGGCGCCCGCCTCGTTCGCCGCCGTGCTGACCGGCGCGGTCGCGGTCGTGGTGCTCGCCCGGCTCGGCGGCGGAGGGCTGGACGATCCACGGCTCGCCACGCTCGTCCTCGTCCTGGGTATGACGGCGGTCTCGGTCGGACTCGGCGGGCAGGACCTCGCGCTGGACCGGACGGCCGCGATCCGCTGGATGCCCCGGAGGGCGGCGCACCTGCTGCTCTGCGGGGCGTTCGTCGGCGGGGTGCTGCTGGCGGCGCAGGCGCTGAGCGGGCAGCCGGTCTCCTTCTCCTTCGTGGCGCGCAACAGCGCGGGGCTGCTGGGGCTCGTCGCCGCCGGGACGGCCTGGGGCGGGGCCGCGTACGCGTGGCTCCCGCCGTTCGCCTGGCTGTCGGTCTCCCTCGTCGCCCCGCCCTCGGCGGGCACGGTCTCGCAGGTCCTGGGCTGGATGCTGCGGGAGCCGGGCGCGCAGGCCGCCACCTGGACGGCCGTCGTCCTGGCCGTCGTCGGCACCACGGTCTACGTCGTCGGGGGCCCGAGGCGTTAGGCGGGGGCCGGGCTCCGGCGCGGGCCCGGGGCGCACCCGGAGGGCGTCGGGGCCGCGCGTGGGACGCTGTCGGGATGGACGTTTTCACGGACCGGATGGACGACGCGTGGGAGTGGTGGGCCGCCGCCGTCGAGGAAGCGCAGGAGGGGCGCTGGGTCCGTGACGCCGTGGAACGGCAGGTGATGGCGGACGTCATGGCCGCGACCAACGCCCTGCACGGCGGCCGTACGGCTCCGTTCACCGAGGACGGATGGCACGTACGGATCGGGCGGATCGCCAACTGGGCGGGGGTGCTCCGGCTCGCCGCGCGGGCGGGAGGCTGGGAGCTCCGGCCCGTCGTCGGACACCGCCCCGGGCGTCCCGCGGGCATGGCCGAACTGCTGTCCGCCGTCTACGCGATCGGCGAGCAGGGCGAAAGATGGATGACCCTGCTCCTCCGGGAGGGCCGGGTGCCTCCGGAGAAGGAGATCGCCCGAGCGGAGGCCTTCCTGACCGGGCCGGGGTCCGTGGAGGACCTCGAACTCTTCTTCTACGACGACTGAGGGACGTCCCGCGTGGGTCCTGTGGCCTCTGTGGTCTCTGTAGGCCTCGCGTGCCCGTAAGCCTTACGTGCCCTGTAGACCTCGCACTCATCGTGAGCCTCGCGGACCTCGCAGGTCTCATGGGCCTCGCGCTCCTCACCGACCGTGCGGACCTCGGCGCCCGTGCCGATCTCGGCACCGTAGGCGGGCGCTCGACCGTCCGCACGGTCCCGCCGTAGCCCGTGTCCCACGCCGCCGGTCCCGCAGGGGCGGCCAGGTCCTGCCCCACCCGCGCGGCGCCCGGCACAGCACCTCGCCGCGCCGCCGGAACGGCCACGTACGGCCACGTACGGCCACGTACCGGCCAAGCACGGCCACGTACCGGCCAAGCACTCCGGTCATGGGGTCGCCGTCCCCGTCCAGCAGGTCGTCGTCCCCGTCATGAAGTCGCCGCCCGGTCGAACAGCTCCCGGTGGAGGCGCAACCCCCGGCGGGTTCGGACGTCTACCGGTTACGAAGGGCGCCCCTGGGATTCCCGGGGCGCCGGAGCATGACCGAGGACGAGGAGACACCATCGTGGGACAGGTCTCACGCGCGCTGGCCGCAGGCCTGGCGGTCGTGGCGCTGGCGGCGGGTGCGCCGGCGTACGCGCAGCCACCCGGCACGTCCATACCCGGGGCGCCCGCGGGAGCCTCCGGGGAGCGGCTGCCGGAGGGCTGGCGGCTCGGGGCCGGGGAGTTGGTGTGGAGCGCGCCCGAGCCCGTGGGCGTGGGCGGCGCCCTGATCGAGTTCCGCTCGGGGAAGCGGACCCTGGGCGTCCCGCAGGCCTCCCCCGACCAGCGCACCTTCCGGCTCCCCCTCGACGGGGTGGAGCTCGGGCCGGTGGGCGAACTCCAGGTGGTGGCCGGTACGCGGCGGCTGGACGCCGCGGGGGCCGGTCGTGCTCCCGGCGAGCGGCGCCTGTCGGCCGCGACGACGCCCCCGGCCCCGTACCCGGCGAACCCGGTCGATCCCGGTGTCGCCGGAAAGTACCGCACCACCAGCGGCGAGTACGCCCTGGAGCCGGTGCGCCTGCCGGGCTACGCCGAACCGGTGGAGATGCGCGCCACGGTCGTCGGCCCCACGGACGCGCCGGGCAGGCGACCGCTCGCGGTCTTCCTCCACGGGCGCGGCGCCACCTGCTACCAGCCCGGCAACGACGTCCCCACGCTGCACTGGCCCTGCAAGCCCGGCTACCAGGAGGTACCGAGCCACCGCGGCCATCTGCACGACCAGCGGCTGCTGGCCTCCCAGGGCTATGTGACGGTCTCCCTCTCCGCGAACGGCATCAGCTCGCAGGACAACCGCGCGGCCGACCTCGGGGCGCAGGCCCGCTCCTCCCTGATACGGCAGCACCTCGCCCGCTGGGCGGAATGGGGTACGGACCCGGGGAAGGCCCCCGGTCCGGTGCGGGCGACGAAGCCCGTGGACCTGTCGAAGGTCCTCCTGGTCGGCCATTCCCGGGGCGGCGAGGGGGTCAACCGGGCCGCCCTGGACAGCGTGTCCCCGCCGCCGCCCGCCGAGGACGGCTACCGGGGACCGGTGAGCTGGCGGATCCGCGGAACCGTCATGATCGGCCCCACCAACTTCGGCCAGAACCCCACGCCCGACGTGCCCTCCCTGACGATCCTGCCGGGCTGCGACGGAGACGTGAACGACCTCCAGGGCCAGATCTACGTCGACGGCACCCGGGGCGTCAGCAAGGGCGCCGCGCTGCACAGCGCGGTCTACGTGGTCGGCGCCAACCACAACTTCTTCAACAGCCAGTGGACGCCCGGCCAGGCCGACGGTCCGGCCTTCGACGACGCCCCCGGTGACACGGACCCGGTCTGCTCGACCCGGTCCGCGACACGGCTGACCGCCGGACAGCAGCGGGCGGCGGGCAGCACCTACATCGCCGCCGCCGCGCGGCTCTTCCTCGCGGGCGACGACCGGGTCCGCCCGCTGCTCGACGGCTCCGGTCTGCGCGCGCCCTCGGCGGACCCCGCCCGGGTGCTGACCCACGCCGTCGGCGGCGCCCGCACCCCGGCGATCGATGCCGACGCCCCGCTCACGGTCACGAACGGACGCGTGTGCGACCAGACCGCGACGAGCGGCGACCGGGCCTGCCTTCCGGCGGACTCGGGCCCCGGCCGGTCACCGCACTTCGCGTCGTGGAGGGCCGCCGAGAGCGAGCCGGGCCGCAACGCCGTCACGGCCCGCTGGACCGGGCCGGGCACCCCGGTCCGGCTGACGCCGGAGCGCGCCTTCTCGCTGGCGGGCTCCGACGCGCTCGCCCTGCGGGTGATCGTGCCGCCGAACACCCGGGACACCCCGCTCGACGTCGCCGTCACCGACACCGCCGGCAGGCGGGTGACGCTCGGTCAGGTCACCGTGGACGGCCTTCCCGGCTCCGACATGACGGCCTCGCACTGGGCGCGCGAGGTCCGGGTCCCGCTGAAGGCGGCCGTCGCGGCGGGCGTCGACCTGGAGCGGACGCGCTCGCTGGAACTCGTCCCGCGCGGCGGCCCCGGCGAGCTGTGGCTGATGGACGCCTGGGGCTGGCGCCCCGGCACCCCCGCGGTGCGCCCCGTCCCGCTCCCGCGCATCGACATCGGGCGGCTGACGGTCCAGGAGGGCGACTCCGGCACCCGTACCTACCAGGTGCCCGTCCGCGTCACCGGCAAGGGCGTCGGCACGGTCAAGCTCGCCGTCCTGGACCCGAAGACGTATGTGTCCACGGTCCGCACGGTGGCGGTGGAGGCGGGCCGCTCCACCGTGGACGTGTCCTTCACGGTCGAGGGTGACTCCCGCTACGACATCGACCGCGACCATCAGGTCGCGGTCAAGGCCGTGCGGGGCGTGGCCGTCGGCAGCGCCTCCGGTGGTGTGCTCGCCAAGAACGACGATCCGCTGCCCACGATCACCGTGACGCCGGTCGCCGACGCGGTCACCGAGGGCCGGAAGCTCGTCTGGAAGGTGGAGCTCTCCCAGCCCGCCGAGGTCGCCGTCGAGACGCGGTGGGACCTGCTGCCGGTGGACGCGGGGGCGGCGGAGCTGTCCACGAAGGACGTCGACGCGGAGTGGCTCTCCGGGATCGGCGACGTCCCCGACCCGGAACGGCCGCTGTCCGCGAACGGCTCCTCCCTGTGGGTCCAGGTCCCCGAGGGGAAGACGAGCACCGAGGTGTCCGTGCCGACCGTCACCGACGCGCTGACGGAGCCGGAGGAGTCCCTGCGGATGCGGGTGAAGATCTACCAGGAGGAGGGCGAGTGGCCGGACGGCCCGCTCCTCACGGGCCGGGTCACCGACGCGCCCCTGCGCTGACGCCCGCGCCCCTCGCGGAAGGTGCCCGAGCGCACCGTCCGGCCGATGGCACCGGTCCCCGCCCCGGGGACCGGTGCCATCGGCACGACCTGCCCCCGGTGGCTCCTTCCCCCCGGCGCGGGGCCGCGTCCCGCGCCGGTCACGCGGGCTCCGACGAGAGGGGGGCCGCGATGTCCTCCAGGGAGCGGCGTTCCGCGTCCACCGCGAGGAAGACCGCCACCAGGCCTCCGACGCACATCAGGGCGGCGCCGATGCAGAAGGCGAGGACGGTGTCACCGACGTCGCCCGAGCCCGTGAGGTCGGCGAAGACCAGCGGTCCGCTGATGCCTCCGGCCGCCGTGCCGAGGGCGTAGAAGAAGGCGATGGCCATCGCCCGGGTCTCCATCGGGAAGATCTCCGACACCGTCAGATAGGCGCTGGAGGCGCCGGTCGAGGCGAAGAAGAGCACCACGCACCAGCAGACGGTCAGGGTGGTGGCGGTGAGGGAGCCCCGGCCGAAGAGCCAGGCCGTCACGAAGAGCAGCAGGCCGGAGAGGAGGTACGTCGAGGAGATCATGATCCGGCGGCCGACGGTGTCGAAGAGCTTGCCGAGCAGCAGCGGTCCGACGAAGTTCCCGGCGGCGATGACGGCGAAGTAGTAGCCGGTGCTGCCGGTGGGGACCCCGTAGAAGGTGGAGAGGATGACGCCGAATCCGAAGGTGATCGCGTTGTACAGGAACGCCTGGCCGATGAAGAGCGTCAGCCCGAGCACCGCGCGGCGCGGGTAGCGGGCGAAGACGGTCCTGGCGATGACGCCGAAGCCGAGGTTCCCGCGCTGGTGGACGGTGATCCGTCCGGCGGGTTCCGGGAGGCTCCGGCCCTTCTCCTTCTCGATCTCCTCCTCTACGGCGCCGACGAGTCTCTCCGCCTCCTCCGCGCGCCCGTGGATGAGCTGCCAGCGCGGGCTCTCCGGTACGTGCCGCCGGACGAGGAGGATGACCAGGCCCAGGACGACGCCGAGGGCGAAGCTGAGCCGCCAGCCGACGTCGAGGGGAAAGACGTCGGTGTCCAGCATGACGATCGACAGCAGGGCCCCGCCGATGGCGCCGAGCCAGTAACTGCCGTTGATGACGAGATCGACCCGGCCCCGGTGGTACGAGGGGATCAGTTCGTCGATGGCGGAGTTGATGGCCGCGTACTCGCCGCCGATGCCGAAGCCGGTGAGGAAGCGGAAGAGGAAGAACCACCAGGACTCGGTCGACAGCGCGGTCATGGCGGTCGCCGCGAGATAGACGGCCAGGGTGACCATGAACAGCTTCTTGCGGCCGTACCGGTCGGTGAGCCGTCCGAAGAACAGCGCGCCGGAACAGGCTCCGGCCACGTAGAGCGCCGCGGCGGTGCCGGTGACCTGGGCGGCGGTGATGTCGAGACCGCTGCCCTCCTCCGCGAGCCGCCCGGCGACGTTGCCGACGATGGTGACTTCGAGGCCGTCGAGGATCCAGACGGTGCCGAGGCCGATCACGATCATCCAGTGCCAGCGGGACCACGGCAGCCGGTCGAGACGGGCGGGTACGGCGGTGGTGAACGTGCCCCGGCCGCCACCGGTCGCGGAGCCGCTCCCGTCGGATGCGGGGGCGGGACCCGGGCGGCGGTCCGGATCCGGTGACACCGGCGTCGTCATGCGCGCTCTCCCCGTGGAGGTGGTCCGGAGGGCCCCACCTTGCGCCCGCGGCCGCCGCCCCACGACCCGGAGGACTCCGGCGGGGTACGGGTCCACCCGTACGGGCCCCTCCCCCGTTCCCCCGCCGGGCGGGGCCCGAGGGAGCGGCGGGCGGGGCCCCGCGCCGTTTCAGGAGCCGGCCGTCGGGCCCGGGCCCGCCCCGTCGAGCACGAGGGTCACGAGGTGTGCGGCGAGGTCCTCGTCGAGCGGGGCGCCGCTGATGAGCGCGCGGGTGAACAGGGCGCCGCTGACGGCCTCGATGACGAGGCCCGGATCGGTGCCCGGCGCGAGTTCGCCGCGCTCGACGCCCCGGCGGACCATGACGGCCCCCCGTTCGAGGCGCTCGGTCCAGTACGAGAGGCGGTGGTCGGGGAAGGTGTCGTCGCGTTCGGCGCTCAGCCGGAGCAGGGCCTCGCCCTGCGCCGTCGCGAGCAGCCGCGCCAGCGAGCCGAAGTACGCGACGAGGTCGTCCCGGACGTGCCCGGTGTCCGGCACGGGCGTCGCCGTGTCGAGCTGTTCGGCCAGCGCCTCCAGGATCAGGTTCTCCCTGGTCCCCCATCTCCGGTAGACGGAGGTCTCGTGGACCCCGGCGGCACGGGCGACGGCACCGACGGTGGTCCCGGCGAGGCCGTGCTCGGTGAGGACGTCGACGGTGGCGGCGAGGACGGCGGAGCGCATACGGGCCCCGCGGCGGCGCAGCGGCGGAGGGGTCTGGTCGGGCGAGGACATGGCTCATCGTAACGCAGGGGAACTTGCTTTATCGCGCCGCTCGGCATACTTTCATTGCAAGGCGACTTGCGTTAGGGGCCCGCAGCCCCCGGTCGCCGCCGCGATCAGGAGGTCACGTCATGAAGCAGATGCTCGCCGCCCGACTGCACATCCCCACCCGCACGCTGCGGATCGAGGAGGTGCCGAAGCCCGCGCCCGGCCCCGGCCAGGTCATGGTGAAGGTGGAGGCCGCCGGTGTCTGCCTGTCGGACGCCCACCTCATCGACGGCACCCTCACCCCGCTGTTCCTGCGCGACGACACGGTGACCCTCGGGCACGAGGTGTCCGGCACCATCGCGGAGACCGGCCCCGGGGTCACCCGCTGGACTCCCGGCCAGCGGGTCGTGCTCTACTCGGGCGAGGTCCGCGACGGCGTCGCGTACACCCGGGGCGTCGACTACGACGGCGGCTGGGCCGAGTACGCCCTCTCCGCCGAGGACGCCCTCATCGAACTCCCCGCTTCGATCCCCTTCGACCAGGGCGCGATCATCCCGGACGCCGTCTCCACCCCCTGGGGAGCGATCACCGACACGGGCGCCGTGAAGCCCGCCGAGGCCGTCGGCGTCTGGGGCGTCGGTGGACTCGGCGTCCACGCCGTCCAGCTGCTGCGGGCCGTCGGCGCGTACCCCGTCGTCGCCGTCGACCCCAACCCCACCGCCCGGGAGCGCGCCCTCGCGCAGGGCGCCGACCTGGCGCTCGACTCCGCCGACCCGGAGCTCGCCGAGCGGATCGGCCGGGCCACCGGCGGGGCCGGACTCGCCGCCGCCTTCGACTTCGCCGGGGTGCCGGCCGTCCGCGAGCAGGCCCTCACGGTGCTCGCCCCCAAGGGCAGGCTGGTCCTGGTGGGCCTCACCGACAAGCCGCTGGCCATCGCCGACGGCACCCGCTTCAGCTACCTCCAGCAGCGCGTCCTCGGCCACTACGGCTCCGACATGCCGGTCGCGCTCCCGCAGCTGCTGGCCCTGGTCCAGGGCGGGCGGCTGGACTTCTCCGGGTCCATCAGCGGCGAACTGCCGCTCGCGGAGGCCGCCGAGGCGGTCCGGCGCCTGGAGAACAAGACCGGCGACCCGATCCGTCTGATCCTGCGCCCCTGACCGGGCCCCCACTCAGGGAGCACGGGCACCGAGGGCCGGGGGCGTCAGCCCCGCAGGCGCCGGGGCCCGTCCATCGGCTCCTGGTCCATGTCCGCCACGCCAGCCGCGCCCGGACCCCGGGGCGTCAGCCCGGCGGGGTGGCCACCCGTGCTCCCGGCGGAGCGGACGGGCCGGTACGGGAGCACGCCGCCGGAGGCCCGGGACGGGACGGCGGGGGACGGGTGCGGGCGTGGGTGGGGGCGCGGGTGGGGGCGCGGGTGGGGGCGCGGCTGTCGGAGCGTCAGCCGCGCGGCAGCAGGCCCACGTCCTGGCCCAGGCGGCGGGCGGCGGTGGCGAAGAAGGTGTCGCGGTCTTCGACGACCCGGTGGAACTGACCGAAGACCTCGAAGGAGATGAGGCCGAAGAGCTGCGACCAGGCGGCGACGAGGGCCACGGCGAGCGCCGGGGGGAGGTCGGGGGCGATGTCGGCGGCGAGGCGGGCGGCCTCGGGCCGGAGGGCCTCGGGGAGCGGCGGGAGCGCGACGCCCTCGCCCTCCTGGGCGCGGCGGGCGATGCCGACGAGGGCGAGGCCGACGCGGGCGGCGGGCACGACGGTGTCCTGGGGGGCCGTGTAGCCGGGGACCGGGGAGCCGTAGATCAGGGCGTACTCGTGCGGATGGGCGAGGGCCCAGCTCCGGACGGCACGGCAGACGGCGGTCCAGCGGTCCAGGGGCCGCTGGGCGGTGGTCTCGGCGAGGGCCAGTTCGGCGGCGGCGCCGACGGCGTCGTAGGCGTCGACGATGAGGGCCGTGAGGAGGTCGTCGCGGCTCGGGAAGTAGCGGTAGAGCGCGGAGGACACCATGCCGAGCTCGCGGGCGACGGCCCGCAGGGACAGTTTCGCGGCGCCTTCGGCGGCGAGCTGGGCGCGCGCCTCGTCCTTGATGGCGGCGGTGATCTCGATACGGGCGCGGGCGCGGGCTCCTCGGACGGTCGTCATGGAGAGCAGTGTAACCACTTTCAGAGCACCGATACGAAACGAGAGCAGTGCTCTTGAATGTGGACGGCGGAAGGTGCACACTGATCTCAAGCGAGAGCAGTGCTCACGGTTTATGCCTCGCGATGCCCCAGGTCACCCGGCCCCCGGCCCACCCTGTGGCCGCCCCGCCCCGACACCCCAGGAGGACGACATGCCCGCCCACTCCCCCCAGCCCACCGGCCCCAGCTCCGGTTCCGGCTCCAGCACAGGCTCGGCCTCCGGCTCCACCACCGCCGCCGCCCACGTCATGAAGCCCGGCTGGTTCACCGTCCACGTCCTCAACCGCGCGGTCGCCTGGGCCACCCGCCGGGGCGTCAGCGTCTGGGGCTCCCGTGTGCTGGCGGTCCGTGGCCGCAAGAGCGGTGAGTGGCGCCGCACCCCCGTCAATCTGCTCACGGTGGACGGAACCCGCTACCTCGTGGCCCCCCGGGGACACGTCCAGTGGACCCACAACATGCGGGCGGCGGGCGGCGGACAGCTGATCCTCGGCAAGCACGTGCAGGAGTTCACCGCCGTCGAGGTCGCCGACGACGACAAGCCCGTCCTGCTGCGCGCCTACCTCAAGCGCTGGAAGGCCGAGGTCGGCGTCTTCTTCGGCGGGGTCGGCCCCGACTCCTCCGACGGGGAGCTGCGCGCCGTCGCCCCCAAGCACCCCGTCTTCCGCGTCACGCCGACGGGCCCCACCACTCCGGCGGCATGAGCCGTCCGGCGCGGTGGAGCCCGTACGCCCCACTCGTCCCACTGTCGTCCTGCCGTCGTTCCGGGACCCCGGTACTGCCGGTGGGTCTCAGATGCCGGGTGGGTCTCAGACCGACCCCGGTGCCTCCGGCGTGCCCTGGCCCTTCACGGCCCCGTCGTCCGGGCCCCCGGCCCGCACGCCCTCGGTCCCCGGCTCTTCTCCCCGCACGGCTTCGTCCGCCGCGTCCCCGGTCTCCTGCGCCGCGCGTTCCCGCTGGCTGACGCCCCGGCCCGCGGGGCCCACGCCCGACGAGGTGTCCATCCGCTTGTCGAGCATCTCGATCGCCCGCCGGGCCATGCCGTTCGAACGGACCATGCCGCCGAGCGTCGCCGAACCCCGGGTGATGTCCGCGAAGGCGTTCCACGCGGGCCGCAGACCCGTGATCGCCGCGTGCAGCAGTCCCGGCCGCCGCTCGAAGACGGCGAGCATCCGGCGGCCGACCGCCATCTCGACACCGAGGCCCGCCTTGATGGCGAAGGCGTAGTTCAGTGCCTGGCGGCGCGCGTCCACCGCGTCGTTCGCCTCGGCGACCCGGACCGCCCACTCACCGGCGAGCCGGCCCGAGCGGAGCGCGTACGAGATGCCCTCGCGCGTCCACGGCTCCAGCAGACCGGCCGCGTCGCCGCAGACCAGGACCCGGCCACGGGAGAGCGGCGAGTCGTCGGTGCGGCAGCGCGTCAGATGGCCGGAGGAGAGGGCGGGCTCGAAGCCTGACAGGCCGAGCCGGGCGACGAAGTCCTCCATGTACCGCTTGGTCGCGGCGCCCTCGCCGCGCGCCGAGATGACGCCGACGGTGAGCGTGTCGCCCTTGGGGAAGACCCAGCCGTAGCTGCCGGGCATCGGACCCCAGTCGATGAGGACCCGGCCCTTCCAGTCCTCGGCCACCGACGGGGGCACCGGGATCTCCGCCTCCAGGCCCAGGTCGACCTGCCCGAGCTTCACCCCCACATGAGCGCCTATCCGGCTGGCGCTGCCGTCGGCCCCGACGACCGCGCGCGCGAGGACGGTCTCGCCGTCGGCGAGGACCACGGCGACCGTGCGCCGGTCCGGCACCGCCGGGCCGTGCTGCTCCACCCGGCTCACGGTCGCGCCGGTGCGCAGCTCGGCACCGGCCTTCTGGGCGTGCTCCACCAACTGGGCGTCGAACTCGGGCCGGTTGATGAGACCGAAGAGCATCCGGCGCGAGCGGCGGGTGCGGGCGAAGCGTCCGTCGAGGGAGAAGGTGACGGCGTGCACCCGGTCCTGGAGGGGCAGTTCGAAGCCGGGCGGCAGGGAGTCGCGGGAGGGGCCGATGATGCCGCCGCCGCAGGTCTTGTAGCGGGGCAGCTCCGACTTCTCCAGGAGCAGGACGCGGCGGCCCGCGACCGCCGCGGCGTAGGCGGCGGAGGCTCCGGCCGGTCCGGCGCCGACGACCACGACGTCCCACACGTCGGCGGGCTCGTCGCCCGCCGGGTCCGACGGGGCGTCACCCGGGGCCGTCGCGGGGACCGGGACGTCGGCCGGGTCCCCGGCGAGCGGCGCGTCCGTGCCCCCGTCCCCGTCCCGGTCCACGTCTCCGTCCGGGACCGTGCCCGGGTCCGTGTCCCCCGACGCCCGCGCACCGACGCCGTCAGGAGCCGCGCCGCCGGGCGCGGTGTGTTCCGGGCCGGTGTGCTCTGCGGTGTGCTCCGGACCGGCGTTCTCTGTGTGCTCGCTGCTCACGATGTGCTTCTGCTCCTGATCCGACCGGTGGTCTGCTCCTGACGCATCCTACGGCGCGGTAGCCAGGGGCCCGCGCCGTAGGATCGGCGGTGCGTTCGCCGTACCACGACATACGTCGATCGCCGTCCTCTTGTCTTAACGTCGCACCCATCAGGAGCGTGCCCATGACCTCGAATCCGATCGCCGAGACCGTCCGGTCCCTGATGCCCAGGGCCAAGGCCGAGCTCACGGAGCTGGTGGCCTTCGAGTCGGTGGCGGACGAGGCGGTGGCGCCCCGCAGCGAGTGCGAGGGCGCGGCGAACTGGGTCGCGGACGCCCTGCGCGCCGAGGGGTTCCAGGACGTGGCGCTGCTCGACACCCCGGACGGTTCGCAGTCCGTCTACGGCGTTCTGCCCGGCCCGGTGGACGCGCCGACGGTGCTGCTCTACGCGCACTACGACGTGCAGCCGAAGCTGGACGAGTCGGCGTGGCTCAGCCCGCCGTTCGAGCTGACCGAGCGGAACGGGCGCTGGTACGGGCGCGGCGCGGCCGACTGCAAGGGCGGTGTGGTCATGCACCTGCTCGCACTGCGCGCCCTGAAGGCGAACGGCGGCGTCCCGGTGACGGTGAAGGTGATCGTCGAGGGTTCCGAGGAGCAGGGCACCGGCGGTCTGGAGCGGTACGCCGAGCAGCACCCCGAACTCCTCACCTCCGACGCCATCGTCATCGGTGACGCGGGCAACTTCCGGGTGGGCCTGCCGACGGTGACGGCGACCCTGCGCGGGATGACGATGATCCGGGTCGGGGTGGAGACGCTGGAGGGCAATCTGCACTCCGGTCAGTTCGGCGGCGCCGCGCCGGACGCGCTGGCCGCGCTGATCCGGATCCTGGACTCGCTGCGCGGGCCCGACGGCTCCACCGTGATCGACGGGCTGCCCGCCGACAGCGTGTGGGAGGGCCTGCAGTACCCGGAGGAGGACTTCCGCCGGGACGCGAAGGTCCTCCCCGGCGTCGGTCTGCCGGGCTCCGGCACGGTGGCCGACCGGGTCTGGGCCCGTCCGGCCGTCACCGTGGTCGGCGTCGACTGCCACCCGGTGGCGGGCGCGACCCCGTCGATCCCGTCCTCCGCCCGCGCCCAGATCAGCCTGCGGGTGCCGCCCGGCCAGGACTCGGTCGAGGCGACGAAGCTGCTCTTCGCGCACATCGAGAAGCACACGCCGTGGGGCGCCCGGGTGACCCTGGAGCAGGTCGGCCAGGGCCAGCCGTTCCAGGCGGACACGTCGAGCCCGGCGTACGCGTCGATGGCGGAGGCGATGAGGATCGCGTACCCCGGTGAGGAGATGCAGGCGGCGGGCATGGGCGGGTCGATCCCGCTGTGCAACACGCTGGCCACGCTGTACCCGGACACCGAGATCCTGCTGATCGGTCTGAGCGAGCCGGAGGCGCAGATCCACGCGCCGAACGAGTCGGTCTCGCCGGAGGAGCTGGAGCGCCTTTCCGTGGCCGAGGCGCACTTCCTGGTCAACTACGCCCGTTCGAAGCGGGTCTGACGGGCGGCGGCCGGTTCAGCGTTCGGCGAAGCTCGCCGAGAGCGTAGAACCATGGGGCGGACCCGCGCGGACGCATAGGTTCGCCCCCATGGAACCGACCCGGATCACTTCGCGACTGCACCTCCTCGACCATTCCATCGGACAGTCCTACCTATGGCGGGACGGGGACGAGCTGACCCTCGTCGACGCGGGCTGGGCCGGTACGGCGGACCGCACGGCGGAGGCGATACGGAGGGCGGGCGGCGACCCGGAGCGGCTGCGGCGGATCGTGCTCACCCACTGCCACCGGGACCATGTGGGCGCGGCGGGTGAACTGGCGGACCGGTACGGCGCCGAGATCCTCGCGCACCGGCTCGACGCGCCGGTGGTCCGGGGCGAGGCCCCTGTGCCGGAACCGGATCTGCTGGACTGGGAGGTCCCGTTGTTCCAGCACGGTCTGACCGTGCCGGAGGCGCCGCCGACCCGGGTCGACCGGGAGGTCGAGGACGGGGAGGAGCTGGGGTTCGGCGACGGGGCGGTGGTGGTCCACACGCCGGGGCACACACCGGGTTCGATCGCCGTCCATCTGCCGCGCCACGGCGTGCTGTTCACTGGGGACACGGTGGCGTCGGTGCGGGGGGTGACGTTCGGGGTGTTCCATGTGGACCGGGCCCTGGCCATGGAGTCGATGCGGACCCTCGCCGGGCTGGAGCCCTCGTTCCTGTGCTGCGGCCACGGCGCCCCGGTGACGGAGGACACGGCCGCCGTGCTGAAGGCGGCCGTCGGATAGCCCCCGGTGGGACGGTGGCCGGGGTACGCCCCGGTGGGACGGTGTGGCCGGGTACGTCCCCGGTGGGGCGTGGCCCCCGGCCGGACGGCCGCGCGGATGCGGCGCGAGGCGGACGGCCGCGCGGACGGGGCGGGAGCGGCGGCCCCTCCGGCCAGCGCCTCGGACCGGTCACGTGGACAGGGCGGGAACGGCGGCCCCTCCGACGACCGCTCCGGCGGGCCGCTCGTACCAGCCTCTCCGACCGGCCGCTCGGCCTTCGCGCTGGGGGGGGGCGGTGGCCGGTCAGCCGACGGGGACGCCCGCCTCCAGGTTGAGGACCGTGCCGCGTTCGCGGGCGCGCAGGGCCCAGTGGAGCCGACGGTAGCGGACGGGCGGCAGGAGGTGCGCGGCCTCCTCCTCGGTGACGAAGCGCCAGTCGCGCAGTTCGGCGCCGGGGAGGCGGAGGCGCGCGGTGTCGGCCGGGCCGAGCCGTCCGCCGTCGAAGAGGAGGCGCAGCCCGCCGTGGCCCGGCGGCTCGGGCCGTTCCCAGTCGACGAGCAGCAGCCGGGGCACGGTGTCGAGTTCGATGCCTATCTCCTCGGCGACCTCGCGCACGCCCGCGCGTGCCGGTGCCTCGCCGGACTCGACGACGCCGCCGGGGAACTCCCAGCCGGGCTTGTACGTCGGGTCGACGAGCAGGAAGCGGTCCTGGTCGTCGAAGAGGAGGACCCCGGCGGCGAGGGTCTCCCGGGTGGGCTCGGGGGTCTGGACGATCCCGCAGGGGGCGGCGAGGCCGCTCCGGACCGCGTCGGCGACGGACCGGGCGGCCTCGGGCGGGGTCAGCTCCGAGGTGTCGACGGCGTAGGCGTCGGCGGCGAGCCAGCCGAGGGCGGCGCGGTGGGACGCGAGACGGCCGTGGCACCAGGCACGGACGCGGGCGTCGGTCTCGGGGTCGCCGTAGTCGGCCCGCCCGTCGATCCGCGCCCGCAGGATCGTTTCCTCCGGGAAGAGGTGGATATGGCGCACATCGATGCGGCGGGCGGCGAGCCCGCCGAAGATCTCGTCCCGGTACTCCTGCCGCAGCAGGGTCATCGGCACGATCAGGACCCCACCGGTCTCGGCGAGCAGGGCGGCGGCCGTGTCCACCACCAGGCGCCGCCAGATCGGCAGGTCCTGGTAGTCCTCGACCTCCGCGAGCCGTTTGGCCGACAGGAGGGCCCGGAGGCTCCCGCCGGTGGTCTCGGGGTCGTACAACGTGCTGTTCGGGATCAGCTCGACCAGTTCGCGTGCGGTGGCGGTCTTTCCCGCGCCGAACGCACCGTTGATCCAGACGATCACGATTCCCCCTCTTCGACGGCCCCCTGTGGCTTGCCCGCAACACCCTGCCACGGAAACCCGCGAACACTTGTCCGGAGACACGCGCGCGTGTGGTGAGTGCCTCCGGTCGCTCGCCGGGGGCGGGGCGGCGGCGCCCCGGCGCTCACCCCGGTGAGGGGGATCGCTCCCGCCACGGTGTCCGCTTCCGCGCCGACGCCGGTCGGCGGCCCGGCGCCCGCCTCCGGGACGACGGCGCTCCCGGCCCCGCCGCCCACCGTACGGCCGCCCGTCTCCCGGCCGCCCGCTTCGGAGCCGGGGAGACTCCCGGGCCGTTCACCTCCGGACCAACGGCGTTCCCGTCCCCGGGCCGCCGCTCGCCCTCCCCTCGGCGGCCGTCCCCGGCCCATCGGCCCCCGGCCCGCTCGCGATCGTTCCCGCTCCGGCTGCCGCCGCCGCGCCCAGGAGGCCCGCGTCGGTGCCGGTGACGGCGGGGACGACCGTCAGGTCCCGGACGAAGGACAGGGTGGCGTAGTCGGCGAGGCTGCGGCGGAGAGGGGCGAAGAGGACCTCGCCCGCGCGCGCGACCCCGCCCCCGACGACCGCGATGTCGATCTCGACGAGGGTGGCCGTGGCGGCGATGCCCGCCGCCAGGGCCTGCGCAGCCCGCGCGAAGGAGGCGACCGCGACCGGGTCCCCGGCCCGTGCGGAGGCGGCCACCGCCGCCGCCGAGACATCGCCGTCCCGGCCCGGCCGCCAGCCGTTGTCCAGGGCCCGGCGGGCCAGGTGGGGGCCGCTGGCGACCCGCTCCACACAGCCGCGTCCGCCGCAGGCGCAGGGCTCGCCGTCCAGGTCCACCACGATGTGCCCGATGTGACCGGCGTTGCCCGTGGGGCCGGGGTGCAGCCGTCCGCCGAGGACGAGACCGCCGCCGACGCCCGTGGAGACCACCAGGCACAGCGCGTTGTCGTGGCCCCGGGCCGCGCCGAGCCAGTGCTCGGCGGCGGTCATGGCCACGCCGTCCCCGACCAGGGTGACGGGCCGCCCGTCCGTCGCCCGCCGCACCCGGTCCACCAGCGGATAGTCCCGCCAGCCGGGCACGTTGACCGGGCTGACCGTCCCCCGGTGCGCGTCCACGGGCCCGGCGCTGCCGATGCCGACGGCTCCCGCGGAGTCCCACAGCGGCGAACCGGAGAGCTCCGTCAGCACCTCCTCGACCGCGCGCATCACCGTTCCGCCGTCCTCACGCGCG
Source organism: Streptomyces sp. NPDC059247 (assembly GCF_042754005.1). NCBI lineage: Bacteria > Bacillati > Actinomycetota > Actinomycetes > Kitasatosporales > Streptomycetaceae > Streptomyces > Streptomyces sp. NPDC059247. Next base: position 72,834 of record NZ_JBHYZW010000008.1, read on the forward strand.
GGCGTGGGCCGCCGCGCCCGGACCCGGATGCGGCCCTCGCCGTCGACCAGAGCGCCAGCGATCTTGGTGCCGCCGATGTCGAGGGCGACGACGAGGCCGTCGGTGGAGCCCGGGACGGAATCGGTCTGCATGGGCGCGGGGTCTCCAGTCGACGACGGACGGAAGCGGGACGCTCTTCCGTACAGTCTCCCCCGCTGTGACAACGTTGTCCAGGTTCTATGCTTCGGTCGGAGACAGACCGCCCGGAGAGACGACACGGGGAGATGACACGGGGAGACGGCCCGGCGTCCCGCACGGGAGGCCCGCACGTCCCCGGCCCCACGACGGAGGAATCGCGCACGTGGCCGACACCGCCCGCCGCCCCGACCACCGCTACGGCACCCGGCCCACGATGAAGGACGTCGCCGCGCGCGCGGGCGTCGGCCTGAAGACGGTGTCCCGGGTCGTGAACGGCGAACCGGGGGTGACGCAGGACACCGAGCGGCGGGTCCAGGAGGCGATCGAGATCCTCGGCTTCCGCCGCAACGACAGCGCGCGCGTCCTGCGCAAGGGCCGCACCGCGACCGTCGGCCTGGTCCTGGAGGATCTCGCCGACCCGTTCTACGGGCCGCTCAGCCGGGCGGTGGAGGAGGTCGCGCGGGCGCACGGGGCCCTGCTGATCAACGGGTCGAGCGCCGAGGACCCGGACCGGGAGCAGGAGTTGGCGCTCGCCCTGTGCGCGCGCCGGGTCGACGGTCTGATCGTGATCCCCGCCGGTGACGACCACCGCTATCTGGAACCGGAGATCAGGGCGGGCGTCGCCACCGTCTTCGTGGACCGGCCGGCGGGCCGCATCGACGCCGACGCCGTGCTCTCCGACAGCTTCGGCGGGGCCAGGGACGGCGTGGCGCACCTGATCGCCCACGGCCACCGCCGGATCGGCTTCATCGGGGACCGTCCCCGCATCCACACGGCGGCCGAGCGGCTGCGCGGCTACCGCGCGGCCATGGAGGACGCGGACCTCCCGGTCAGGGACGCCTGGGTCGCGCCGGGGTCCACCGACCCGGGACGGGTGCGTACGGCGGTACGGAAGATGCTGACGGGTCCGGAGGCCGTGACGGCGGTGTTCACGGGGAACAACCGGGTCACGGTCACGGTCGTCCGGGCCCTCGCCGAGCACCCCCGCCCGGTCGCCCTGGTCGGGTTCGACGACATCGAACTCGCCGATCTGCTCGGCATCACGGTCATCGCGCAGGACGCCGCCGCGCTCGGCCGGACGGCGGCGGAGCGCCTGTTCCGGCGGCTGGAGGGGGCGGGCGGGACGCCGGAGCGGGTGGTCCTCGGCACGAGGCTCCTGGCCCGGGGCTCCGGCGAGGTCCCGCCGCCGGGCGCCTGAGGGCCCGCCGCCGGGCCGGGCGGGGCCGGGCGGCGAAGGGCCACGTCCCTGGTACGGGTCCCCCGGGACCGGGGACGCAGGACGTACCGCCTGCCGGTCCCGGGGCGCGGGCCCGTACGCGGGGCGCGGGCACCTGGTGGGGCCGCACGCGGCACCGGGGCGAGCCCGCCCTTGGGCCGCGCCGGGCGCACGGTCTCCTCCGCACGACGGGCGCGCACGACGGGAGCCCGCGACGCCGGACCCGCGCGACCCGCCACGCCCGGACCCGCCACGCCCCAGGGGCCGGTCCCGTCTCGGGCCCAGCACCCGATCCGCCCATTCCGCACGCTCCGTGCGCTTCTCAGCAGACGCGCAGGCCCTCGACGGGGCCGCCGCCCGCGCCGCCGGAGAGGTGCAGGACGCTGAGGTAGACGTTGGTGTTGCCGCTGTCGTCGTCGGTCCTGGCGAACCAGCGGCTGGAGCGCCCGCCGTACGTCTCGCCGTGGTCCAGGTCCACCTGGCAGAAGAAGGTGTGCGGGCCCGCGCCCACGGTGCCCATCTCGCCGCCGTCGTGCCGGGTGGTCGTGGCGCTCCTGACCACCTGGCAGGTCGCGGAGGAACCGGCCGGGACACAGCCCGGGGCGGGCGGCGGGGCCTCGGTGGTGGGTGCGGCCGTGCCACCGCCGGACGGCGGCTTCGTCGTGGCCGCGCCGCCGCCGGGTGCGCGGGTGGTGTCCGTACCCGTGCCCCCGCTCCTGCCGCCGGACCCGGCGGTTCCCGTCCCGGGGGTGCCGGTACCGGTGTCCGGGTCCTCCGCCGGTTCCTGACCCCCGGACGCGGGCCGGTCGGTGCCGTCCGCCGGGGAGGACGGGGCGGGGGCGGCGGAATCCCCCGTGGAGGGCCGGGCGGTGCCGGTACGGCCCGGGGACGGCGCCCCACCGGTGCCCGGGTCGAGCACCCGGCCCCGGTCGCCGCCCTCGGAACCGCCGCCGCCTCCGCCCCCGCCGCCGGTCGCCTCGCCCACGGCCCCGGTCCCGGTGCCTCCCCGGTCCATGAGTCCGTACGTGAGTCCGCCCCCGGCGAGGAGGACCGCGACCACCGAGGCGGCGACCAGCGTGTTCCCCCGGCGCGGCCCGGCGGCGGCGCGGCGCGCGGCCCTGGCCCCGGTCACCGCGTCCGTACGGTCCGCGCCGGGGGCCGTGGCCGGGGAGCCGGGCGGCGGAACAGCGGGCCCGAACGCCCCGGCGGGCGGCCGTACGGCCCCGGGAACGGCGGGACCGGCCGGGACGGAGCCGTACTCCCCCGGCCCGGTCGGCGACGGCCCGTGACCGGCCGGGGTGCCGGAGGCCACGGGATCGGCGGCGGCGCGGTCGGGCCCGACCGGCGCGGGACCGGGTCCGACCGGCGCGGGCCCAGGTCCGACGGGAGGAGCCGGAACGGTGCCGGGCCCGGCCAGGCCCGCTCCGGATCCCGTCGGCTCGGGCCCGCCCAGCGAGGAGACGCGCGGGTCAGGGGCGCCCTGACCCACCACGACCTGGCCTCCCACGACCTGGCTTCCCATGGCCTGATCCCCCGTGACCGGGCTCCCCGCGACCGGGGCGGCCGGTCCGCCCGCTCCGGTGCCGGGCGCCTCCGGGGTCGCGACGTCCGCCAGGAGGGCCGCCGCCTCCCTGGCCGTGGGTCGGGCCGTCGGGTCCTTCGCCATGAGGCGGCCCAGGAGCGGTGCGAGCGGTCCGGCCCTGACGGGTTCCGGCAGGGGGTCGGCGACGATGGCCGCGAGCGTCGACCAGGTGGACGTACGACGGAACGGGGAGGCGCCCTCGACGGCCGCGTAGAGGGTCGCGCCGAGCGCCCACACGTCGGACGCGGGGCCCGGGTCCAGGCCCTTGGCCCGTTCGGGGGCGAGGTAGTCGAGGGACCCGACGATCTCGCCGCTGCGGGTCAGACGGGTCGCGGAGCCGTCGCCGGGGTCCTCCATGGTGGCGATGCCGAAGTCGGTGAGGACGATCCGGCCCGAGCGGTCGAGCAGGATGTTGCCCGGCTTGACGTCCCGGTGCAGCACGCCCGCGTCGTGCGCGGCGGCGAGCGCGGCCAGGACGTGGGCGCCGATCCGGGCCGCCTCGGCGGGTTCGAGGGGGCCGCGCGTGCCGAGGACGTCGTCGAGGGAGGGCCCGTCGACGAGTTCCATCACGATGACCGGGCGGCCCTGGTGTTCGGTGACGTCGTGGACGGCGACGACCCCGGGGTGGCGGACCCGGGCGGCGGCCCGTGCCTCGCGGGTCATCCGCAGGCGCAGACCGGCCAGTTCGGGCGCGGCGGCGTCCGAGTAGGTGCGGAGTTCCTTGACGGCCACCTCGCGACCGAGGACTTCGTCGACGGCCTGCCAGACGACCCCCATGCCGCCCCGGCCGAGTCTGCGCACGATTCTGTAGCGGCCGGCGAGCCGCTCGTTCTCCCCCGATGACACCGGTGCCCCGTTCCCCTGTCGAGCATGTGCGCGGACCGCGCGTGAACTCGTTCAGGGTACGGGGCAGTTGGCCGGATCATGTCCATGAATGGATCAGGTCGGGACGGCTTCTCGGCTACTCGGCGGAAGCGGTGAGATCGCCCCGGCGGGGTGCGGCGAAGCGGTCGAGCGCGGCGCGGTCCATGCCGGTGAGGGCGTCGACCTCGGCGGTGTCGAGGGCCCCGCAGTCGATGCCGCGCAGCAGGTAGGAGCTGAGGGCCTTGGCGGTGGCGGGCTCGTCCATGACGTCGCCGCCCGTGTGGTTGGCGTAGGCGGAGAGGCGCTCGGCCGCGGCCTCGAAGCCCTCGCGGTAGAAGGCGAAGACGGCGGCGTAGCGGGTGGGGATGTGCCCGGGGTGCATGTCCCAGCCCTGGTAGTAGGCGCGGGCGAGGGCGCGGCGGGTGAGGCCGTAGTGGAGCCGCCAGGCCTCGTGGACGTGTTCGGTGCTGCCGACGGGCAGGACGTTGGTGGAGCCGTCGGAGACGCGGACGCCGGTGCCCGCGGCGGCGACCTGCATGACCGCCTTGGCGTGGTCGGCGGCCGGGTGGTCGCTGGCCTGGTGGGCGGCGGAGACGCCGAGGCAGGCGCTGTAGTCGAAGGTGCCGTAGTGGAGTCCGGTGGCGCGGCCCTCGGCGGCGCCGATCATACGGGCGACGGCGGCGGTGCCGTCGGCGGCGAGGATGGACTGGCTGGTCTCGATCTGGATCTCGAAGCCGAGGCGGCCCGCGTCGAGGCCGTGGGCCTTCTCGAAGGCCTCCAGGAGGCGGACGAAGGCGGAGACCTGCTCGGGGTAGGTCACCTTGGGGAGGGTGAGGACGAGGCCGTCGGGGAGGCCGCCGTGTTCCAGGAGGCCGGTGAGGAAGACGTCGGTGGTGCGGAGGCCCCGGTCGCGTACGGCGGACTCCATGCACTTCGTCCGGATGCCCATGTAGGGGGCGGCGGTGCCGTCGCGGTACGCCTCGGAGATCAAACGGGCGGCGCGGGCGGCGTCCTGGTCCTCGTCGGTGCCGGAGTAGCCGTCCTCGAAGTCGACGCGGAGGTCCTCGACGGGCTCGCGCCGGAGCTTGGCGACCACCCGCTCGTGGACGTCCCGGGCGAGGGCGTCGGGGAGGCCGAGGACCCGGGCGAAGGAGTCGGCGTCGGGGGCGTGCTCGTCGAGGGCGGCCAGGGCCCGGTCGCCCCAGGAGCGGACGGTTCCGGCGTCGAAGACGTCACCCGGTACGTACACGGTGTGGACGGGCTGGCGGGTGCCGGGGTCCCCGGGGTAGCGGCGGTCCAGCTCGGCGTCCACGGCGGCGAGGGAGGCGCTGATGCCCTCGCTGACCGCGCCCGCGAGGCTCGTCGACACCTTCTCCTGCTGACCCATCCCACACCCTCCTGTTTTCCGCTGCACGGAATCAACAATCCGTATGGCGAAGTTAGTAGTCGGTCAGGACTCCCGTCAATGGGTGTCCGAAACGGCCGGGGGCCGCGCGGCGACGATCGCCACGCGGCCCCCGGACCGTACGGAACAGCAGGTCGGACCTGCGGAGCGGGAAGATCAGCCCTTGCGGGCCTTGATCTCCTCGGTCAGCTGCGGGACGACGTCGAACAGGTCGCCGACGACGCCGTAGTCGACCAGCTCGAAGATCGGCGCCTCGGCGTCCTTGTTGATCGCGACGATCGTCTTCGAGGTCTGCATACCCGCGCGGTGCTGGATCGCGCCGGAGATGCCGGAGGCGATGTACAGCTGCGGCGAGACGGACTTGCCGGTCTGGCCGACCTGGCTGGAGTGCGGGTACCAGCCGGCGTCGACGGCGGCGCGGGAGGCGCCGACGGCGGCACCGAGCGAGTCGGCGAGCGCCTCGATGATCCCGAAGTTCTCGGCGCCGTTGACACCACGGCCGCCGGAGACCACGATCGCGGCCTCGGTCAGCTCCGGGCGGCCGGTGGACTCGCGCGGGGTGCGGGCGGTCACCTTGGTGCCGGTGGCGAGGGCGCCGAAGGAGACCGCGAGGGCCTCGACGGCACCGGCGGCCGGGGCGGCCTCGACGGGGGCCGAGTTCGGCTTGACCGTGATGACCGGAGTGCCCTTGGAGACACGGGACCTGGTGGTGAAGGAGGCGGCGAACGCGGACTGCGTCGCGACCGGGCCCTCGTCACCGGCCTCCAGGTCGATGGCGTCGGTGATGATGCCGGAGCCGACGCGGACCGCGAGGCGGGCCGCGATCTCCTTGCCCTCGGCGGAGGACGGGACGAGCACGGCGGCCGGGGAGACGGCCTCGTACGCGGCCTGGAGGGCGTCGACCTTCGGGACGACCAGGTAGTCGGCGAACTCGGGCGCGTCGGCGGTCAGGACCTTCACGGCGCCGTGCTCGGCGAGGACGGCGGCGGTGTCGGCGGCACCGTTGCCGAGGGCGACGGCGACCGGCTCGCCGATGCGGCGGGCGAGGGTCAGCAGCTCCAGGGTGGGCTTGCGGACGGCTCCGTCGACGTGGTCGACGTAGACGAGAATCTCAGCCATGGGACTTCAATCTCCTGCGAACGAAAAAGGGGCGGTCTGAAGGGCTCGCACGGGCCGGGAGGGTGCCCCCGGCCCGGCTGACCGAGTCCTAGATGAACTTCTGCTCCGCGAGGAAGCCGGCGAGCTGCTTGCCGCCCTCGCCCTCGTTCTTGACGATCGTTCCGGCGGTGCGCGCCGGACGCTCGGCGGCGGAGTCGACCGCGGTCCAGGAGCCTTCGAGACCCACTTCGTCGGCCTCGATGCCGAGGTCGGACAGGTCCAGGGACTCGACCGGCTTCTTCTTGGCCGCCATGATGCCCTTGAAGGAGGGGTAACGCGCCTCGCCGGACTGGTCGGTCACGGACACGACCGCCGGGAGGGAGGCCTCCAGCTGCTCGGAGGCGGTGTCGCCGTCACGACGGCCGGTGACCTTGCCGTCCTCGATCTTGACCTCGGAGAGCAGGGTGACCTGCGGGACGCCCAGGCGCTCGGCGAGGACGGCCGGGAGGACGCCCATCGAGCCGTCGGTGGAGGCCATGCCCGCGATGACCACGTCGTAGCCGGTCTTCTCGATCGCCTTGGCGAGGACCAGCGAGGTGGCCATGACGTCGCTGCCGTGCAGGTCGTCGTCCTCGACGTGGACCGCCTTGTCGGCGCCCATCGAGAGCGCCTTGCGCAGCGCGTCCTTGGCGTCCTCGGGGCCGACCGTGAGCACGGTGACCTCGGCGTCGTCGGCCTCTTCGGCGATCTGCAGCGCCTGCTCGACGGCGTACTCGTCGAGCTCCGACAGCAGACCGTCGACGTCCTCGCGGTCGACGGTCAGGTCATCGGCGAAGTGCCGGTCGCCGGTGGCGTCGGGCACGTACTTCACACAGACAACGATCCTCAAGCTCACGCCGGCTCTCCTACTGCAATCGTCACTAACTCGGCTGCCTTGTTGCTCGCAGCATAGGCGCCCGGAGGGCGGGTTCCCGGTCGGGGCGCCGGACGCCCCGACCGGAATATTACTCGTCAGTACACCCAGTTCGTGACCCATGAGCAAGCGCTCAGGCGTGTGATCTGCCCAACGCGCGGAGAGCGGCGCGCGCGGGAACTCTCAGTCGCGCAGCGCGTTGAAGCGCCCGTGGTGGTAGAGCAGCGGACGGCCCGCGCCCTCGGGGTCGCCCGCGACGGCCTGCGCGATCACGATCCGGTGGTCGCCCGCGGGCACCCGTGCCACGATCCGGCACACCAGCCAGGCGAGCACCCCGTCGAGCACGGGCACGCCCTCGGGGCCGACGCTCCAGCGGGTGTCCTCGCCGAAGCGGTCCGCCCCGCTGCGCGCGAAGGTGGCGGCCAGCTCCTGTTGGTGCTCGCCGAGTATGTGGACGCCTATGTGCTCGGCCTCGGCCAGTACGGGCCAGCTGGAGGAGGAGGTGCCCACCCCGAAGGAGATCAGCGGGGGCTCGGCGGCGACGGAGTTGAGCGAGGTCGCGGTGAAACCGACCGGGCGCTCGCCGTGCGCGGTGACGACGGCGACGCCCGCCGCGTGCCTGCGGAAGACGGAGCGGAGCAGGTCGGGAGAGGCGGACCGGGGTGCGCCGATGGTGGGAACGGTACGGAGCTCGGGCGAGACCGTCATGGAATTGTCCTTCTGCGGGGGCGGCATGGGAGGTGTCCTGGGGTCGTCAGACACCCGGACAGCGCGCGCTCGCGTTGCGGGCCAGGTCCACATGGGTCCGGCCGTAGAGAAGGAGTTCTGGGGGCACTCCGTCAGGGTGACGATCGTTGCCGCGTGCAGTCAAGTGCGTACCGCGATGTGGGAGGAGTGTCACGGCGTCAGAGCGCCCGCCCGAGCGCGGCGATGACGTCCGCCGTGCGCGGCTGTCCGGCGGCGCGCCGGACGACCCGGCCCGTCGCGTCGAGGACGAGGACGGTCGGGGTGCGGGTGACACCGAGCGCGCGGACGAGTGCCAGCCGCTCCTCGGCGTCGATCTCCACGTGCCCGACGCCGGGGACCATGGCGGCGACCTCGGCGAGGGTCTGCCGGGTGGCCCGGCACGGCTGGCAGAAAGCCGTGGAGAACTGGACGAGGGTCGCCCGCTCCCCCAGCGGGGCGCCCAGCGCCTCCGGATCCAGGACCTCGGTCGTCCCCTCGGTCATCCCCTCCGCCTTCCCTGTCGATTCTCCGGACTTCCCGCGCGTCTCCTCCGCCCCTTCCCGCGCGCGTGGGCCCGTGCGGGAAGGGGCCGATGCCGGTGCGGGCGGCTCTCCCGCGCGCGTACGCACCCGCGCTCTCCCGTGCAGCGTCGCACGGGACCGTCCCATTCCCGCCACGACCACCGCGAGTGACGAGAATCTCCCTGTACGAAGCCGCCTGGACTGGTCACGGCGGCCCACATGGGGCACGATCTGCCCAAAGCCGAAAACCTACGGCCGCGTAACTTCGCCGGGAGACCCTCCCCAGGCAGACGAAGAAGAGGTTCCTCTCCGATGGCAGAACTCGTCTATCGACCGGTCGTCGGTGCCGCGCTCACCCTGTTCAAAGCACTCGACCTGAAGATCGACATCCAGGGTTCCGAGCACATCCCGCGGACCGGCGGAGCGGTGCTGGTGAGCAACCACATCAGCTACCTCGACTTCATCTTCACGGGCCTCGCGGCCCTCCCCCAGAAGCGCCTGGTGCGCTTCATGGCGAAGGACTCCGTCTTCCGGCACAAGGTCTCGGGACCGCTGATGCGCGGCATGAAGCACATCCCGGTGGACCGGTCGCAGGGCGAGCACGCCTACCGGCACGCCCTGGAGTCGCTGCGCGCCGGCGAGATCGTCGGAGTCTTCCCGGAGGCGACGATCTCCGAGTCGTTCACCCTCAAGAGCTTCAAGACGGGTGCGGCGCGGCTCGCGCAGGAGGCGGGCGTCCCGCTCGTCCCGATGGCCCTGTGGGGTACCCAGCGCGTCTGGACGAAGGGCCGCCCGAGGAACTTCCGGCGGAGCCACATCCCGGTGACGATCCGGGTGGGCGAGCCCCTGGAAGCGCCCGCCGACCAGTACGCGGGCGCCATCACCCGACGGCTGCGCGAGCGCGTCCAGGAGCTCCTGGAGGCGGCCCAGCGCGCCTACCCGGTCCGCCCGAAGGGCGCGGACGACACCTGGTGGGTGCCCGCGCACCTCGGAGGAACGGCTCCGACGCCCGCGCAGGTCAAGGAAGCGGGCTGAGCCGACCGGAGCGGCCCCCGGTCACTCCGGGTCACCGACGGTGATCCGGGCGCCGGGGCTGAGCTTCTCCAGGGACTCCGCCAGTTCCCTGCCCGCCGCGAGCAGCTCGTCCCGGGTCATGGGGGCGAGCGACTCCAGCAGGAAGAAGGCGTCGGTGGTGTCGTCGTCGATGCGGGTGCGGGGGCCCTGGCGCCAGTTCCAGCGGCGGCAGGTGACACCCTCCTCGTCGCGCCAGACGACCTCGCCGGGCTCGGGGTGCTCGACCGTCTCCACGCCGCCCGCCATGGTGACGAAGGGCTCGTCGCCGGTGGCCCGCACCAGGCTCATGGCGCCCCGGACCCGCCCCAGGTCCTCGCCGCCCACCGGGATCAGATGGGCCACGCTGACCGCGTTGTAGGCGTCGACCAGCCGGTTGATGCGGGGCAGTCCGCCGTCCGCGAGCGCGCGGCGGGCGAGCGCCTCCGCGGAGTTGCGGGTGCGGGAGGGCTTGGTGCCGAACGCGGTGTACGCGGCGCGCCAGGCGGCGACGTGCGGGTCCTGGTCGGGGCTCCGGCCGTCGAGGCGCTCGGCGAGCCGTCGCGCGGCCTCGTCGAGGAGCGCCGAACTGGCCTCGTCGCTGGGCCCGTTGACCAGTCCGCGGGCTTCGACGAGGAGATGGGTGAAGCCGGGCGCGAGGGTGCGCACCTCGTCGGAGACTGTGAGCGTGAGGGTCATGATCCGCCGTTCGCCGGTGTCCGGGTGCGGGGCTCGGTGGGGAGCGTCCGCCAGAGGGGTCCGGTCGGGTGCGGCGCGTAGTACGTCGGTAGACGACCGGTGCAGTTCACTATAGAGCACTGGATGGTACATCACGATGGACTGATCCTGTGGTCCGTACGCGCCCCTCCCCCGGGACCCGCATCCCCGCGGCGCGCCGCCCGTCGGCCCGGTCAGAGCGACGCGAGCCAGGTCGCGGTGTCCTCGGGACGGCCGAAGCGGAGGGTGTCGAGAGGCGCGAAGCGGGGGTCGCGGACGAGGAGCCCGATCTCCCGGCGGCGGGCTCCGTGCTGGGACCAGGACCACCGGGCCGGGTGCTCCCGGCTCAGCCAGTCCTTCCAGGTCTCCCTGTTGCCGCCGAAGAGGACCTCCCGGGTGAGGCTGCGCCGGAGGGACCGGCGCAGCACCCTCGGCATCACGACACGTCGGGGGTAGTCGAGCCAGACCACGGTGTCGGCCCGCTCCCACAGCGGCTCGCGGACCTCGGGGCTCCCCGGCGAGTCGACGATCCAGCGGGGTCCGGCGGCCAGAGCCGACACGGTCTCGGCCAGCCGGGGGCTGACGGCCCAGCCGGGACCGTCGTAACGCAGGGCGTCCATCTCGTGACGGGGCAGGTCCAGACGGGCGCCCAGGGTCCGGGCGAGCGTGGACTTGCCCGCGCCGGTGACGCCCACCACCAAGATCCGTTCCACGGGGTGCACCCTATCCCGGCGGCCCGGGCGGGCCTCCGCGCGGACCACGGGGCCCCTCGCCTGACCTCCGCGCGGACCACGGGCCCCCTCGCCGGACCCCCTCGCGGACCGCGGGGGCCCCCTCGCCGGACCCCCTCGCCCGGCCTCCTCACCGTGTCCACCGGGCTCAGGAGCCGGACGAGGGGCGGCGCGGGGACGGGACCGTGCCCAGCAGTTCCCACAGGGGCGTGGAACCGGCGGCCCACCGGGCGAGGAGGTGGCGGTCCACCAGATGGAGCCGCTGGGAGCGGGCGAACTCGACGGCCTTGCCCGTGAAACGGCCGTTGGTGACCAGCACGACGACATCGCCGTGGTGGACGGGCCGTCCGGTCCCGTTGAGGACGTGCAGATCCGGTGTCCCGACCGCCGCACCGGCCAGTCCGGCCCTGCGGTGCTTGCACTGGATCACCCACAGACGGCCGAACGGGTCGGTCGCCTTCACATCGGCGCCGTTGTCACCGGCCCCACCGACCCGGACCGCACCGGGACAGCCGTCGCGGCGCATCAGGTCCCGTACGGCCTCCTCGAACTGCCGGTGGTGCAGGGCGTCGATCGACGACAGCGCGTAGCGCAGTCCCCGCTCCCGCTCCCGGTCCCGGCGGGCCGCCTCCCGTCGCCGGTGCGCCCACGCCCCACCGGCGGCGGCCACGGCGAGGAGGAGCACTCCCGGGACCCAGGGATGCGCGGCCAGCCACCGCAGTGCTCCGGCGACCAGGCCCCACAGCAGGGCCAGGAGCAGGAGGAGCAGTCCGGCGCGTTCTCCGCCGGACACCCGCCCGCGCCGCCGGGGCACCGGACGGCGTCCGGACGCGGGCCGTCGGCGAGGAGGACGGCGGGGGCGGGGCGGCGTCGAGCGGCGCCCGGCGGGAGACCTGCGGGGGCCCGGCCGGGCCCGGCCGCTCATGAACCCGCCCCCGAGACACCGCGGGCCAACTGGCCGATCCCGTGGAAGACGCCCTGGCCCAGCGGGGTGGGCGCGATCAGGATGCCCAGGACGAGCACGAGGAGCGCGGTGTTGCGCTCCTCTACCCGGCTCCTGGCCTGTGTCCTGCGGCGCAGCCGCATCACCACGACGACCGCGAGGAGCACGGCCACGTTGATCGTCATCATGCGAGACCCGCTTCCACTCGCCCCGCCGCTCCGGGGCGGCCCGGAACCAGTGCAGCCGACCGCGTCCCCCGGCCGCAGCGGGTCCGCGCACGATGGCGTGAACCCCGCCGACACTGTCCGGTTGCCGCCCGGACACCCGTTCCCACAGGTCAGAGCGGGTCGGGTCGGTCAGACGCGGAGCGACGAGGAGGGCGGGCCACCGGACGGAACGACGAGGGGCGGACCGCCACGGTCGCCGTGGTGGTCCGCCCCTCGTCGTTCCGTCCATGTGCCCGGGGTGTCAGCGGGCGAGTTCTTCCTTCAGCGCCTGGAGGAAGGCGTCCACGTCGTCCTCCGTGGTGTCGAAGGCGCACATCCAGCGCACGTCCCCGGCGGCCTCGTCCCAGAAGTAGAAGCGGAACCGCTCCTGGAGCCGTCGGCTCACCTCGTGCGGCAGCCGGGCGAAGACCGCGTTGGCCTGCACCGGGTAGAGGATCTCCACCCCGTCGAGCTCTCGCACCCCGGCGGCGAGCCGCCGCGCCATCGCGTTGGAGTGGCGGGCGTTGCGCAGCCACAGGTCCTTCGCGAGGAGGGCCTCCAGCTGGACGGAGACGAAGCGCATCTTGGACGCGAGCTGCATGGACAGCTTGCGCAGGTGCTTCATGTGGCTGACCGCGTCGGGGTTGAGGACGACGACGGCCTCGCCGAAGAGCATCCCGTTCTTCGTGCCGCCGTACGACAGGACGTCGACGCCCACCGCGTTGGTGAAGGCGCGCATCGGGACGTCGAGGGAGGCGGCGGCGTTGGCTATCCGGGCTCCGTCGAGGTGCACCTTCATGCCCTTGCCGTGGGCGTGCTCGACGATGGCGCGGATCTCGTCCACCGTGTAGACGGTGCCCAGCTCGGTGTTCTGGGTGATCGAGACGACCTGCGGCATCGCCCGGTGCTCGTCGTCCCAGCCCCAGGCCTGCCGGTCGATCAGCTCGGGGGTGAGCTTGCCGTCCGGGGTGGGGACGGTGAGCAGCTTGAGGCCGCCCATCCGCTCGGGCGCGCCGCCCTCGTCCACGTTGATGTGGGCGGACTCGGCGCAGATGACCGCGCCCCAGCGGTCGGTGAGCGCCTGGAGGGCGGTCACGTTGGCCCCGGTGCCGTTGAAGACCGGGAAGGCCTCGGCGGTGGGTCCGAAGTGGCTGTGCATGATCCGCTGGAGGTGCTCGGTGTACTGGTCCTCGCCGTAGGCGACCTGGTGGCCGTCGTTGGCGAGGGCGAGGGCGGCGAGGACCTCGGGGTGGGCTCCGGCGTAGTTGTCGCTGGCGAAGCCCCGGACCGACGGGTCGTGGCGACGCCGTGCGTCGGTCCTGGGGCCGAGGGCCGCGGTCACGGCTTGGGGGTCAACCACAGACGCTGTCCGTTCACTTCCTGGGCGGGCCTGTCCCACAGGCCGACGATCTCGTCGGCCAGGTCACCGACGTCGGTGAAGCCCGCGAACTTCGCGTTGGGGCGTTCGGCGCGCATGGCCTCGTGCACCAATGCCTTGATCACCAGGATCGCAGCCGCCGCCTGCGGGCCGTCGTCGCCCCCGAGCTTGCGGAAGGAGTCGGCCATGGCGAGGGTCCAGGCCTCGGCCGCCGCCTTGCCCGCGTTGTACGCGGCGTTGTTGGCCAGCGGCTTGTGCGCGCCGACCTGGCTGATCAGGGCGTAGCGGCCACGGCCGCCGCTGCGCAGCAGGCCGTCGTGGAAGGCGAGGGAGGTGTGCTGGACGGTGCGGATGAGGAGCTTCTCCAGGAAGTCCCAGTCGGCGAGGTCCGTCTCGGTGAAGGAGGGGCTGCCGCGCCAGCCGCCGACGAGGTGGACCAGGCCGTCGACGCGGCCGAACTCCTTCTCGGTCTTGGCGGCCCAGTCGCGGGTGGCGGCCAGGTCGAGGAGGTCGACGGTGTCGCCGACGACCTTGGCTCCGCCGTGGGCGTAGCCCGCGGCGTCGACGGCCTCCGCGAGCCGCTCCGGGTCGGCGTCGGACGCGACCACCGTGGCGCCCGCCTCGGCGAGGCGCAGCAGGGTGGCGCGGCCCGCCGGGCCGGCCGCTCCGGCGACCGCGATGACGGCGCCGTCGAGCGGTCCGCCGTTTCCGTCGGTGTTCATGGTCGACGTCTCCTCCGTGTTCTCGGTGCGCGCGCTCACGCGGCGGCCCGCTCGTGCCTCGGGACGTCGGCGGCGGTGATCCCCTTGGTCTCGGCGATCACGCCCTTCAGTTTCTTGGCGAGGGCCTCGAAGAACATGCTGAGCGGAAACTCGTCGGGAAGCACGTCGTCGACGAGCTTGCGCGGCGGGAGGGAGAGGTCCAGGGCGTCGGGGCCCTTGGCCCAGGTGGAGCCCGGGTGCGGGGAGAGGTAGGTGGAGACCAGCTCGTACGCCTTGAACCAGTGGACGATCTTCGGGCGGTCGATGCCGTCGCGGTAGAGGGTCTCGATCTCGGCGCAGAGGCGGTTGGTGACCTCGGGGGCCCGCTGCCAGTCGATCTTGAGGGTGTTGTCCGTCCAGCGCACCACGTCGTTCTTGTGGAGGTACGCGAAGAGGAGCTGGCCGCCCAGACCGTCGTAGTTGCGGTTGCGGTCGCCGGAGAGCGGGAAGCGGAACATGCGGTCGAAGAGGACCGCGTACTGCACGTCACGGCCGTGCGCGTTGCCCTCGGCCTCCAGCTTCACGGCCTCCTTGAAGGCGGTGAGGTCGCAGCGGAGCTCTTCGAGGCCGTACATCCAGAACGGCTGGCGCTGCTTGATCATGAAGGGGTCGAAGGGCAGGTCGCCGTGGCTGTGGGTGCGGTCGTGGACCATGTCCCAGAGGACGAACGCCTGCTCGCAGCGGGTCTGGTCGTCGATCATCGCGGCGATGTCGGCGGGCAGCTCGATGCCGAGGATGTCGACGGCGGCTTCGGTGACCTTGCGGAAGCGGGCGGCCTCGCGGTCGCAGAAGATGCCGCCCCAGGTGAAGCGCTCGGGGGCCTCGCGGACGGCGATGGTCTCCGGGAAGAGGACGGCCGAGTTGGTGTCGTACCCGGAGGTGAAGTCCTCGAAGGTGATGCCGCAGAAGAGCGGGTTGTCGTAGCGGGTGCGCTCCAGCTCGGAGAGCCACTCGGGCCAGACCATGCGGAGCACGACGGCTTCGAGGTTGCGGTCCGGGTTGCCGTTCTGCGTGTACATCGGGAAGAGCACGAGGTGCTGGAGCCCGTCGGCGCGGTCGGCGGCCGGGTGGAAGGCGAGCAGCGAGTCCAGGAAGTCCGGGACGGCGAAGCCGCTCCCGCCCCACTTGCGCAGGTCGGCGACGAGGGCCAGGTGGTAGGCGCCGTCGTGCGGGACGAGCGGGGAGAGCCGCTCGACCGCGGTGGTGACGCGGTCGAGGGTCAGCTCGGCGAGCGCGCGGGCGGGTGCGTCCTCGCGCTCGAAGTCGATGGAGCCGTCCGCGCTCTGCCAGGTGCGGATCTCCTCCACGGCATTCTTGAGCTCGGGCCAGGCGGGGTGATCGACCACCCTGGCTGCGGTGGCTATCCCTCCACCGGTCACGTCCTGCACAAGAATTTCCGTCATGCCACTTCCTCCACAGGAGAACCTCGCGTTAAGACACCGTAACCATCGACGGTTCTTCACCACAAGAGGGCCAAGAGAAATTATCCTGCGCGACCCCCCTCTCAACAGAAGTTTTTCCTGTCTCGAAGGGCTGAAGCCACCCTTCCGCCGGGTGGATCAGACCAGCGGCTTCACCAGGAGCTCGAACTCCAGATCGTCGCGCTGGGGCACTCCGAAACGCTCGTCGCCGTACGGGAACGGCGTCATCCGCCCGGTGCGCCGGTAGCCGCGGCGCTCGTACCAGGCGACCAGCTCCTCCCGTACGGAGATCACCGTCATGTGCATCTCCCGCACGTCCCACAGCTCGCGGACCCGGCGCTCGGCCTCCGCGATGATCCGCTTGCCCAGACCCGCGCCCTGGAGTTCCGGGCGGACGGCGAACATGCCGAAGTACGCGGCCTCGCCCCGGTGCTCCAACTGGCAGCAGGCGACGATCTCGCCGTCGCGCTCGACGACCAGGAGCCTGCTGCCGGGCGCGGTGATCACGGCGGCCACCCCCGCCGGGTCGGTGCGCTGCCCCTGGAGGAGGTCCGCCTCGGTGGTCCAGCCGCCCCGGCTGGCGTCGCCCCGGTAGGCCGACTCGACGAGCGGGACGAGGGCCGGGACGTCGTCCACGACCGCCTCCCGATAGGTGATCCGGCCGGTCTCCTGCGACGTGGCGGTGTCCATGTGTGCGGGGCTCCCCTCGGGCGCTGACGATCGCGGTGCGCGACCAGCCCGAGCCTAACGCGCCCCCTCCTCCCCCCCTTCCGTACGCCTGTGCGCGTCCGTGCGCCCGCGTGTGTGCGGACGGCGGCGGGCATCCCTCCGGGGAGCGGACCGAGCCGAGGGGAGGTGCGCCGTGCACGGAGCGGCCCTGTCCGGGTGGCTGATGGTCGCACTGTGCACGGCCACCGGGGTGTACTGCCTGCTGCGGACGCGGGTGTGCGTCGGCGCGGCCCGGCGGGCGGCGGGCGGCGAGGCCCTGATGGGCTTCGGCATGGCCTCCATGGCGCTGCCCGCGGCGGTGCTCACCCGGCCGGAGTGGGGCTGGGCGGTGTACGCGGCGGTGTTCGGCGCGGCGGCCCTGCACGGGCTGTCCGGACTGTTCGGGGGGCGGCACGGCAGCCATCACGCGCACCATCTGGTGGGCTCGCTCGCCATGGTCTACATGGCGGTGGCGATGACGTCGGCGGGCCCCGGGGCGCACGCGGGGCACTCGGCGGTCACGGCGGGCGGCCTCCCCCCGCTCACCGGCGTCCTGCTCCTCTATTACGGGGTGTACGTGCTCCACACCGGCACCCGGCTCGTCCCGGTGGCGGTACCGGCCGGTACCGGCGTCGGCACGGGGGGCGCGGGGGCCGGGACCGTGGGGGCCGGGGGCGCCGGGACCGGCTGGATCACCCGGCCGGAGCTGGCGCTGGCGTGCAGGCTCTCGATGGCGCTCGTGACGGTCGCGATGCTGCTGACGCTCTGATCGGGCCGGAACCTCGCGAACCCGTCGAAGTTCACCGAAGTCCATCGAAATACGCCGGTGGCCGACCGGCGGCGGCCCACCGACAGCCCTCCGCACGCGCTCCGACGACTCTCCGACGACTCTCCGACGACTCTCCGACGACAACGAAACCGTGGCGTACGTCACTTGACGCCCGAGGCCGTACCCCCGACCCGTATCCCGCTCATAGGGTGACGCCCATGTGGGTCTCCCTCGTGCTGTTCCTGCTCGGCCTCCTCACCGCGCTCACCGCCCCCCGGCTCCTCGCGCGGGCCCACTGGGCCGAGCGAGAACCCGTGGTGGCCCTCTGGGTCTGGCAGTGCGTGGTCGCCGCCGTGCTGCTGAGCTTCGCGCTCTCCATGACGTTCAGCGCCTCGGCCACCTGGCAGGCCGTCCGGGGCCAGGTCTTCGCACCCGCCCCGCGCGCGGTGGTCGACGCCTACGAACTCGGCACGACCGGCCCCTGGTCAGCCGTCCTCACGGTGGCCCTGGCGGCGGGCGGGCTCTGGTCCGGGGCGATGCTCGGCCGGGAGATCGGCCACGCCCGCGCCCGGCGGCGCCGACGCCGCTGCGAGCTGCTGGTCCGGGCGCCCCTGCTCCCGGGCGAACGGCCCGGGACCGAGCGGCTCGTCGTCCTGGAGGGCGAGCGGGCCGACGCCTGGTGGCTGCCGGGGACGACGCCCCGGCTCGTCGTCACCACGGCGGCCCTGCGACGGCTCAAGGGCCGTCAGCTCGACGCCCTCCTGGCGCACGAGCAGGGGCACGCGCGGGCCCGGCACGACTGGCTGCTGCACTGCTCGGGGGCGCTGGCCGCCGGATTCCCCGGCGTCCCCGTCTTCGCCGCCTTCCGCGAGGAGATGCACCGGCTGGTGGAACTCGCCGCCGACGACGTGGCCTCGCGCCGCTTCGGGCGCCTCACGATCGCCCTCGCCCTGGTCGGACTCAACGAGGACCGGGGGGTGTTCGGGCCCGTGCCGACCTCCGACGCGAGCCTGCCCCGGCGGGTGGACCGACTGCTCACGGCCGCGCCCCGGCTCACCGCCGGCCACCGCCTGCGGCTGACGGCCACCGCCGCCCTGGTGCCGGTGGTCCCGGTGCTCGTGGCCTTCGTCCCGGCTCTCCGCACCCTGGGGTAGCGGCCGATGACGGCGCCCGGCCGCGCCGGGACCCCCTCCACGGACCGCTCGGCGGCGCGCGGGGACCCCGGACGATCACCCGGAACGGATCGTCGGGCAGGATCGGCCCATGCGTACCTCCGCCGTGGTCTCCGGAGTCCTGGCCGTCCTGCTGCTCGTACTCGTCGCCGTGGGCTGGGCCCCGCTGCTCTCCTTCGACCGCTCGGTCGCCGACACCCTCCACCAGCACGCCGTCACCCACCCGGGGTTCACCCATCTCAACCGGATCCTCAGCGACTGGGTGTGGGACACCTGGACCATGCGCGCCCTGGCCGCCGCGACCGCCCTGTTCCTCTGGTGGCGGCGGGAGCGGCGCACGGCCCTGTGGGTGGTGGGCACCAGCCTGCTGGCCATGGGGCTCCAGCAGGGGCTGAAGGCGCTGGTGGGGCGGGAGCGGCCACAGTGGGTCGATCCGGTGGACTCGGCGCACTTCGCCGCCTTCCCGTCCGGGCACGTCATGACGGCGACGGTGACCTGCGGGCTGCTGCTCTGGGTGCTCGCGCTGTACTGGCGGGACGGATGGCGCGGCTGGGGCACCGCCGCGGGCGTCGCCGTGGTCTCGGTCCTCGGGGTGGGGTGGACCCGGGTCTATCTGGGCGTCCACTGGCCGACGGACGTGCTGGGCGGCTGGCTGTTCGGCTGGTGCTGCGTCTCCCTGGCGATCCTGGCGTACCGCCGGGTCGAGCGGCGCGGGGGGCAGCCGGGCGCCGGGGGCGGGAGGAGCGTCGTGGAAGGGGAGAAGTGAAGCCGCCTGTTCTGGACGATCCCCCGTGTCGCCCAGAACAGACGGCGGCTCCGGCGGCCTGCCACAGGGACATGCCGACGGAATGCGCCGAGTATATTGGCCGACAGCCAGTCAACGCAGGAGTCCAGCATGTCCCCGCGTAGCCCATCGGTCAATGAAGAGCTGCGCCGCAGGTCGCGGGAGCGGATTCTCCAGGCCACGGTGGAGCTGGTGGACAGCCGTGGTTACGAGTCCACGACGCTCGGCGACATCGCGGAGCGGGCCGGTATCGCGCGGGGGCTGATCTCGTACTACTTCCCCGGCAAACGCCAGTTGCTCCAGGCGGCCGTGCACCGGCTGATGCACCTCACGCTGGAGGCGGCGCTGGAACGCGAACCGCGCACGGAGGACGGCGAGGAGCGGATGGCCCGCGCGATCGACGCGGTCCTGGGCCTCGCGGCGGAGCGCCCGACCCTGATGCGGACCCATATGGCGGGCATCCTGCAGGCCGAGGGGTTCGTGCGGTGCGAGGAGCAGCAGCGGCTGGCGTTCCTGCTGCGGGACACCGTGACGCGGTACGGCTCGCGGGACGTGGAGACGGACTATCCGATGCTGCGCGCCCTGCTGATGGGCGCGGTGGTGGCGGTGCTGCTCCCGGGCGCGGGGATGCCCCTCGCGCGGCTGCGGTCGGAGCTGTTCCACCGCTACGGGCTCGACTGGGAGACGGGTGTGCCGCCGGGCGGGGTTCCGCCCGGCGGCACACCGCCGTTCGGTCCGTCAGCCGGCCCTCACGGGCCGGAGCGGCCGTCCCCGCCGACGGGTCCGGCGGGGACGGCGGGGACAGCGGGGACAGCGGGGACAGCGGGGTCGGCGGGGCCGACCGGGGAGCCGGGGTCGGCTCAGTCGTCGTAGTCGAAGTAGTCCGGCTGCGTCTGGACGTTGAGCTCGTCCATCCGGATGCGCTTCGCGGGGTCGGTACGACGGTCGGAGAGCTTCAGCACGTCGAAGCCCTTGGCGATGTCGTTGGAGTAGATGTAGCCGTTGTAGTAGTACGCGGACCACGAGCCGCCCGTCGCCATGGTGGTGGCGGAGACGGGGCCGCGCTCGAAGTAGCCGATCTCCTTCGGCCGGGACGAGTCGGTGAAGTCCCAGACGGAGACGCCGCCCTGGTACCAGGACTGGACCATGAGGTCCTTGCCCTTGACCGGGATCAGGGAGCCGTTGTGGGCGACGCAGTTCTCGGTGTCGGCCTGGTGGCGCGGGATCTTGAAGTAGCTGCGGAAGACGAGCTTGCTCTTCTTGCCCTTGCCGACGATGTCGTAGATGCCGTTGGCGCCCCGGTTCGGGCCGACCTGGGCGTTGCAGGTGGCCGCGCCGCCGCCGCCCAGCTCGTCGGTGAAGACGACCTTGTTCGCCTTCAGGTTGAAGGTCGCGGAGTGCCAGAACGCGAAGTTGACGTTGTCCTGGACCTGGTCGATGACCTTCGGACGCTCGGGGTCCTTGATGTCGAAGAGGATGCCGTCACCCATGCAGGCACCGGCGGCGAGGTCCTCCTCCGGCAGCACGGTGATGTCGTGGCAGCCGGTGGTCTTGGAGACGCCCGGGTTGGTCGGCCCGCCCGGGTTGCCGCCGCCGTCCGGGCCCGTGCCCGGGAAGAGGACGGGGAAGCTGACGACCGCGGCCTTCTGGGGGGCCTTGCGGGGCACCTTGATCACGGAGATGCCGTCGTGCGGGGGCTGGCAGTCCGGGAAGGCGGCGTTGGGCGAGTAGGAGGAGACGTAGACGTAGACGTCCTTCTTCTTCGGCACCAGCGTGTGGGTGTGCGAACCGCACGCCGTCTCGACGGCGGAGACGTACTTCGGGTTGCGGACGTCGCTGATGTCGAAGATCTTCATGCCCTCCCAGGACTCCTTCACCGACGCGGGCTGCGAGGTGCTGGAGCAGGAGTTGTCGCTCCGGGAGGAGTCCGTCGAGAGGAACAGCAGGTTCCCCGAGACGGAGATGTCGTTCTGGGAGCCGGGGCACAGGACCTGGGCGACGGTCTTCGGGGCCTTCGGGTTGCTGATGTCGAAGATCCGGAAGCCGTCGTAGTTGCCCGCGAAGGCGTACTTGCCCTGGAACGCGAGGTCCGTGTTGAGGCTCTGCAGCGCGTCCTTGGGGACGTTCGCGAGGTGCTCGATGTTGGAGCTGTGGACTATCTCGTCCACGCCGGGTATCTCACCGCTCTGGATGGCGGCGCGGGCCTCGGCCCTCTGCTGCGAGGAGACCTTGCCCTCGACGAGGGCGTCTCCGGGGTCCGGGATGGCGACCGCGGGCCCGGCCGTGAGCAGTGTGGCCAGCAGTCCGACCGCGGCGGATGCCACGCCCAGTCGTCTGATCCGTGCACGCGGGTCACGCGTGATGGATGGGGTGCGCGGGGTTCGCAACGAAGTCACTCCGTCCTCCCTGATGTCCGTTCACTGTTGAACGGGTGTTTGACCCCGGAAGTATCTTCCCTACCATGCACATCTCAACAGATGGCAACACAGACGTAATGAAGGTTTTTGATCGGTACTCCTGAGAAAGTGCTAGGAACGGCACTGTCCCGTAAGCAGACCTGGAGGTCGTGTTGTTGATCCGCCGTCAGCGTGCCGTCGTCGCCGTGGCCCTGTCCGTCGTCGCCGTACTCGCCCTGACCGCCTGCGAGTCGGACCCCGGGAAGGGGGCGCCGCAGGCGGCTTCGTCGGACGGGAACACGGTGGTGGCGCCGGGGAAGCCCGGTGAACCGGCCCGGCGGATATCCCCGGAGGAGGCGGCGAGCCTGCTCCCGGACGAGAGCCCCAACAGCGCCGACTTCCGCTACATCCAGATGATGATCGTGCACCACCGGCAGGCCGTGACCATGACGGCGCTGGCCCCGGAACGGGCGGCTTCGGTCAAGGTCAAGAAGGTGGCCGAGCGGATCGGGGCGGCGCAGAAGCCGGAGATCGGCGCGATGGAAGCCTGGCTGAAGAACAACGGCGGCCCGCGTGAACAGACGGGTCACGACCACGGCTCGATGCCGGGGATGGCGACCGAGGCCCAGCTGAAGGAGCTGGAGGACGCCCGGGGCAAGGCCTTCGACGAGCTGTTCCTGAAGCTGATGATCACCCACCACGAGGGGGCGGTGACGATGGCGGCCGAGGTGCTGGGCCAGGGCAACAACGTCCTCGTCGAGGAGATGGCCAACGACGTGATCGCCCAGCAGAGTTCGGAGATCAACCGGATGCGGTCGATGTAGTCGATGTGGTCGCGTCGCCGTCGCGGTCGTGCCGCCGTGTCGTCACGCGGTCGTGCCGTCACGCCGGTCGTTCGTCATGCCGGTCGTGCCGTCACGCCGTCGACGCCGCCGCGCGTACGGCGAGCGGGGCCGCCCGTCAGCCGCCGAGCAGGGTCCTGGCGGTGCGGTAGAGCACCCGGGGGCCGGTGAGCGCCCTGGGCCGTTCCATCATGTGGAGCACCCTCATATAGGTCTCGTTGACCTCGGGGTCCGTCACGGACGCCTCGGTGATCCCGTCCGCGACCCGCTTGAGGACCGTGTAGCCGCGCGGGTAGGGCCCCGTGACGTGCGGCTGGGCGAGGTCGGCGGTCGTGGACAGTTCCCAGGCCGCGTCGACGAACACTCCGGCCGTGCGGAAGTAGCGCAGGGCGGGCTCGCCGCCGCGCGCGCCCGACCGCAGGTACGCGTGGAGCGAGGCGGCCTGGAGCGCGGCCAGGGTGAGCCCCTGCCCGTAGACGGGGTTCACGGTCGCCAGCGCGTCGCCGACGACGACCAGACCGGCCGGGAAGCGGGTCAGGTCGCCGTACCGTCGGCGCCTGCTCTCCGCGAAGGTGAACGGTTCCACGTCACCGAGCGGTTCGCACACCTCGGCGACCTCGCGGAGCGGGGCGACGCACCGCTTCAGCCGGGCCAGGAACTCCGCCGGGTCCTTGCCGGGCTTGTGGTCGGCGTACCCGGCGAGCAGGACGGACCAGGTGTCCCCCTCGACCGCGGCCAGCGCGCCGGGCTCGATCGCGGTGGGCAGGTATCCGCTCCTCGGGCCCGGCATGGAGTGGGCGATCACCGTGCCGGGAAGTTCCCCGCCACGGGCGAACCGGGCGGTGGCGTAGCCGAGGTCCACCCGCATCCGGTCCACCGGGGCGGCCCGCCAGCCCGCGCCGGTCAGCCATGCCCCGAGGCGGCTGGAGCGCCCCATGGCGTCGACGACGAGGTCGGCCGTCAGCTCCGTCTCCGGCTCGCCGTGCGCCGCGATCCGCGCGCCGAGGACACGGCGGGGGCCGAAGAGGAGTCCCCGGGCCGTGGCGCGTTCCCCCCTGACGTTCCCCAGGGCGGCGACCCGGCGCCGGACGTGCCGCTCGATGAACGGGCGGGTCGCGCCGAGCATTTGGATGCCGGGGACGGGCACCTTGAGCCGGCCGTCCACGTAGAACCGGAGCGCGTCGCCCTGTCCGAGGTGCGCCCCGCCGTCGGTCAGATCCCGGGTGATGCCGGGGAACAGCTTCTCCAACTGGGCGTGTCCCATGCCGAGGAAGGCGTGCAGCTGGCCCCGGTGCGGCGCGCCGGGGCCCGTGCCGTCCTCGTCGAGCGGATCGGGTTCGACGAGGACGACCTCGTCCGCGTACTCGCTCAGGACCCGGGCGGCGAGCAGTCCCGCGAAGCTTCCGCCCAGCACCACGGCACGTCGCACGTCGCTCCCCCGTCCGGGCCGGTCGCGCGGCCCCGTTCGACCGGACCGCGCCTCGCGTCGGTCCGCGCCTCAGGACGGTACCGCGCGCGGGCGGCCCGGGACCGTGGATCGGTGGGGATTCATCCGCGGACCGCGGTGGTGAGGACGTCGGTGATCCGCCGCATCGCCGGGAGCGGGAGCGAGGGGTTGCGGATCGCGTGCCCGGCGGTCTCCGGGTCGAGCAGCAGCCGGAGGAGGACGTCCGCCGGGAGGGCGGGGTGCTGGGCCGCCAGGGCGCGGACGGTGGAGTCGGGGTCCCCGACGAGCCGGGCGGCGGACGCCGGGGGGAGTCTCGGGTCCCTGACCGCGTCCTGCCGGACCTCCTCGGACGGGTCGTGGCCGAACTCCTCGACGAGCGCCCCGGTGGCCCGGGGGTCGCTGAGGGCGAGCCGTCGCAGCCGGGGGTCCGGGTCGGTGGCGAAGCGGAGCAGTCCGGCGCGGGGGAAGCGGGGGTGGCTGCGGGGCCGGTCGGGGTGGGAGAGGCTGCCGGTCCACCAGTGCCAGACCTCCAGGAGCATCTCGGCGGGCGCGTCCTCGCAGGACTCGGCGAGGAACAGCCGTACGGCCCGGTGCTCGTCGCGGGCGAGCCGGGCGACGGCCTCCGGGGGAAGACGCCGGGCCCGGGCGACGCTGCCGCGTATGTACGGGTGGGAGGAGGCGGCGAGGCGGCGCATGGCCCCGGGGTCGTCGTGCAGGGCGGCCACCCAGGGCAGGGCGGGGGGCCAGAGGCCCGTGGTGTCGAGGTCGACGCGGACGGCCGCGCGCCGCTCCTCGGTGAGGTCGGGGCGCAGGGCGGTCCGGTGCCGGACGTACGGGTCGGGGTCCTCGGCGAGCAGGGCGGTCCCGGCCGGGGGCAGATCGGGGTGGTCGGCGATCCGGCCGCGTACCTCCGGGTCCTCGTGGGCGGCGAGCCGCAGCGCGAGCGAGGGGTGGAGTCGGCAGCGGTCGAGGTCGGGGAAGGCGGGTCCGCCGAGGAGTCCGAGGGTGTGCTCGTCGAGGGGTTCGTCGCGGTGGCGGCGGACCAGCGCGGCGGTGCGGACCTTCCCCGCGGGGTCGGTGAGCAGGGTCTCGCGGGCGGCGGGGCCGAGGTGGTCCCAGGCGGGGGCGCAGGCGGCGGCCCGTACGGCGGGGTCCGGGTCGGCGGCGAGGGCGCGCAGGAGCCCGGCGCCGAGTCCGGGCAGCGGGGCGGTCCCGGCGCGGACGAGCGCCGAGGGGTCGGCGGCGAGCCGGGCCAGGGTCTCCGGGGCGAGCGCCGCCCGGGAGCGGACGGCGTCCTCGACGAAGAACGACCGTACGGCGGCGGAGGGTTCGGCGCGCAGGTGGCGGTCCCACTGGGCGGGGGTGAGGGGGTGCCGGGCGTCGGAGAGGGCGCCGCGCACGCGCCGGTCGGGGTGGCCCGCGGCGGCGTCGACGACGGCCGGGGGCAGGTCGGCGCGCAGGAGGAAGCTCGCGTTGAGGGGGAGCAGGCGGATCAACAGGTCGTCCGGGGCGGCCCGGTTGAGGCCGAGCCACTCCCAGCCGGGCACGGACGTCCCGAACTCCTCGTACGCGTCCTGTTCCATGAGCCCCCGCCCTTCCTGCGTACCGGCGTACGCCCCCGTACGTGATCGTGCCGCTCGCGCGGGGGCGGGCCGCTCGCGTCGGGTACGGGCTCCCCGGCCGTCGCGCGTGGACGGCCGGGGAGCCCGGCCGTCAGGTACGAACGGGCCGGGCTCCTCCGGCCGTCGGGCACGGGAGGGGCGGGGCCCTCTGTCGTCAGGCCGGGTCGTTCTCGCGGGTGGCCTGGGCCTCGGCCGCTGTCAGTACGGCGTCGAGGAGGCCGGGGAACAGGGCGTCGAGGTCTTCCCCGCGCAGGGCGTTGAGCTTGGCGGTGCCCCGGTACGTCTGCCGGATGACCCCGCCCTCGCGCAGCACCCGGAAGTGGTGCGTGGTCGTGGACTTGGTCACCGGGAGGTCGAAGTACGAGCAGCTCAGTTCGGCGTCCTCGCGGGCCATCTCGCGCACGATCCGCAGCCGCACCGGGTCCGAGAGGGCGTGCAGCACGGCTTCCAGGCGGATCTCGTCACGCGCGGGGTGGTCGAGGGCGCGGGCGCTGGCGGCGGTCGTCATGGCGGCGGCTCCACTTCATCCGGGGTACCTCCATGGTACGAGAACTCTCGTAGTTTGACAGATCCCGTACTACGATGAGTACCGTACTAACGTCCTCGCAAGGCATCCCGAAACGGAGTCCGTCATGAGCGTCGCCCTGTTCGAGCCCTACACCCTGCGCTCCCTCACCGTGCCCAACCGGGTCTGGATGGCGCCCATGTGCCAGTACCTCGCCGCGACGACCGGACCCGGCACGGGGGTCGCCACGGACTGGCACTTCGCCCATTACGCCGCCCGCGCCACCGGTGGCACCGGGCTCGTCCTCGTCGAGGCGACCGCCGTCTCCCCCGAGGGCCGGATCACCCCGGCGGACCTCGGTCTGTGGAACGACGCCCAGACCGAAGGCCTGCGCCGGATCGCCTCCTTCCTCAAGGACCAGGGCACGGTCGCCGGGATCCAGATCGGACACGCGGGCCGCAAGGCGTCCACGGAACGCCCCTGGGAGGGCCGCGGACCGGTCCCCGAGGGCGGCGACGGCTGGCGGCCCGTCGCCCCCAGCCCCGTCCCGTACGCCGAGACCCACCCCGTACCGACCGAACTGACCACCGCGCGCGTCCGGGAGATCACCGGACAGTTCGCGGACGCGGCCCGCCGCGCCCTCGACGCGGGTTTCCAGGTCGTCGAGGTGCACGGCGCCCACGGCTACCTCATCGGCGAGTTCCTCTCCCCGCACAGCAACCACCGCACCGACGAGTACGGCGGCTCCTTCGAGAACCGGACCCGGTTCGCCCTGGAGGTCGTCGACGCCGTCCGGGCGGTCTGGCCCGAGGAACTCCCGCTGTTCTTCCGGATCTCCGCCACCGACTGGCTGGACGAGCACGGCTGGACGGCCGACGACACCGTACGGTTCGCCGCGCTGCTGCGCGCCCACGGCGTGGACCTCCTGGACGTCTCCAGCGGCGGCAACGGCGGACCCGCCCGCATCCCCACCGGCCCCGGCTACCAGGTGCCCTTCGCCGCCCGCGTCAAGGCGGAGACCGGGCTGCCGGTGGCCGCCGTCGGCCTCATCACCGAGAGCGGGCAGGCCGAGAAGATCCTCGCGAACGGCGAGGCCGACGTGATCCTCCTCGGCCGCGAGCTGCTCCGCGACGCCTCCTGGGCCCGCCGCGCCGCCCGCGAACTCGGCGCGCAGGCCCCCGCCGCCCCGCCGTCGTACGCCTGGGCGATCTGAGCGGGGAGAGGCTCTTCGGCGCTGCGGGGAGGGGTGCTCCGGGGTGTCCGGGGGCCGTTGTCGGTGGCCGGGTGCAGACTGGCCGGTATCCGCGACAACGGCGTCCTGGAGGTGGCAGCCTTGCCCGACGTACTCCTCACCGTGGGCACCCGCAAGGGTCTCTTCATCGGCCGCAGACACGACGGCCGCTGGGAGTTCGACGATCCGGCCTTCCCCGCGCAGGCCGTGTACTCCGTCGCCGTCGACACCCGGGGCCGCGTCCCGCGCCTCCTCGTCGGCGGGGACAGCGCCCACTGGGGCCCGTCCGTCTTCCACTCCGACGACCTCGGCCGGACGTGGACCGAACCGGCCCGGCCCGCCGTCAGGTTCCCCGAGGACACCGGCGCCTCCCTGGAGCGGGTCTGGCAGCTCCACCCGGCACCCGCGCACTCCCCCCGCGTGGTGTACGCCGGGACGGAACCGGCCGCCCTCTTCCGGTCGGCGGACGGCGGCGAGTCCTTCGACCTGGTCCGCCCCCTCTGGGAGCACCCGACCAGATCCCGCTGGGTGCCCGGCGGTGGCGGCGAGGCCGTGCACACCGTGGTCACCGACCCCCGCGACCCGGCGGCGCTGACGGTCGCCGTGTCCACCGCCGGAGTGTTCCGCTCACGGGACGGCGGGGCCGACTGGGACCCCTCGAACGAGGGGGTGTCCGCCGTGTTCCTGCCGGACCCGCACCCCGAGTTCGGCCAGTGCGTCCACAAGATCGCCCAGGACGCGGCAGACCCGGACCGGCTCTACCTGCAGAACCACTGGGGCGTCTTCCGCAGCGACGACGGCGGCGCCCACTGGTCCGACATCGGCTCCGGGCTCCCCTCCGACTTCGGCTTCGCGGTCGCCGCCCACCCGCACCGCCGGGACACCGCGTACGTCTTCCCCCTCACCGCCGACTCCGACCGGGTCCCGGCCGGCCGCCGGTGCCGGGTCTACCGGACCACCGACGCCGGGGCGAGCTGGCAGCCGCTCACCGAGGGGCTGCCGGAGGGCCACCACTACGGCACGGTGCTGCGGGACGCGCTGTGCACGGACGACGCGGACCCGGCGGGCGTGTACTTCGGCAACCGCAACGGCGAGGTGTACGCCAGCGCCGACGACGGCGACACCTGGCGGCTCCTCGCCGAACACCTGCCGGACGTCCTCTGCGTCCGGGCGGCGGTCGTCTGAGCACAGAGCACGTCCGGGCACGGGACCTCCGAGCCCGGGACCCCTCCGAGCGCGGGCCCGGGGAACTCCGGGGCGGGCGCGCCCCGGACGGGCGGGGCCTCAGGACGGGCGGGGCCTCAGGGCAGGCGCCAGTCCACCGGCTGCGCGCCCAGCCCCAGCAGCAGCTCGTTGGCGCGGCTGAACGGGCGGGAGCCGAAGAAGCCCCGGTCCGCGGACATCGGCGAGGGGTGCGCCGACTCGACCGCGGGCAGGTCCCCGAGGAGCGGGCGGGCGTTCCGCGCGTCCCGGCCCCACAGGATCGACACCATCGGCTTGCCCCGGGCCGCGAGCGCGCGGATCGCCTGCTCGGTCACCTCTTCCCAGCCCTTGCCCCGGTGGGCGGCGGGCTTGCGCGGGGCCGTCGTCAGTGCCCTGTTGAGCAGCAGGACGCCCTGCCGGGTCCACGGGGTCAGATCGCCGTTGGACGGCCGGGGCAGTCCCAGATCCGTGTGCAGCTCCCGGAAGATGTTCTCCAGGCTGCCCGGCAGGGAGCGGACCTCGGGGGCGACCGCGAAGCTCAGCCCGATGGCCATGCCCGGTGTCGGATAGGGGTCCTGACCCACGATCAGGACCCGGACGTCGTCGAAGGGCTGCTGGAAGGCCCGGAGCACGTTCTGCCCCGACGGCAGGTACGTCCGGCCCGCCGCGATCTCCCCCCTGAGGAAATCGCCCATCTCCGCCACTCGCCCCGCGACGGGGCTCAAGGCCTCCGCCCAGCCGGGCTCCACCAGTTCGTTCAAGGGTCGCGCTGCCACGGTCCGTCACTCTACCGGCCTACAGTGACACCGTGAACGAGCCCGCCGCCCCGCCGCGGCCCGCCGAAGCCCCCGGGACCAGCACGCCGTTCCCGCCCTCCGCTCCCGCCGCCCCCACCGTTCCCGCCGCGCCGGGCGCGCGTCCCGGGCCCGCCGGAGCCCCCGCGCGGCCCGGCGGTCTGGTCGTCGGGATCGACTCCGGCGGCTCCGGACTCCGCGTCGCGCTGGCCGAGGCGGCGAGCGGCACCGTCCTCGGCACCCGCGCCACCCGGGAACCGGTGCGGACCGGCCCCGGCGGGATCTCCGCCCGGCACTTCCTGGAGCAGGTCCTGCCCGCCGTCGCCGCCCTCACCGGAGCGCACGGCTCCCGCCCGCTCGTCGCGGTGGCCGTCGGCGCCGCCGGAATGGCCACCCTCGGCGACGAGCTGCGGGCCGCGCTGCCCGGCGCGCTCGCGGACGCCTGGGGCGTCCGGCGGCTCGCGCTCGCGGCCGACGCGGTCACCGCGTACGCCGGGGCGCTCGGCCAGCGGCCGGGCGCGGTCGTCGCGGGCGGCACCGGCATGATCGCCCTCGGTACGGACCTGGCCGCCTGGCGGCGGGCGGACGGCTGGGGACACCTGCTCGGCGACTGCGGCAGCGGCGCGTGGATCGGCCGGGCGGGTCTCGACGCGGCGATGCGCGCGTACGACGGGCGGCGGGGTGGCTCGGCCGCGCTCCTGGCCCGCGCCGAGCGGTCGTTCGGTCCGGTCGCGGGGCTGCCGGGCGCGCTCTACCCCCGGCCTGACCGGCCCGCCGTGCTCGCCTCCTTCGCCCCCGAGGTGGGCCGGTGCGCCGCCGACGGCGACCCGGTGGCGGCGGACGTCCTGGCGCGGGCCGCCGGGCACATCGCCGAGGCGGCGGAGGCCGTCTGCCCCGCCGGACCCGGGGCCCTGGTCGCCCTGACGGGCGGACTGTTCCACATGGGCGACCCGCTGCTCGTACCCCTGCGAACGGCTCTGCGGGAGCGCCTGCCGCACGCCCGGACGACGGACCCGGCCGGTGACCCGCTCGCCGGGGCGGTGACGCTCGCCTCCGCGCTCGCCGGAGGGACGCTGCGGCTGCCGGAGGACGGGACGCTGCTGCGCCTCTCCGGCGACGGCACGGACTGACCGGGGCGCCGCCGGACGCGCCGTCCCGGCGATGCCGGTCCGGCCAGGGCGCGGGGCATTTTCCCAGGTCGGAGGTGGTGCAGCGAACTCACGTCAAGGACAGGCGGGGACATAGGGGGACAGAAGGCGCGGGACCGTACCTCAGCCGACGGCGCACCGGGCGAAACCAGTAACATGCGGCGCCATGAGCTCCCCCAATGGGCCTGCTTCGGGCCTGCCTGTACGAATGCCTCGACCCCGTCAGTCCGGGCGGCACCGTCGCCCCGAACCCGCGGCGGCGCCCGAGGGCGCTCCCGCACTGGTTCTCGCCGTACCCGGCGCTCCGTCCGCCGCCATACGCTCACTGGCCGAGGAGGTCGTGAGCATCGCCCGTTCCGAGCTGCCCGGTCTGGAGGCCCTGATCGGCTTCCTGGAGGGCGACGACACGGAGTACGCCTCGCTCCAGGGCGCCCTCGCGGCGGCCGAGTCGCTGCGCGTCCAGCGGTACGAGCTGGCCGTGGCCGCGGGCCGTGAGGTCACCGCCCCGACGGGTCCGGCCGCCGTGGTCGTCCCGCTGCTCGCGGGTCCGGACAGCGCGCAGACGCGGCTGGTGCGCCAGGCCGTCATGGACGCGGGCAACACCGCCGAGCTGACCGACGTCCTCGGCCCGCACCCGCTGCTCGCCGAGGCGCTGCACGTGCGTCTCTCCGAGGCGGGGCTCGCCCGCGCCGACCGTGCCCGGCTCTTCACGGTCGCCACGGCCGCCGACGGCATCATCCTCGCCACCGTGGGCGGCGAGGAGGCCGTGCAGGCCGCCGGGATCACCGGGATGCTGCTCGCCGCGCGGCTCGCCGTCCCGGTGATGGCCGCCGCGCTCGACCAGGAGGGTTCGATCGCCTCGGTCGCCGACCAGCTGCGGGCCTCCGGTTCGGGGCAGCTGGCGCTGGCCCCGTACCTGATCGGCCCGGAGCTGGCCGACGGTCTGCTGGACGAGGCCTCGAAGGAGGCCGGTTGCGCCTCCGCCGAGGCGCTGGGCGCCTACCCGGCGATCGGCAAGCTGGTGCTCTCGCAGTACTCGGCCACGGTGGGCATCCCGCCGCAGCAGCCGCAGGGGGCCGCCGCCCACTGAGGCGCGGTACGCGAAGGGGCCCGCACCGGATGACGTCCGGTGCGGGCCCCTTCGCTTACCGCGCCCGCCGGGGCCGGGCCTCCTCCGCGTGCGCCGAGGGGGCTCCCGGGCTCCTTCGCGTACGCCGTCAGCCGAGGACGACGCAGGAGGCCGCCGGGGCCTCGACCGAGCCCGCCCGCGCGGGGACGCCCGTCTCGGGGTCGAGGGTGAACCAGGTGACGTCGCCGGAGCGCTCGTTCGCCGCGTACAGGCGCCGTCCGGCCGGGTCGAGCGTCAGGTCGCGGGGCCAGGTGCCGCCGCAGGGCACGGAGGCGACCAGCCGGGCACGGGCGCCGTCCTCGTCGAGGGCGAGCACGGCGAGGGTGTCGTCGCCGCGCACGGCCGCCCAGAGGAAGCGCCCGCCGGGGTCGGCGACGACCTCGGACGGGTAGCTGGGCCCGGTGGCGCCCTCGGGCACGACCGGGATCTCCGCGAGCGGTTCGAGGAGGCCCGCCGGGGCGTCCCAGCGGCAGACGGTGAGGGTGGGCTCCAGCTCGTTCAGGACGTACGCGTACCCGCCGTCCGGATGGAAGACCAGATGGCGCGGTCCGGTGCCGGGGCGCAGGGCGGTCTCGCCGTGCGGGGTGAGCGCCCCGGTCGTGGCGTCGAGGGCGCAGACCCGTACCGAGTCGGTGCCGAGGTCCACGCTGACGATCCACCGGCCGCTGGGGTCGGGGAGCACCTGGTGGGCGTGCGGGGCGGCCTGGCGGGCGGCGACGGGGCCGCTGCCCTCGTGCCGGAGGACCGCGGTGGCGGGGCGGGCGGTGCCGTCCTCGGCCAGGGGCAGCACGGTGACGCTGCCGGAGGTGTAGTTGGCGGTGACGAGGTGTCCTGCGGCGAGCGCGAGGTGGGTGGGGGCGGCGCCGTCGACGGGGACGGGGCCGCCGAGCGGGCGGGGGGCGGGGCCGGTGACGTCGAACGCGGCCACGGCCCCTTCGCCGGTCTCGGACACGGCGTACAGCACGGGGCCCGCGAGGGCGAGGAACGAGGGGTCGGCGACGGCGTCGCTGCCGCCGGTGACGGTCAGGGCGCCGGTCGCCTCGTCGACGTCGGCGGCGAGGACGCCGAGACCGCCCGCCGAGGTGAAGGAGCCGATGTACGCCCGGACGGCGTTCCGGTCGCGATCCGTCCCTGTGCCGCTCATGACGTGTCCCCTGTCCCCGGGGCCGGTCGTGGTCGGCCGGCCTGCCACGGCCTGCGGCCCGGGCCCGCGGCCGTCGGGCCGGGGCGGCGGGGCCGCGATCGGCCTTCGTGCGGCAGACGGTAGCAGGCGGTCTAGACCAGCTCGGGGAGGTGGGGTGCGCGGGCCCGGCACCCGTCGGTCAGGAGCGTACGAGCAGTGAGCCCGGCGGGGTCCGCAGCGGCTCGTCGAGGGCGGCGAGGAGCTTCTCCAGGCCGCTGACGTGCCCGAGCGCGGCCTGCCCGTGGGCGGCGGTGGCCCCGTGGGACGTGGGGGCCGTCCACCCGGTCCCGGGGCCTTCGCCCGGGGTGGTGAGCCGCTCGACGGCGGCCTCGACGCGCCAGCAGGCCGCCGCGAGCCGGGCGTCGTGGCTCGCGGCGGGGTCGGCCGCGACCGCCGTGAGGCCGCGCACCTCGTCCGCGCATTCGTCGAGGAGGGCGAGGACCCGCCGGGCGCGGGCCTTCCGGCCGGGGAACGGGCTCAGCGGGTGCACCAGCGGCGCCAGCGAGAGCCGCACCCGTCCGAGGAGCAGTTCCAGCTCGGCGGCGTGCGGCGCCGGGTCGGCGTCCGGGTCGCCGGAGAGGCGGCGCAGGGAGGCGGAGGTGGCGGCGCGGACGCCGTTGAGGGCGCGCTGGATCCACGCGTCGTTGACCGCGTGGGTGGTGACGGGGAGGATCAGCACCACGGCGAGCGCGGCGGCCACCGCGCCGACGGCGGTCTCCTCGACGCGCAGCACCAGGAGGGCCGGGTCGAGGACGCCGAGGAGCCCGTAGAGCAGGCCCGCCATCACGGTCACGGCCAGCATCATCCAGCTGTACGACACGGCGGCCGTGTAGAAGATCCCGAAGACGCAGAGCGCGACCAGGACGGCCGTCGGCGCCGGTGCCCCGTGGAGCGGGATGGCGACGACCATGCCGACGGCGACGCCGATGACCGTGCCGAGGACCCGGCGGAAGCCGCGTACCAGCGTCTCGCCCCGCGACACGGTGTTCACGAAGATCCACCAGGTGGTGCCGACGGCCCAGTACCAGCGGTCCTCGGACAGCACCTGGCCGATGCCCAGGGCCACCGCGCACGCGGCCGTCGCCTGGATCGCCTGCCGGGTGGTCACCCGGGCGAGACCGGTGCCGGGCAGCGGGGCGGGCGCGGCGGCGGGCGGGATGCGGCGCTCCAGCGGCCAGAGGACGAAGCGGACCGTGCCCGCGGCGGCCAGCGCGATGCCCACGGCGGCGTACAGCTCGGGGAGCTGCGAGGGGACGGCGTGCAGGAACTGGGTGGCGAAGAAGTTCATGAAGGCGAAGATGCCGAGCGCGTGCCCCCGGGGGCCCCAGCGCCGGGCGTAGACCCCGCAGAGGACCACCGCGAGGAAGACGGCGTCCCGCAGCGGTGTGAGGTCGTGCAGCAGGGTGGCGAGGGCGAGCACGGGGAAGCCCGCGACCGGGAGGAGCAGGGTCGTGAGGCGCTGCGCGGGGACGGTGGAGTCCATGACGGTGAACAGCGCGAGCAGCGCGGCCAGACCGCCGGTGATCGAGGCGGTGAGCGAGAGTCCGGCGAGTTCCGCCAGGGCGACGGCGAGCGCGATGCCCGCGACGGCCCGCAGCGCGGTCCTGAATCTGACGAGCCCGGGATCGGGCGCCACGAAAATCTTCCTCACGGCGGTCCGCCGCCCCCTTGTCTCGCACTCGCCCGTCCTGGCGTCCCGGGGTGGTGGGCGCTCGCGGACACGACGAAGGCGCCGCGGTCCGGACCGGCCTCGTCGCCGGACCGGCGCTGCGCGGCGCCGAAAGTACCTGGATGCGCCAAGGAGAACATCCAGGTGGCGGTTGGCTCAACTCGACGCCGGTTCACTGGGCCATTGGCCCGGTAGATACGTCTGCGACTGGTCCAGGTGAGGCCAACGGACCACTCGGCCGACCGGTGGTGGTCCCCTTCCCCCGGGTTCCCTCGGGCGGGTACGTGCCGGGCGGGGCCGTACGGGCTCCGCTCCCGGGGTTCGGGCAGTAGTTCGAGATACGGGCGGACGCGCTCGGCCACCCGGCCGCCCGATCACCCGGCAACCCGATCGTCCGGTCACTCGGTCACTCGGTGACGGTGGGCGGCTCGGTGAGGAAGGGGCGCGGTTCGAGCCATTCGTGGAGGGGGCGCCCACCCGCTCCGGGGCCGGAGCGGGAGCGGGTTCTCGACTTTCGCCGGGAAAGATCCTTCCGCTCCCGATCCGTACCAGAATGGAGCCCGTCCGGAACGTGAGGGAGGACGACACGACATGACGGTGGACGCACTCGACACCCGCATCCTGCGGCTGCTGATCGAGCGGCCCAGGACCAGCGTGCGCGAGTACGCGCGGATCCTGGGCGTGGCGCGGGGCACCGTGCAGGCCAGGATCGACCGGCTGGAACGGGACGGGGTGATCACCGCGACCGGCCCGGTGCTCTCCCCCGCCGCCCTGGGCCATCCGGTCCTCGCCTTCGTGCACGTCGAGGTGACCCAGGGGCACCTGGACGAGGTCGGTGACGCGCTCGCGGGCGTGCCGGAGATCGTCGAGGCCTTCTCCATCACCGGCGGCGGCGACCTGCTGACCCGGGTGGTGGCCCGGGACGCGGGCCATCTGGAGGATGTCATCCAGCGGCTCATCCAACTGCCGGGCGTGGTCCGCACCCGCACGGAGATCGCCCTGCGCGAACGAGTGGCCCACCGGCTGCTGCCGCTGGTGGAGGCGGTGGGACGGGGACGCGGGACCGAGGCCGGAGGCAGCGGCGGGTGAGCGGGGCGTGGGACCTGGGGCCGGGCGACAGGCGGTCGGCGGTCGGCGAACAGACGGGCAGGGGCAGACGGGCAGACGGGCAGACGGGCAGACGGGGGCACGCGACCGGCCGGGAGCACGCGGGGCGAGGGCCGGGGGCCACGGAGTCCGGGGGCGCGCGGAGGCCCGGGGGAACGCGCGGGGTGGCCGGGGGTTTCCGGCCACCCCCTAGGCTGGCGCCATGCAGTCCTACACCATCGGGCAGGCGTCGCGTCTGCTGGGCGTGAGCCCCGACACCGTACGCCGCTGGGCCGACGCCGGGCGGGTTCCCACCCGGCGCGACGACAACGGGCGGCGCCTCATCGAGGGCCGTGATCTGGCGGCCTTCGCCATCGAGGTCGGCCAGGGCGCCCAGGGCGAGGAGGACGTGTCGTACACCTCGGCGCGGAACGCGTTCCCCGGGATCGTGACCGCCGTGAAGCTGGGCGACATCGCGGCCCAGGTCGAGATCCAGGCGGGGCCGCACCGGCTGGTGTCGCTCCTCACCCGCGAGGCGGTCGAGGAACTGGGCCTGGAGGTCGGGATGCAGGCCACCGCCCGTGTGAAGTCGACGAGCGTGCACATCGACCGGACGTGAGGGGACGGACCCGCCCCCCGCACCGGTTTCGCGGGACCGCCGAGGGCGTACGGGCGTCCTCCGTCCGTAATTCGGGGGCGGGGCGGCGGGGCCCG
This sequence comes from Streptomyces sp. NPDC059247, assembly GCF_042754005.1. NCBI lineage: Bacteria > Bacillati > Actinomycetota > Actinomycetes > Kitasatosporales > Streptomycetaceae > Streptomyces > Streptomyces sp. NPDC059247. The sequence continues at coordinate 108,945 of NZ_JBHYZW010000008.1, forward strand.
TGGCAGAGTGCGACGGCCCTGTCCCCCGTACGATCCGGAGCGTCCGATGGCGGTACCCGCCCGACTCCTGCCCCTCCTCCAGCAGTTCGACTTCGCGCGGAAGCGGCTGGTCGACCGGATGGCGGGCCCGGTGGTGGACAGCGGCAACGGCACGGACGTGGTGGTGGGGCCGATGACCGACGAGGAGTACCGGTGGGAGCCGGTGCCGGGCTGCTGGTCCGTACGACGGCACGGTGACGGCCCCGGACCGGGCGCCGCCCTGCTCGTCGGCGCGGGCGACTGGGGCCGGGACACCGCTCCCCCGCCGCATCCCGTGCCGCCGCCGTTCACGACGATCGCCTGGCGGCTGAGCCACCTCGGCGAGATGCTCGCGCTGCGCGCCGACCACACGAACGGCAGCCATGCGCTGACCCGTGAGGTCTACGAGGTCGGCGGGACGGCGGCGAGCGGCGTGACCGCCTTCGAGACGGCCGCGGACGCATGGCGTTCGGCACTGCTGTCCGCCGACGACACGGCACTCGACACGATCGGCTTCAGCACCTACCCGTACGGCAGCGACCCGGAGGACCCGTTCCTGGCGACCGTCTGGTGGGTGAACCAGGAACTCCTCCACCACGGCGCGGAGATCGCCCTGCTGCGCGACCTGTACCGAGCACGGGGCTGAGCGACTCCACCCGCCCGCGTCGCCGGAGCCCCCCATGCCGGTGCGGCCCCGTGTCGTTCAGGGGCCGCCCCAGCGCCAGTACAGCTCCGGGCGGCGTTCCGGGCCGCAGGGGGTGAGGGTCGGGCGGGGGTTCTGGTGGTCGGGAGAGTCCCAGGCGGGAGGGAGTTCGTGGTCGTCCTGGAACAGGCAGCGGTCGGCCTCGCCGACGATCCGCCAGGCCTCCCGCCTCCAGGTGTCGCTCTGCCACGGTTCGCGCTTCCACCGCTGCCCGCCGGCGCCGTCCTCGCAGTGTCCGAGGCCGACGGCGGGAGCGCGCGCGGTCAGGCAGAGGGTGGAGTCGAGCCGGGGGCGGACCGTGCCGTCGTTCCTCATGTCCCATCGCTGCGCGTCGGATCCGTCGCACGCGCGCAGGCCGACCGGTTCGGGGGCTCCCGGCCCGGTGTCCGCGTGGAGGCACCGGGACGGGTCCCGCCCGGTGAAGTACGTCGTGCGGCCGATGTCACCGAGGAGTTCACCCGGGCGCGGCGCCCGCTGGATCCGCTGGTACTCGCGGTGGATCCACAGCCTCCAGTCCTTCTGGAGCGGCCCCGGGTAGGCCGAGACGTTCGCGCAGGTGCCGGAGGCCCGGCATCTGCGGTGGGCGAGGTACCAGCGCGCCACCTCGTCCTTCTCGGCGACGTCCGCGGCGGTGAGGTTCGGCGGGAGGGGTGACATCGTGTAGCCGAGGTAGGCGGTGACGGGGACCCCGAGCGCGTAACCCACCCGGCGGAGGTACCTCGCCCCGATGCCGTGGTCGGCGTGGTCGACGCGACCGCCGAGCCCGTAGGCGAAGGACGCGTTGTCGTGGTCCATGACGAGCAGCCGCTCCGCCCCGCTCAGCCGGACCAGGGCCGACAGCACGGCGAGCAGATGCCCCTCCGTCCACCGCGCGGTGTCCTGGAACGGCTCGATGCTCTGCCGCCGTCCGCTGAACAGGTTGAGCAGGCTGTCCGGCTCCTGGCCGTACGGGAGCCCGTCGTGCAGGTCGAGGAAGGTCAGCCGTACGTCGGCGGTCCTGGCGTCGTCCGCGAGCCGGTAGGACCGGACGCGCGCCCCGTCCGCTTCCACGTCCGCCCGCTCCCAGTGACCGGCCGCGCCCGCCATGTCCGCGTAGGCCGCCCGTACCCCGTACTCCCTGCGGTCCACGTACTCCATCGCCCCGACGCGTTTCCGCTCGCCCGCGTCGCCCGCGGTCAGATAGACCGTGTCCACCCCGCACCCGGCGCGGAGGGTGCGCAGGATCTCCGGGTTGAAGAAGAACAGGTCGTCGTCGGGGTGGGCCACGCCGACCACCGTGCGACGGCACTGCGGCTGGCCCGCCGGGCGGGAGGCCGGGGCCGAGGCCGCCGCGCCCTGGTCGGCGGCACCGTCCGGTACGGCGGAGCACGCGGAGGCGAGCAGGGCCCACAGGCCCAGCAGCGCCACCACGGCAGGGGGGCGGGGCGAACCGCCGGTACGACGACGTCCTCGACCGCGCACCCACGCCCTCTTCCGTCCGCTTCCGCCCATGCCGTCCGTCTTCTCGGCCCGTGTGCCGTACGCCGGTCGTCGGCCCCTCCGCGGCCGACCGCCGACCCGCCGACCACCGTTCGGAACCTTCGGTACCTGTCGTCCGTCCGTCCGTCCGTCCCGCCACAGGATCTTCCTGTCCGAGGGAGCGGGGTCGGCCGACACACCGGGACCGGCTCCGAAACCCCGGGCCGGCCCTGCCTCCCGTGGAGTCAGCGGGCGAGACGGCCCATCAGCGCGGAGGCGCAGACGATCCCGGCGAGCGCCGCGAAGCACAGCACGCCGAAGTCGAGCAGCAGGTGCGAGGGGGTGCCGATGAGCAGGCCGCGCAGGGCGTCGACCTCGTAGCTCAGCGGGTTGGCCCGGCTGACGACCTGGAGCCAGCCCGGCATGAGCGCGACCGGGTAGAGGGCGTTGGACGCGAAGAACAACGGCATGGTGATCGCCTGGCCGATGCCCATCAGCCGGTCCCGGGTGAGCACGATGCCCGCGATGCTGATCGACAGACAGGCGAAGAACGCCGACCCCAGCACCACCACCACGGCCACTCCCGCGAGGCGCAGCGGGTTCCAGGTGAGCGCCACCCCCAGAGCGGCGGCGATCAGGATCACGACCACGGCCTGGATCAGCGCCTTCACCCCGGCCGCGAACGCCTTGCCGGTGACCAGGGCGGCCCGGGGCGTCGGGGTGACGAGCAGTTTGCTGAGGACGCCCGCGTCCCGTTCCCAGATGATCTGGATGCCGTAGAAGATGGCGATGAACATGGCGGACTGGGCGATGATCCCCGGGGCGAGGAAGTCGAGGTAGGGCACGTTCCCGGTGGGGATCGCGTGGATCCTGGTGAAGGTCTCGCCGAAGATCAGCAGCCAGAGCGCGGGCTGGATCGCCCTGGTGTACAGCTCGGTCCGGTCGTGGCGGAGCTTCTGGAGTTCCACCGCGCACATCGCGGCCACCCGGGAGGGCAGTACGGCCCAGCCGGTGCGCACCCGGGCGGGCGGGGGAAGGTCCTTCTCAGCCGAGGCGGGACGCCGTACGGCGGGTGCTGCGCACATCGCGGAATTCGCCTCCCGCGTGGTCGTCGTCGAGGCCGCTGCCCGCGTAGTGGCGGAAGACGTCCTCCAGGGTGGCCGGGGCCGCCGCCGGACGCAGCCGGTCCAGCTCGGCTCTGAGCCCGGCCGGGGTGCCGAGCGCCCGGATCTTCCCCTGGTGCATGAGGGCGAGCCGGTCGCAGTAGCGGTCGGCCTCCTCCATGGCGTGGGTGGTGACCAGGACGGTCATGCCGGTGGCCGTGCGCACCTCGTCGAGGCGTTCCCAGACGGTGGTGCGGGCGATCGGGTCCAGCCCGATGGTGGGTTCGTCGAGGATCAGCAGCCGGGGCGAGCTGACCAGGGCCTGGGCGAGTTCCAGCCTGCGGACCATGCCTCCGGAGTACGTGCCCGCCAGCCGGTCGGCGGCCTGTCCGAGGCCGACGGAGTCGAGGGCCCGGACGACGCTGCGGGCCCGTTCGCGGCGCGGTACGTCGTACACGCGGGCGAAGAGGGTGACGTTCTCGCGTCCGGTGAGGGCGGCGTCGGCGGAGAGCTGCTGGGGAAGGTAGCCGAGCAGTCTGCGGACGGGCATCTTCTCCCGGGCCGCGTCGTGGCCGAAGACGCTGATCATTCCGGGGGCGACGGGGAGCAGGGTGGTGATCGCCCTGATGGTGGTGGTCTTTCCGGCGCCGTTGGGGCCGAGAAGTCCGAAGACCTCGCCCTCGGCGACCGAGAAGTCCACTCCGTCCACCGCGCGGGTGCTGCCGAAGCGGTAGACGAGTCCGGTGCACGCGACGGCGCTTCCTGTCATGTCCGTTCACTTCCCTCCACGGGGGTTCCCCGGGGTGTGCGCGTCTCCTCGTGGAGGCGCGCGGCGAGCCTGCGCAGCGCGGGTACGGCGGCGGCCAGCGCGGCCCGGTCCTCGGCGGAGAGCCGTTCCCACTGCTCCCGGTAGAGGGCGGTGCGCCGGTCGTCCCAGTGCCGCAGCCGCTCGGCCGCCCGGGGCGTGACGCGCAGCAGGGCGGCGCGGGCGTCGCGCGGGTCGGGTTCGCGAAGCATCAGGCCCCGTTCGGTGAGTTGTCCGACCAGGGTGGACACGGAGTTTCCGGCCAGGCGCAGTTCCCGGGCCGCTTCCGAGACGCGGATGCCGGGCTTCGTCCGTACCAGCCGCAGCAGTTCGGCCTGGGCGACGGGCATCGGCGGGCCCGTCAGAGTCGCCCGCAGTCGGCGCCTGACGAGCCGGTTGACGTCGGCCGACAGGTCGCTCCACTCTCGCGCGAGCTCCAGATCGGACATATTTCGATAATAACTCTTACTCAGAGATAACGACCGAGAAGAATGAAAGGATCAAATGCTTTTTTACGGGGTATTTTGGACAGCGGCAGGGAAGTTCCGGGCCCGAGCGGTCGGGCCGTTCCGGGATGTGGTCTCCCGGAGGAAGAAGGTGCGGGCCCATGGACGCGGAACGTGCCACTCGTATGACAGCGGCCCTCCGTGCGCGCCGGGTGATGGCCCATGTCGTCGAGGCGGGGGTGTACGAATTCGGTGTCCGGGTGGTGCTCGACGAGGGGGTCGAGGCGCTCTGGGACGTCGACGGAGCCGCCGGGCTCGACGCGGAGATCGTCGGCGACGGGGTCCTGATCGGTTTCGTCCCCCATGTCCCCGGCTCCGAGGACTTCACCGAGGAGCAGCTCGTCGACACCATCGCGAGAACGGTCTACTCGCCGGAAGGGCTCCACCCGCCGGAGGACGGCCCGGCCGCCGGGCCCCCCGCGCGGACCCCGGAACCGGCCCGGACCGACGACCACGGCGCGGCCCCCGGCCCCGGCCGGGACCCCGGCACCGCCGCCGGGGCGCCCCCCGTCGCCCGGTACCAGCGGCGCGCGCACTGGATCCGGCGGAACCACCGGGGGTGACGCCCGCCCGCGTACGGGTCACGGACGGACCTCCCGTACGGACTCCCATACGGACCGTCCGTACGGACTCCCGTACGGACTACAGGTGGAACGGCACCGTGGTGATCACGATCTTCGGCAGGGGGCGGAGGGCGCGGCGCAGCCGGGTGGCCGTACGGCTGTGCAGGAACTGGTGGCGCCTGCGCCTGGTGACGATCTCGGGGAGGATCACCGTCACGGTGAGGTCGGGGTGCTGCCGGTGCAGCGCCTCGATGTAGTGGACGAGGGGGGCGACGACGGCCCGGTAGGGCGAGACGACGACCTCCAGGGGCAGATGGTCGCCCCACAGGGTCCAGTAGTCGCGGAAGCGTCTGCCCTCCTCTTCGGTGAGGCCGATGTGCACGGCGAGCACGGGCTGTTGGAGCGAGGCCGCGTAGGCGAGGGTGCGCATCCCCGCGAGGTCGAGGGCGGCGAGCGCGACGACCGAGAGGTGCCGGATCTCCTCCGGGAGTTCCTCGTCCTCGTCACCCGGTTCCGAGGCCTCGCCGCCCCGGCGCGGGGCGGTCGCGCCCGGCTGTGGCGCCTTCGCGCCTGGCCGGTCGCCCCCTTCCGGTGGTCCCTCTTCCCCCTCGGTCGTCGGGCCGGGCTCGGCGGTGGGCGTCGCGGGTGATGCCGACAGCGGGCCGCACGGGCCCGCCGCGGGGAGTTCGACGAGGTGCGGGTGCAGTCGCAGGGCCGCGCGGGCGGCGTCGTAGTGACGTCGGATCCAGGTGGTGACCAGGAGGAACAGGACGACGGCGACGACGGCGACCCACGCGCCGGAGGTGAACTTGCTGATGCCCGCGGTGATGAAGACGACCGCCGAGAGCAGCCCTCCGGTGGCGTTGAAGAACAGACTCTTGCGCCAGTGCCGGTCCCGCAGCCGCCACCAGTGGACGACCATCCCCGCCTGCGACAGCGTGAAGGCGAGGAAGACCCCGACGGCGTACAGCGGGATCAGCGCCCCGGTCAGCCCGCCGAACGCCACGAACACGAGCGCGGCGGTCAGGGACAGCAGGACGATCCCGTTGCTGTAGGCCAGCCGGTCGCCCAGACGCATGAAGACCCTGGGCGCGTATCCGTCGCGGGCGAGCAGGGACAGCACCCGGGGGAAGTCGTTGTACGCGGTGTTCGCGGCGAGCAGCAGGACGGCGGCGGTCGCCGCCTGGACGACGACGTACATCCATCCCGTGCCGAAGCTCAGCCGGGCGAGCTGGGAGAGCATGGTCTCCTGCTCCCTGGGCACCACACCGGTCAGATGGATGAGGACGACGATCCCCGCGAACATGACGACGAGGAGCGTCACCATCCAGGTCAGGGTCGTCCGGGCGTTGCGCCACTCGACGGGCTTGAACGCCGGGACCGCGTTGGAGATCGCCTCGATGCCGGTCATGGCCGTGGCGCCCGAGGAGAAGGCGCGCATGACGAGCAGCAGTCCCACGGTCTCGGTGACGCCCGGCGCCGGGGTCGGGACCGGTGCGAAGTCCCGGCCCGCCGCGTCGACCAGACCGTAGGCGATCAGCGCGAACATGGCGGCGACGAAGACGTAGGTGGGGGCGGCGAACAGCGCCCCGGCCTGCCGGATGCCCCGGAGGTTCCCCGCGAGGAGCAGCACGATCGCCCCGACGCCCAGGAGTACCGTCGCGGGCGCCAGCGAGGGGATCGCGGAGGTGATCGCCGCGATCCCGGAGGCGATCGACACGGCCACGGTGAGGATGTAGTCGGTCATCAGGCCCGCCGCCGCGACCAGACCGGGCATCCTGCCCAGATTGTCGCTCGCGACGATGTACGAGCCGCCGCCGTGCGGATACGCCCGGATCGTCTGACGGTACGACAGTCCGACCGCGAACATGAGGAACACGATCGCCCCGGCGACCGGGAAGGCGTACGCGAGGCCCGCCGTACCGGCCAGGACGAGGACCCCGAGCATCGCCTCCGGGCCGTACGCGACCGACGAGAGCGCGTCGGCGGACAGCACGGGCAGCGCCAGCAGCTTGCGCATCCGCTCCGTGACGACGGCGGAACTCTTCAGGGGCGCGCCCAGCAGCACGCGGCGCGCCCGCGCCGCCGCCCGCCCCAGCCGTCCCGCCGCGGGCTCCTCCGCGTCCACCCGCTCCCCCGCCGCGTCCGCCCCGAGTTCGGGGACCCGGACCAGCCTCCCGAACCGGGCGGGCCGGATCTGCGCCAGGGGTGGGAACCGGCCCAGGTCGGGGTCCACCGGCAGGGCCCTGCGCCACACCTCGGGCGCGGCCGACACCCGCCCCCACTCGCGCCCCACGCTCCGCAGCGCCCGCAGTTGCTCCGCCGCCAGCACGGCCGACTCCGCAGCCGGCCCCGGAGGCCCCGCCGAGGCCTCCGCCCCACTCCTTCGCGTATCCGTCACACCACGCAGTGTGACCGAGCGCGGGGTGGGCGGGCGGTTCCGACATGGGGCGCGCGGAGGGGGAGGGCGGCGGCCCTTGAGGGAGCGGACAGTGGGGCGCGCACGTACGGGGAGGGCGGGGGCCCATGGGGGTGGCCCGCACAGAAAGGGCTGGGCCCGCACGGGGAAGCCGGGGCCGTACGGGACAAAGCCCCCTATCGAGGCGCCCACCCTCACTTGTGCGGCAGGGCGAGTCGGCCGGGGCGGCTCGGGTGGACATCGGACGGTCGCGCGCTTCCCCGCGCTCGAAGTCGTCGCTCACGAGCCCGGACCGTCCGACGGGACACCCATTCATTCCTTGACGCGAATATTCTCGACGGTGAATACTCGTCGCCATGGATGTACTCCTCAGCGCACTGGCCGACCCGGCCCGCTGGCGGCTCGTGAGCCTGCTCGCCGAGCGGCCCCGTCCGGTCGGTGTCCTCGCCGAGCTCGCCGGGGCTCGCCAGCCACAGACGACCAAGCACCTGCAGACCCTCGAACGCGCCGGTGTCGTCACCTCCCAGCGCACCGGTCAGCGCCGCGTCTACGCGCTCCGGCCCGGTCCCCTGCGGGAGCTGGCCGCCGCGCTCGGCAGGCTCGCCGACACCGCGGAGCGGGCCGGGGGCCCGCGCGAGACCTACGACCGCTACGGGGCCGGCCTCCACACGGAGCGGCTCGCCGCGGAGGAGCCGGGGTGGGCCGACGGCCGTTCGTTCGTCTTCCGCCGGTCGCTGACGGGGCACCCCGGTCGGGTGTGGCGCCACTTGACCGATCCCTCCCTGCTCGCCCGCTGGTGGACGCCCCACGACCTCCGCGTATCCGAGCTGGTCTTCGAGGCGCGAGAAGGCGGGCGGATCGTCCAGGAGTACCGCGATGTCGAGGACACCGGCGGCTCCGACCCGGTCGCCGGGCGCGCGGAGGGAGTCGTCGACGAGGTCCGCCCCGGCGAGCGCCTCGCCTACCGGCTCTCCCCGCTGCTTCCCGACGGCGGCCTCGCCTTCACCGCCCACGTCGCCCTCGACCTGCGGCCCACCGGGACCGGCACGGACCTCGACGTCCACTGGCGGATCACCGACAGCACCGTCGACTCCGCCGACTTCATCGCGGGCATCGAGATCGGCTTCGGCCAGAGCCTCGACAAGCTCGCGGCGGCCCTCGCCGCAGACCCGCACGACACCGACAGCACCGACAGCACCGACAGCACCGACACAAGGAGCACGTGATGACCGACGCGACCGGGCGCAGGGTGACCGCGAACCTGAGCCTCTCCCTCGACGGGCGTTACCACGGTCCTGGCGGGCCCGGCGACTTCAGCATGTTCGCGCCGTATGTGACCTCCGAGGTCGCGCGGGGCCAGCTCACCCGCATCTGGGAGGGCGCGACGACGGCGCTGCTCGGCCGGATCAACGCCGAGGGATTCCTGGGCCACTGGCCGACGGTCGCCGAGGACGAGAACGCCGATCCGCGCGACCGCGGATACGCGAAGTGGCTGATGGACACGGAAAAGGTGGTCCTCTCGACCACCCTGACCGAAGCTCCCTGGGAACACACCCGCGTGGTGAACGCCCCGGCCGCCGACGTCGTCGCCGAACTCAAAGCCACCGGCGAGGGCGACATCCTCGTCAACAGCTGCCCGAGCGTCATCAAGCCGCTCCTCGCGGCAGATCTGCTCGACCGGCTGTACCTCATGGTCTTCCCCGAGATCGCCGGAGACGGGCAGCGACTGTTCGACGACGGCCTGCCGTCGTCGCGGTGGAAGCTCACCCACCAGGAGACCGGCGAGCTGGGCGAGATCGCCATGGTCTACGACCGGGTCCGCTGAGCCGACCGGTGTCCGCTGAGCCGACCGGTCAGCGCATCCGGTCGGCGCATCCGGCCGACGAGGTGTTCCCAGTGGGCGGGCGGGGATCACACCGCCCGGCCGGAGCCGCTCGGGGCGATCGGCGATCTTCCGGGCCTTCGCCTTCTCGTACGACAGGCCCGTCCGCTGCCGTACGGCGGTTCGCCGCCGTTCCTGTGACTGAGCACGTCAGACGGCACCGATCGCCAGCCTTGATGCACAGCACGTTGCCGCAGGCGTGGCAGCCCACGCTCTTCGTCGGCGCGGGCCGATGTCGGTTCAGGCGGTGACGGCTGCCGTGGCCTTGCGAATCAGGGCGGCGGGTGATCTTCGGTTCCGGCCATGCCCGCGCTGCACCCGACGCTGCCTTCGGTGTCGCGGCGGAGCGGCCGGGGGCACGTGAAGGTCAGGCCGGGCGGGGCCGTTCGTCGTGGGGCTGCCGGGTGGTGTCGGCCGGTGCGGTGAGGACGGTGAAGGCCTGGTCGACGAGTGCGTCGAGGTCGGTCGTGGCGCCGTCGGTGCTCCAGTGTTCCAGTGCGATGTTCAGGCAGTCGAGGGCTGCGGCGGCGCGTACGGATTCGGCGAGGGTGGCGGGCCGGGTGTCGCCGGTGCGGTCGGCGAGGGCCTGGGCGAGCAGCGTGCGCCAGCTGTCCTGCTTCTCCAGTCGGCGGGCGCACAGGGCCGAGGTGCTCGCCACCAGGGACAGCAGGGCGAGGGAGTGCTCGGGGTCCTGCCGGTAGGGCTCCAGCGCGGTGTCGAGGGCCCGCCGGAGGGCGGTCCAGTCGTTCTCGGCGGCAGGGCGGGCGCGCAGGGCGGCGGCGAGCTTCTCGCCCTGCGCGTCGAAGGCTCCGAGGACGGCTTCCTCCTTGCTGCGGAAGTACCGCAGGAAGGTGCTGCGGGAGACGCCCGCGGCTGCGGCCAGGTCGTCGACGGTGACCTTGTCGAAGCCCTGCCGGCGGAACAGGTCGAAGGCCACGTGGGCCAGCTCCGCCTGGACGGCGGCGCGGGCGATGCCCCGTGTACCGGTCGTGGTCCGTGTCGCTGCGCTCACTGTGCCGCCCCTGCTTCCGTTCGACTCTCCCTCGCACCGATGATACAAAGGAATGAATGTGAGACTGAGTGTCATCGATGGAATGAGATTCCAGAATGGGATCTCGGTCACGCAGTAGTGAGAGCAACCACCGCACAGCAGTGGCGTACGGCGGCCCACCGAGGAGGCCGTACGCAGTCCCGAACACAGGAGCACCCCCCATGACGAAGACCCTGGGCATCATCGGCAGCGGCATGATCGGCGCCACCGTCGCACGGCTGGCCCGCGCGGCCGGGCTGGACGTGGTCCTCAGCAACTCCCGCGACCCGCGGACCCTCGACGCCCTGGTCGCGGAACTCGGCCCCCGGGCCCGGGCGGCCACCCCCGCCGACGCGACCCGCGCCGCCGATCTGGTCGTCGCTGCCATCCCGCTGGGCGCCCTCGACCGGCTCCCCGCGGACGCCCTGGCCGGGAAGACCGTCATCGACGCCATGAACCACTACCCGGAGCGCGACGGCAGCCTCCCCGCGCTGGAGTCCGGGACGCTCACCTCCAGCGAACTGGTCCAGCGCACGCTGCCCGATGCCCGGGTGGTCAAGGCGCTCAACAACGTCTTCTTCGCCCACCTGGCCTCCCTCGCCCGCCCCGCCGGCGCCCCCGACCGCAGTGCGCTGCCCGTCGCGGGCGACGACCCCGCCGCCGTGACCGCCGCCGTCGCCCTGCTCGACGCCCTCGGCTACGACAGCGTCCTCTACGGCACCCTCGCCGACAGCTGGCGCAGCGAGCCCGGCACCCCCGTCCAGGCAAGCCCCTACGCGCAGCCGCCCGCCGCGGCCGACGGGCCGGAGGCCTGGGACTGGATCTTCCACGCCCCCGCCGCCCCCGCCCCCGCCACCCGCATCCGCGCCCTCCTCGACACCACGACCCGCCCCACCGCCGCCTGACCCGCCACCGGCGAAACCGGCCGGTGCACGGCATGGGCGACCCGGCGCGCCTGCCGCCGGGCTGTCAGCGGCCCGTGGCGAGACCGCCGGACAAGCCGGGGAGCAAACGGGCAACCGCATCGCCGGCCGTCACGGTGGGCGGGACGGCTCTGGGCCTGGAGCGTGGCTTCAGGTGGTGGTGAGGGTGTCGTGGTGGTCTTGTTCGATGCGGGTGAGGAGGCGGTGGAAGTAGGCGGCACCGGTGTCGGGGGCGCGGACTCCGGCGGCGGTGGCTTTGGCGGTGGTGGCGTCGCCGCGCATCTCGGGCGGCGTGGTGTGGGGGGTGAGGCCGAGGGCGTAGGTGCAGATCTCCAGGGCGAGGGCGGCTCGCGTCCAGGGGTTGCCGGGGTGCGCGGCCAAGGCCTGGTGCCACTGGGGGACGGTGACTTCCCGCAGGGGGTGGCCGTGTGCGCGGGCCCGTTCGAAGAGTTCGCGCATGGGCAGGGGTTCCGGCCGCATCACGTGGTAGACGCTTCCTGCGGCTCCGGGTGCCAGGGAGAGCGCGGCGATCGCTTCGGCGGTGTGGTCGGCGGTGGACGCCGGGAGACTGCCGAGGGAGGCCGGGTAGCAGCCGGTGACGATGGCCGCGGCGATGACGCAGGTCGCGAAGTCGTTCGCGGGGGCCGCGCCGTCGCGGGAGTCGGCGATGACCAGCCCCGGCCGGTATACCGTCGCCTGCAGGCCGCGTCCGGCCGCGGCTTCCGCGACCACCCGCTCGGCCTCGTACTTGGTCCGCAGATAGCCGAAGGTGCCGCATGTGAGGGGGGTGGGCTCGGTCGACTCGTCGACTCGCTCCAGGCCGGCCGGGCGGCCGACGAGGAACACCCCGAGCGTCGAGACGTGGTGCAGGTGCTTGCGCGTGCCGGTCGTACAGAAGTCGACCGTGCGCCGGGTGCCTCCGACGTTGGTGGGCGCGAGCCGCTCGTACGACGCGGCCAGGTGGACCGAGGCCCCGCTGTGGTAGACCGTGTCGACCTCGTCCGCCAGCTCCCGGTAGAAAGCCTCGTCCAGACCAAAACGGTCGGCGGACAAGTCCGCGGGCACCGCCCGCACCCGCCCCGACCCAGCGACGTCGGGCGCGACGGCAGCCAGCGCGCCCCTCATCCGCCGCTCCGCCCGCCCGGCGTCCTCGGCCCGCACCAGACAGACCACCTCGGCCCCGGAACGGCGCAGCACCTCGGCACACAGCCTCGACCCGACAAAGCCCGTGCCCCCCCGTCAGCATGACCGCCATACCCGTCGTCTCCCGCGCAGCTCCCGCACCGTACCGGCACGATTCCGGCACCGGGACGGAACGTAGGACCGCCACCCCCCGGCACACGCACACCACGCGGACACCCCACCCGCCCCTCACGCATTCGCCCCACCGGGCCCGCGACGCGCCGCCCGAGCCATACGCCGGAGCACGCTCTGCAGCGGGCGGGATGCCGTTGCGGGAGCTGCCACCGTCGGCACCTTCGCCGCTGGGACCGCCGCTGTCGAACGTGGTGCCCGCCGCCCCTGCCGATACCGCCCGTGCCGCCACCGCCGCCGTCGGGCGGGCACGGCGTGGGCGACCGCGCTGGTGAACCGTCGGCCTGCCGAGACGGCGCTCGTACACTGCGGGCGCGCCGTCAGCCGCGGCGAGCGTGGGAGCCCGTGACCTCGGAGGCTCGGATGCTCTGCGGCTGCCGGGTACTCACCCGCGGTTCATCCTTCGCGCCCGGGTGCCGGTCCGGTGCGGATGGCGATTGGTCACCCGCAGCGGGCGGATCGCGGCGTCCGTGCGCAGGGCGGGGCGTCGAGCCGGTCGAACGGGGCGGTCCAGTGGGCGGGCAGAGTGGCGGGGATCATCTCGGGGTTCAGCAGGCCCAGGTGCGTGGCGGGTCGGGGGAAGAGGCTGTCGGGGGAAGAGGCTATGGGGGTCCGCGGGCGGGGCGTCGTGGGAGCGGGCCACCCAGCCGCCGGGGCCGGTGGCGTGGTCTCCGGCTCTTTCGGGGGCGGGGGTGGTGTGGGTGAGGGTCAGGCAGATGAGCCGGATGTCGTCGAAGAACAGGTGGGCGGGTGTCGGGTGTCGGGTGTCCGAAGCCGTCCACGGTGTCCTCGGGGCGGGCTGCGGCCGCCAGCCGCTCGTGCGCGCGGATGCTGTCCTGGGTGGGGCGTGGAAGGGGTGGTGCCGGTCGGGTCAGGTCGTGTCCGCACAGCGGGGTGCGGGCGGTGCAGGGCCGGTGGCGACAGTCGGCCGGGGGCGGGCGCTGGGCGGGTTCGGAGACGAGCCGGGAGCGCCGCCATCTGCTGCTGGGGGTGTAGCCGTTGGAGAACGCGGGGGTGTGGCAGGCGGGGCAGCGCCAGGCGAGGTACCGCTGGTGGTGCGGGCACAGGGAAGGTGTGGGGCAGCCGCCAGGCGCCGGTCCAGACGGGTCCGCCGGGCAGGTGGGCGGTGTCGTTGAGGCAGTCGGGACAGTCGAGGCAGTAGCGGCTGGAGGCGGTGAAGACCCCGTCGTCGTTGGCCATGACGGTGTGGCTGTGGTGACGTCCCGGGTAGATGGCGTGGGCGGGGGTGTAGCCGGGGTACTGCCGGGCGAGGCCAACTTTCACCCACAGGGGCCGACCAGCGCGCTCAAGGGTCAACTACGACGCACAGTCACACGGTCACAGTTCCGCCGTACGCCCTTGCGGGGGGGCGGTAGCCAGTACGGGGGTGGCGGGCGTCCGGTGGAGGGCGGCGGCCAGTAACGGGAGGGCCGTGCTCTCCTGCGGCGCGTCCCTGAGGGATCCGTACGGGATTCAGCGGGCCGTCCGGGCCAGCAGTATCGCCACGTCGTCCTGGGCCGGTGCGGCCAGCAGCTGGCTCAGGATGTCGTCGCACAGCGCGTCCAGGGGGCGGTCCGGGTGCCGGAGCGCCCGGCCGAGCTGCCGCATCCCCTCGTCGAGGTCACGGTCGCGGGCCTCGATCAGACCGTCGGTGTAGAGCACGAGCAGTCCTCCGGCCGGAAGCCCCACCGTCTCCGCGCCGAAGTCGTGCGCTCCGGTGCCCAACGGGGTGCCCGGCGGTCCGTCGAGGAAGGTGACGGTGCCGTCCGGGGTGGCCACGGCGGGCGGCGGATGGCCCGCGCGGGCGATGGTCCAGCCGCCGTCCGCCGGATCGTGGACCGCGTACACGCAGGTCGCCATCGTGTCCTCGCCCAGGTCGGCGACGACGGCGTCGAGCGAGCTGAGCATCCGGACGGGCGGGATGTCGTGCCGGGCCAAGGTCCTGACAGCCGTGCGCAGTTGGCCCATGACGGCCGCCGCGTGGATACCGTGCCCCATGACGTCCCCGATGACCAGACCGGTCCTGCCGCCGGGCAGCGCGATGGCGTCGAACCAGTCTCCGCCGACGTCATGGGCGCTCGCGGGCAGATAACGGCCGGTGAGTTCCAGCCCGTCGACATCGGGCAGCGCGCTGTTGGTGAGACTGCGCTGGAGGGTGAGGGCGGCCTCGCGCTGGTTGGTGTAGAGCCGGGCGTTGTCGATGTTGAGGGCGGCGCGGGCGACGACCTCGTCGATGAGGACGCGGTCCTCGGCGTCGAACGCCTCCCTGGTCCGCAGCCGGGTCACGGTGACCGCCCCCAGCACCTTGCCCCGGGCCACCAGGGGCACAAGCCGCGCGGAACCCGTACGGGCGGCGAAGTAGGTGCGGAGCGCCTCCCCGCCCGGACCGTCGAAGAGCGCCGGGAGGTCGGACGGGTAGAGGCTGGTGGGCAGCCCCCGGGCGACGACCTGCTCGTACACCGAGTCCAGCGGGAGCTGGAAGGTCTGCCCCGGTGTGAGGACGGACGTGGGGGCCGTCGGGTCGGGGAACCGGGCCGCGAGCCTGCGCAGCACCCCGCGCGTGGAGGCGGCCGAGTCGTCCGGCGTGAGGAAGGACTCCAGCATCTGCACGTCCGCCGAGTCGGCGAGCTGCGGCACGAGGAAGCGGACCACCTCCTCGGCCGTCAGCTTCAGGTCCAGGGTCGTACCGATGCTGGCGCCCGCCTCGGCCAGCAGCGCGAACCGGTGCCGGGCGCGCTCGACCTCGCTGTGCGCCTCCTGGCTCTCGGTGATGTCGACGAGGGAGGCGATGATCCCCAGGGACCGCCGCTCGGCACGGTCCACGAGCGGGGCGTACGAGCAGGACCAGATGTGGTCGTGGTCGGGGTCGGCGGGGGTCCGGCCGACCCGGCGGGCGTCGACGACCGCGTGCCCGCTCTCCAGGACCTGGCGCATCAGGGCTTCGAGGGAGTCGGCGTTCACCCCGGGCGCGACCTCGGTGAGACGGTGGCCCACGTGCCCGGCGGCCGTCACCCCGTTCATCCGCGCCAGGGCGTCGTTGACCCGCAGGAACCGCAGGTCGGGGCCGAGCAGCGCGAGACCGATCGGCGACTGGGTGAACAGGCTCTCCATCGCCGCCAGGTTCTCCCGCATCCGCAGGACCTCGGAGGTCTCCACGGCGATGAGCATCGCCCCCGGCCGTCCGTCCGGGTCGGTGGCCGGGACGATCCACATCTCCATGGCGATGACGTGCCCGTCGCGGTGCCGGACCGGGAGCGTGCCGACCATCGTCTCGCCCGCCTGGACGCGGTCGGTGAGCCGGTCGGCGAGTTCACGGTTGGCGTCGGGGACGAGCAGCGGGGTGGCGAGCCGCCCCAGGACGTGCTCGGGCCGGTGCCCCAGCAGATCCTGCGCGGCGAGCGACCACTCGACGATCCGGCCGTCCGCGTCCTCCCGCCAGAGGGCGATCGGCAGCAGTTCCCGGAGCACACCGGCGTCCCCCATGGCCGCCCGGGGCGGCTGCGGGACCCCGCTCGACGACTGGTGAGTCTCCAACGCATCCGACCTACGCATCGGTCCCGCCCCGGAGGGCGCCTACCGGATCACCGTAGCCGAGGACCCGGCGACGGGCCCTGCGCAGTGCCGCCGATCGGCTTGCGCAGGAGTCGCAGGAGTACGGGGCCGAGCCGGTGCGGCGGAGGAGACGGGTGGGATGAGTGGGACGGGTAGGACGGGTGGGACAGGTAGGACGGATCGGACGGGTGCCGGGGTCGGTGAAAGGGGAAGCGAAGTACGGGAGCGGGGCAACGGACGTCCTGGCGTGGAGCCGCCGGTTCCGAGGGTTCCGTATTTCTACGGATGTGCGGGCGCCCCCGGACTGCGACAGTCGGTCCGACCTCTGCGTTCGTCCCTTCCCCACCCGCCGGAGCACCGCACATGAGCAGCCGCTCACCCGACGCCTTCCCGCGTTCTGAGCATCCGTACGGCCCGGGGCCCGGCGGCCCCGGCGAACCGGAGGATCCGCACGAACTGCTCCACCGGGCCCGGCGCCTCACCGCCGACGCCCACCCCGGGGCCGCCGACGCCTGGGAGCGGGCCGCGACCGCCCTGCGCCGTACGGACGGCGTCCTCGCTCCCGGGGACCACGCCGACGCCCTGGACGCAGCCGCTCTGGACCGTCTGGGCCCGGTGCGGTCGATCGCGGGACCGCTCTTCACCCGCGCCGCCGACCTGCACGAACAGGCCGGTCAGCGCGGCAAGGCACTCGTCTCCCGGGCCCGCGCGCTGCTCGCGGGACCCGAGCCGGGCGGGACGGCACGGGCCGCACTCGACGAACTCCACGAGCGGGCCGCCGTCCTGCACGCGACCGGCCGCGCCTCCGTCGCCGAGGCCGTCACCGTGCGCCTCTCGCGTGATCTGGCCGTCGCCGATCTGCTGGACACCGCTCCCGCCCCGGACGTCGAGGCGGCGGTCCTCCGCGCGGAACTCAGCCGGCTCGTCGCCTTCGCCGCTCCGCACGCGGCGGAACCCGCCGTCTCACGGGTCCTCGCCGACACGCGCGCCCTGCTGGGCCGGATCACGGCGCCGGACGATCCGCCCGCCGCCCTCCCTCTCCTGAGGGCCGCCGTGGCGGGCCACCGGTTCGGGGGACGGCCCTGGTGCGCCGCCGAGCACGAACCGCTGCTCGCCGCCGTCCTGCGGGCCACCGGTGCCCACGGGGAGGCGGTGGCGCTGCTCCGTGCGGCGCTCGCCGCCGATGAGCCCACGGCACCGCTCCGGCGGGACGACCGCATACGTCTCCTCCTCTCCCTCGCGCGAACGCTCGCGTCGCGGGAGGGAGAGGAGGAACGGGAGCGGAGCGGGGAGCCCACCGGGGACGGACGACCTGGCGAGGGCCCGGAGCCGGAAGGGGCCACGGCCGCGGAGGGGGCCACGGCCACGGCCGAGGGCCCGACTCCGCCCGGCATCACCGTCCCGGCCGAGGGCCCGGCTCCGCCCCGCATCACCGTCCCGGCCGAGATCCCCGTCCCGAGCGGCAGCACCACCCCCGTCGAAGCCCCGGACCCGAACGGCACCACCGTCCAGCCCGAGGTCACGGCCCCGGACAGCATCACCGCCCCGGCCGGGAACACCTCACCGATGAACACCTCCCCACCGGTCGAGACCGTCGAGGCCGTCGGAGGGGAAAGCGGAGGGGAAAGCAGCACCCCGCCGGTCCGGGACGGCTCGCCGGAAGAGTCCGCCCCTTCGGCCGCCGACGCGGCGGACGAGGAGCTGGCTCTGCTCGTGGAGGCCGTCCGGCTCGCCGACCGGGTCGGTTCCGACCCCCGGCTGGGGGTCTGCGCACGGCTCGGGCTCGGGCTCGCGTACCTGGAGCGCGGGCGCGCCCGCGAGGCCGTCGCGTTCCTCGAACGGGCGGTGGCCGGGTCGGCCGGGGACGACGACACGGCGGAGCGCGTACGTGCCGGGGCTCTGCTCGCGTACTGCGCCCTGCTGCTCGGCGAGCCCCACCGGGCCGCCGTGGAATACGCGCGCGCCGCCGAAACGGCCCTGGACCGGGACGATCCACGGCACGCCGCCGCCCTGCACCGACGGGCCGGGCAGGCCTTCGGGGCGGCCGGGGCGGCGGCGGAGGCGGCTCGGTCGTACCGGCGGGCGGACGAGCTGTACCGGACGCACGGGGAGTACGACGCGGCCGGCTCGCACGGTAGTACGGTCGGGGGCGACAACGGGCCGGACCCCGGGACCGGGGGCGCGGACGGAGGGGCCGCCGGGGGCGGTCTCCCGCCGGAACCGCGCGGTCTTCCCGGGGCCGACGTGCCCGTGGGGCGCTACCGGATGAACGTGTACGGCGAAGTGGGCGGGGTCGGGCCGAGGGCCGCCGTCGCCCCGGGGACCCGACAGGGGTGCGTGTGAGCAGAGTGATCGACGGCCGCTTCGAGCTGGTGGAACGGCTGGGCGGTGGCGGCATGGGAACGGTCTGGCGCGCCCGCGACCTGGCCCTGCACCGTGATGTGGCGCTCAAGGAGGTGCGCCCGCCGGACCCGGCGATGGCCGAGTACGACGTCGAGGGCGCCAGGACCCTGCGCGCCCGCGTCCTGCGCGAGGCCCGCGCCCTGGCCCGGATCGACCACCCCAATGTGGTGACGATCCATCACATCGTGGACGCCGGTGAGGGAACGTACCCGTGGCTCGTGATGGAACTGGTCACGGGCGGGTCCCTCCAGGACCGGCTCGACCGGGGGCCCCTGGCGCCCGCCGAGGCCGCCGCGCTCGGCCGTGAGCTGCTCTCCGCCCTGCGGGCCGCCCACGAACGGGACATCGAGCACCGTGACGTGAAGCCCGCGAACGTCCTCCTGCGGCCGGACGGGCGGCCCGTCCTCACCGACTTCGGCATCGCGGCGATCCGCGAGTCCACCGTCCTGACCGCCTCCGGCTCCATCATCGGCTCCCCCGACTACATGGCCCCCGAACGCATCCGGGGCAACGCCGGCAGCGGTCCCGCCGCCGACCTGTGGTCGCTCGGGATGCTCCTGTACGTGGCGGTCGAGGGCACCCATCCGCTGCGCCGCGAGAACACCCTGGCGACGCTCGCGGCCGTCCTCTCCGACGACGTGCCGCCGCCGCGCCGGGCCGGTGCGCTGACCGGGGTCCTGACCGGTCTCCTCGTACGGGACCCGGCCGCCCGCCCGGACGCGGCGGAACTCGACCGGGCGCTCGCCGCGATGGCGCCGACGAGCGGCGCGGTGGGAGGCGCGGGCCTCCAGGAGGCCGCGCCCCCGGCGCCCGCCGGGACCGTGGGCGACCCCGGTGCCTCCGGCGGGGCCACCTCCTTCCGGCTGGCCCCTCCCTCGGGCCCGATGCCTTCGGCGCCGGATCCGTCCGGTCCGGACCCGGCGGCCGGACCCTCCGCTGTCGGACCCTCGGCTTCGGCGACCACCCCGGCGGCCGTCTCGTCCTCCCGTACCGGCGAGGGGCGGCGCCGGGGGCGCGCCGGGTGGGTGGCGCGCGCCGCCGTCGTCGTGGCACTGGCCGTCGGCATCCCCGTCGGGGCGATGGTCTGGGAGTGGCAGCCGGCCGACCCCGGCGGCGGGCCGGGCGGGGCGTCCTCGCCGCCGGGCCCGGCGGCCCGGCGGACCTCGGCCCCGAAGCCGTCCGAGGGGACCCGGACGACGGGTACGGACGAGGCGGCGAAGCCGAACCTTCTGACGCCCGCCGGGGTCCGCGCCGCCATCGCCGCGGTGAAGGCGGCCTCGGGCGGGACCAAGGTCACCCGATTCGTCGTGTACCCGGAGTACGCGATCGCCGAGTCCCTGGTCAAGGGCAGCACCAAGCGGTACGACCGGTACGTCTACCGGGGCGAGGACGTCGCCGTACGCCAAGGTTCGGGCACGGCCTTCCCCGGCACGGTCCCGACGGACCTCGACGCCGTCGACTGGGACGTCCTGCCCGCGCTCCTGAAGCGCGCCGACAAGGAGCTGGGCGTGGACGAGCCGACGAGCCGTTACGTCATCCTCGTTCCGGCCTCGACGCTCGTCGGCAACTCGCTGGGGCTCAGCGTGTACCTGTCCGACTCGTACGGCTCCGCCTATCTGAAAGCCGACGCCAAGGGCCGGGTGAGCTCCACCTACCCCCGCAAGGACTGATCCCTCCCGGGCGCGCTGTCCGCCCGGTCCCTGGCGACGAGCGACGCGAGGCCCGCCCGGGTCTCCACGCCCGTCTTCCGGTAGACCCGGGCGACATGGCTCTCGACCGTGCGGGGGCTCAGGCAGAGCCGTTCGGCCACGGCCTGGTTGGTCAGCCCCTCCGCCACCAGCGCGGATATCTCGTGCTCGCGCGGGGTGAGCGCGGCGAGTCTGGAGCCCGTGGTGCCGTCCGGCACGTCAGGGCGGGTCCGGTCGGCCAGGTCCACCAGGAGGCGGGCGCCGCCCTCCTCGGCCAGTCGGCGGCCCCGGCGCCAGAGGGCCGCCGCGTGCGGGCCGTCCCCGGCGGCCCGGACCCTGGGCGCGGCGAGCAGCAGGCCGTGCGCCTCCCGGAGCGTCGCCCCGGACCGGGCGCCCTCCCGCGCCGCCCCGGCGAACGCCGTCGCCGAGGCGCTCCGTTCGCCGCGCCGGGCGAGGACCCTGCCCCAGGCCTGCCCGGCGGCGGCGCTCTGCGTCGGCAGACCCAGGGTGGCCGCCTCCTCAAGGGCCCGGCGGGCGGCGCGCTCGGCCTCCGCGAGGTCTCCCACGGCGAGGGACGCCTCCACGAGGAGTTCGAGGTACGCGGGGCGCAGCGAGGGCTGGAGCCCCGTGAGGTCCGGGCCTCCGCCCGCGTCCAGCAGGACCTCGCGGACCCGGTACGGGTCCCGTGCCGTCGCCACGGAGCAGGCGAGGAGCGCGCGGGCCTGGGTGGCCCACCAGCCCCGTGCGGTGCCCACCGTGGCGGCGGCCTCCTCGGCCGCTGCCAGCGGTTCGGGGTCGCCGAGCGGACGGGCGTGCAGCAGGACGACGGCTCGGACCGCCCGGGTGAAGCCGAGGAGTTCGAAACCGCCCCGGGCGCGGGCGACGGCGAGGGACTCCTCGGCGAGGGGGAGGGCCCGGCCCACCCTGCCGGTCAGGAGGTGGACGTAGGCGGAGCAGAGCAGGAACTGAGAGAGCGCGAGGGGCCGTCCGGCGCGGCGGGCCAGCGCGGCGCCCCGGGCCGTGTGGCGCTCGGCCGCCGCGTACCGCTCCAGGAACGCCTCGGCCCAGGCGAGCCGGATCAGCGGCTCGGTGTGGACGGCCAGTTCCCCGTCGGTGAGGGCGTCGATGAGGGCAGCCGCCTCCCGGACGTGGGTACGGGCGGCGGCCGTCGCCCCCTCGTACGCCTCTCCGAGGGCCGCCAGGGTGAGGACCTCCGCCGTGCCCGTCTCGTCGTGCCGTCGCCGGACCTCTTCCAGGGTCCGGATGACGGCCGGACGGGCCTCGGGGTAGCGGGCGGCGGAGAGGGCCCGGCAGCCCCACTCCACGACGAGCCTGTTCCTCGGCCCGGGGCGGGGCCCGGGGGTCCTTTCCAGTTCCCGGCGGAGCAGCGCGTCCGCCTCGGCGTGGTGGCCGAGCTGGCGTTCCACGGAGGCGCGGAGCAGGACGGCGGCGGTCCGCGGCTCTGCCGCGTCCTGCCCGTCCGTGCCGTCGCCGTCGCCGGGGGCGGGGACGGGGCCGGGGGCGGGGGCGGGGCCGGAGGCGTCGGCGAGGTGGAGGAGGTCCCGTGCCTCCGTCGTCCGGCCCGCCGAGGCGAGGGACCGCGCCCGGCGGAACGTCAGGTCCCGCCGGGCCGCCCGGTGCTCGGGGGCGTCGGGCAGCAGCGCGAGGACGGTGGCCAGCCAGTCGGCGGCGCGCGCCGGGTCGGCCGGGTCGATCCGCTCGGCGGCCTCGACCAGTTGGGCGGCGGCCTCCGGGTCCCAGGCCGTGGTGGCACGGACGAGGTGCGGGGCCCGTACGGTCACCGGCGCCCCGGACGCCGCCAGGGCACGGGCCGCCCTCCGGTGCAGTTCCCCCCGGTGCCAGGGGTCGATCGCGGCCCGGACGATCTCGGGGAGCGCGGGGTGGCGCAGGACAAGGGCCCGCCCGCCCTCAGCGGCCCGGACGAGGTCCCGGCGGGCCAGCGCCCGCAGGACGCCGTCGAGACCGGGGGCGACCCTGCGGGGGACGGCCCGCCCCGGGACCTGGCCGTCGGTGTCCCCCACCGGCTCCCCACCCGGCTCCCTTACGGGCACCCGCCGTCCGGAGACGAGGCCCGGAGGCCGGACGGCGGACCGGTCGATCCCGGAAGCTCCCTGAGCCCCCGTGAAGACCGGGACCGAGCCGGAGACCGAGCCGGAGACCGAGCCGGGGTCCGGGTCCGGGTCCGGGTCCGGGTCCGGGTCCGGGTCCGGGTCCGGGAGCGAGAACGAGACCCGGTCCGGAATCGGCTCGGGGCCCATCGCCGGATCGGCGGCCGTGGTCGAGCCGGGGGCCGCAGTCGGTCCGGGACCCGTCTCCGGTTCGAGGGCAGAGGTCGGCTCGGGCACTGGACCCAGGACCGGTTCTGGACCTGAGACCCGATCAGCGGCCGGTCCTCCAGCCGCGACCGGGACAGCGGCTGACGCGGAAACCGGAACGCGGCCTGGGCCCGAGGCGGAGCACGAGGCCGGAACGGGGCCCGGAGCCGAGGCAGGGCCCGAACCCGAGGTCGGAGCGGAGCCCGAGACCGAAACCGAGCCCGAGCCCGAGGCCGGAGCAGAACCCGGAACAGGAGCCGGAGCCCGAACAGAACCCCCCGACAAGGCACGGTCCGAAGCCGGGGCGCGGCCCGACAGCGGGTCCCTCCGCAGGTTCATGTCCCGGTCCCGGTCTCCGTCCCGCTCCTCGTACCGGCCCGCCGTTCCTTCCCCGGGCGCGTGCTCGTGTGTCGGCCGGTCCGGTGTCCGGTCCACCGGAAGGCCCGTGGGCTGGTCCTCGTACGGATCGGCCACCCCGTACGCGTGTATGGGCCGGTCGGCTAGTGGGGCCGTGTTCCGGTCGGCCGGGGTCTCGGCGAACACGTACCGGTCGGGCGACGGGTGCGGGAGCCCGTCCCCCTTCGAGGCGGTCGGAATCCACGGGGGTGCCGGTCGGTCCGGTGCCGGGCACCCCTGCTGGTCCGGGTACCGGTCTCCCGGCTCGACCCGGCCGTCCGCCTGCGCATACGTCGGCAGCGCGTCCCCGTAAGGGGAAGGGGTGACGGTGAGGCCGGTCATCGCGGCCAGCAGCTCCGTGGTCACGGGGCCATCGAATACGGCGAGGGCGTCCACGATGGCCCGCTCGGGCGGGGTGAGCACGGTCAGTTCGTCGAGGAGCGCCACCGCCGGGCCGGTGCCGGGCGTCTCGTCCGGGCGGAGGCGGAGGTGCGCGAGGGCTCGGTGGTGGAGCGGGTTCCCGAGGCTCGTGGCGTGGAGTTCGCGGGCCGCTCCCGGTGACAAGCCGGGGGCGAGGGCCTCGATCCCGTCGTGGGCCGTCAGCGGCCGGAGCGGGAGCCGGGCCAGGGAGCCGCTGTCGGTTCCCCGGGCGAGGACCGCGGCGAGCGCGGGCGCGGTCTGGCGCTCGCGCCGGACCAGTACGAGCAGGACGGGCGCCCGGAGCGGGTGCCGGAGCAGATGGTCCACGAGGGCGACGGTGGCGGTGTCGGCGTGGTGGAGGTCGTCGAGGACGAGCACGAGTCCGGGGGCCGGTACGGCACGGACCGCGCGGGCGATCCGGCGCACCAGCGCCGGATCGGGGAGGCGACCGGAACCGGCGGCGCCGTGGCCGTCGGAACCGGCGGCGTCAGGACCGGCGGCGTCGGGGTAGCGTCCGGAACCGGCTCCACGGCCCCCGGGCGCTATCGCCGGGTTCTCGTCCGGGTGACCGTCGAAGCCGGACTCCCGACCCGTGCGCCCCACCTCCGGGCCCGCGCCGGGGCAGCCACTGAAGTCGCCGGATTCGGCGCCATGCCCCACAGTTCCCGCCGTGTGGCGCCCATCGGGGCAACCACGGGAGTCGGCTCCATGACCCCCGCTCCCCGCCACCGGACCTGCGCCGGGGCAACCACCGGAGTCGGCACCATGCCCCACAGTTCCCGCCGCATGGCGCCCACCGAGGCAGCCACCGGAGTCGGCACCACGACCCCCGCTCCCCGCCACCGGGCCCGCGTCACCGGGACGGCCACCGAAGCCGTCCCCCCGGCCCGCGTGCCCCACCTCCGGGCCCGCGCCGGGAAGACCGCCAGGGTCACCGCCCCGACCCGGCCGCCCCGCTGCCAGGACCGCATCGGGACTGCCGCCGAACCCTTCCCCCCGGCCCGTCCGCCCCACCACCGGGCCCGCATCGGGACGGCCTCCGAGGCCATCGCCCCCGCCCGCGTGCCCTGCCCCCGGGCCTGCACCGGGACAACCTCCGGAGCAGCCGCCCCGATCCGTCCGCCCCGCCGCCAGGCCCGTATCGGGGCCATCGCAGAAGCCGTCGCCCCGGCCCGCGTGTCCCACCGCCGGGTCCTCGTCCGAGTCGCCGCCACGGTTCGTCCGTCCCTCCGGTGGGCTCGCCGGGAGGTGGGGGTCTCCTGCCGTGAGGTCCCTGGGCGAGCCCGGGTTCCGCGCCGGGGGGCCCGTGTCGGAGTTCCCGTCCCCCGGCACGGGCGAGTGCGGTGCGGGGCCCGTCCTGGATCCGGTGGCGGGCCGGTCGTCCCACGGGCGGCCGGTGCGGACACCCGCCGCCGGGCTCTCCGTCCCGCTCTCGACGAGGTCCGCCAGCGCGGACAGTTCCGGGTGGGCGGTCCGGTCGTGGTGGTCGAGCCCGGCCAGGGCGTCGGCCCAGGCCCGGAAGGGTGTGTCGGCGGTCAGGCCGGGACCCGCACGGCCGTGGAGGACGAGCGGGGCCTCTCGTCCGTCCGCGCCGCGCCCACGGACCCGGGCCGCGAACTCCGTGGCGAGCCGGGTCTTGCCGATGCCCGGCTCGCCCGTGACGTCCACGGCCACCGGGCCCGCTCCCCCGGCCCGGCCGCGTAACAGCGCGTCGAGCAGGTCGAGTTCACCGGTCCGGCCGAGGAAGGGCACCCGGTCGGCGCACCCCGGGTCCACGAAGGTGTCCACGTGCCGTCCCCCTGTCCGGTCGTCCGGGCGGACGGCCGGTCGTGCCGTGCCGTTCACCAGTTCCCCCAGTTGTACGGCACGGCACTGACAACGGCCTCAGCCGCTGGTCAGGGCCTTGAAGGCGCGGGTCTGCTCCGTGATGGCCCGTTCGGTGGGCAGGCGTTCGATCGAGGAGGCACCGAAGAAGCCGACGACCCCGGTGGTGTGCTCCAGGACGTACCGGGCGTCCTCCGGCTCGGCGATCGGCCCGCCGTGGCAGAGGACCAGGATGTCAGGATTCACGCGCTTCGCCGCGTCGTGCATCTCCTGGACGGCGACGGCCGCCTGATCGAGCGTCATGGCCGTGCCCGCGCCGATGGCTCCCTTGGTGGTGAGTCCCACGTGGGGTACCAGGACGTCGGCTCCGGCCCGCGCCATGTCGGCCGCCTGCTCGGGGTCGAAGACGTACGGGGCGGTGAGCAGGTCGCGCTCGTGGGCGGCGCGGACCATGTCCACCTCCAGGCCGTACCCCATGCCGGTCTCCTCCAGGTGGACGCGGAAGGTCCCGTCGTAGAGGCCGACCGTGGGGAAGTTCTGCACGCCCGCGAAGCCCATCGCCTTGAGCTGGTCGAGGAAGAGGTCCATGCGGCGGAACGGGTCCGTGCCGCAGACACCCGCGAGGACGGGGGTGTCGCGGACAACGGGCAGCACCTCGCGGGCCATGTCCTGGACGATCGCGTTGGCGTCGCCGTACGGCAGGAGGCCCGCGAGCGAGCCCCGCCCGGCCATCCGGTAGCGGCCGGAGTTGTAGATGATCAGCAGGTCCACCCCGCCTTCCTCGGCGCACTTGGCGGAGAGGCCGGTGCCCGCTCCGGCGCCGACGACCGGGCGGCCTGCGGCGACCTGGGCGCGCAGCCGGTCGAGCACGTCCTGGCGGCTGATGGTGGTCACGATCGTCACTCCTCGGTGTCTCGGGTGGGGGGATTCCGGCGCGTTCCCGGTCTCGTCGCGGTACCGATACGGGATCCGGTCGCGGTACCGGTACCGGTAACGGATCAGATCGGATCGGATCAGGTCGCGGTACCGGTGCCGGTCGCTCAGAAGGTGGTGCCGCGCGCCTTCTCGCTGATCAGCCGGTGGAGGCGGTCGGCCATGGCGACGGCGAAGGAGGGGTCGTTGACGTGGGCGTCGAGCTCGTGGACGCGGACCTCGCCGCCCCGGACGGCGGCGCGGAGCGCGTCCAGACCGGCCCGGTCCGCCTCCGGGTCCTCGAACGGCCCGTCGGCCACGTCCACGGCGGAGAGGCCGCGCAGGGGCCAGAAGACCTCGGCCGGGCCCCGGGCGGTGCGCAGTTTGCGGCCCATGGCGGTGCCGAGTTCGGCCATCTCGCCGGGGGTCGTGCGCATCAGGGTCACGGTGGCGTTGTGGATGAGCAGCCGCCGCTCGGCGAACCGTTCGGGCACGGTCGCGGCGGGGCCGAAGTTGACCATGTCGAGGGCTCCGGGGGCGACGACCTGGGGAACGCCCATCATTCCGGCGGCGGTGAGCCTGGCCGGGCCCGCGCTGAGCACCCCGCCGACGAGTTCGTCGGCGAGTTCGGTGGTGGTGAGGTCGAGGACGCCGTCGAGCATCCCGTCCCTGGCGAGCTTCTCGACCGCCCGGCCGCCCGCGCCGGTGGCGTGGAAGACGAGGACCTCGTAGCCGAGTTCGGCGAGCCGGGTGCGGGCGACGTCGACGGCCGGGGTCGTCACGCCGAACATGGTGGCGGCGACGACCGGCCGTCCCCGGCCCGCGGGCTCGTCGTGGTTGCGCTCGTGGCGGCGGGCCATTCCGGCGGCCGCGGCGGCGGCGTTGCCGAGGACCTGGCAGGAGACGGAGTTCAGTCCGGAGATGTCGACGACGCTGTACATCAGGGTGAGGTCGCTGCTGTCGACGTACGGGGAGACGTCTCCCCCGGCCATGGTGCTGACGAGCACCTTCGGTACGCCGATGGGCAGGGCCCGCATGGCCTGTGCGGCGATGGCGGAGCCGCCGCTGCCCGCGGCGGCGAGCACGGCGTGGAGGCGGCCCTTGCGGTAGAGGTCGACGACGACCCGGGAGAGGCCCTGGGCCATCGCGGCGACGGCCGCGCCCCGGTCGCCCGCCGCCCTCAGGGCGGCGAGGTCGTGGCCCCCGGCCCGTGCGACGACGTCGGCGGAGACGTCGGGCACCGGTGCGTGGGCGGGCGGCGGCATGATCCCGGTGTCGACGAGGAGGACGTCGCTGCCGTACTCCCTGAGCCGCTCGCGCAGCCAGGCGTACTCCTCGCCCTTGGTGTCCAGTGTGCCGACCAGCACGACGGTCGCCATGACCTCACCCATCTCCCTGTCCGGTCCTCCGGGCCCTCGGCCCGGTCCCGCCCGTCGATCATCCGCCGGGGGTTCCGGGGCTACAACGACCAGTCGGGCAGGATTGGCCTGCGTCTTCGCGCACCATGGGTGTCATGGCCAGGATCTCTTCGACCCGTTTGTCCCGACTTCTCACCGGTTGGTCGTCGGAGGGGCCGGGGCCGCTGCCCCGGCGGCTCGCGGACGCCCTGCGGGAGCTGGCCGAGCGGGGGGACGTGGCGGGCGGCACCGTGCTGCCCTCGCAGCGGGAGCTGGCCCTGGTGCTCGGGGTGAGCCGGTCCACCGTGACCGCCGCCTACGGGCTCCTGGAGGACGCGGGCCGGCTGGAGAGCGTACGGGGCAGCGGTTCGCGGCTGCGGGGCTCCGGGGCGCCCGACGGATACGTGACCGAGGGCAGGCTCGTGAGCTTCGACGCCCGTTCGCGCGCCGCCGACGGCACGGGCACGGCCGATCTGTCGAGCGGGGCGCTGCCGGGGCTCGGCGCGGTGGGCGAGGAGGTGGCCGCGCTGAGCCGTGACGGCCTCGGCGGGCTCCTCGGCGAGGACGGCTACCACCCGTACGGCCTTCCGGCGCTGCGGGAGGGCGTCGCCGCCCACTACCGGGCGGCGGGGGTGCCGACCGAGGCGGCGCAGATCCTGGTGACGGCGGGTTCGCAGCAGGCGGTGTGGCTGGTGGCGCAGGCGCTGGTGGAGCCCGGGGACACGGTGGTCGTGGAGGATCCGACCTACCGGGGCGCCCTGGAGGCGCTGCGCGCGCGGGGCGCCCGGCTGGTCCCGGTGGGCGGGGACGGACCGGGCGGGGAGGGGCCGGGGGCGGAGGGCTCCGGTCCGGCGGCGCTGCGGCGGCTCGTCGGGCACGCGCGGCCCCGGCTCGTGTACCTCCAGCCGACGGTGCACAACCCGACGGGGCGGAGTCTGGACGGGGCCGCGCGGCGGGAGTGGCGCCGGGTCCTGGCGGACCTGGAACTGTTCACGGTGGAGGACATGGCCTGCGCCGAACTCGCGCTGGGGCCGGACGGGGCCGGTGGGGTCCGGGCGGCGGACGGGTCGTCGGGGACGGACGCCGGACTCCAGGGGGCGGAGGGCGAGGAAGTTCCGGTGCCGCTCGTGGCGGAGCTGCCGATGGGTTCGACGGTGACCGTGGGCACGCTGTCGAAGTTGTTCTGGGGCGGTCTGCGGGTGGGCTGGGTCCGTGCGTCGCCGCAGGTGGTGTCACGGCTCGCGCAGATCAAGACCTCGGTGGACCTGTCGTGTTCGGTGCTGGACCAGCTCGTCGCCGTACGGCTCCTGGACCGGCTCCCGGAGGCACGCGCGCACCGCCGGGCCGCGCTGCGGGAGCAGCGGGACGCGGCGGAGGCGCTGCTGCGGACGTGGGCGCCGCACTGGGAGTGGACCCGGCCGACGGGCGGGCCCGCGCTCTGGGTACGGGTCCCGGGGACCGACACCGAGGCGCTCGCCCAGCTGGCCCGCAGACAGGGCGTGTCGGTGGTGCCCGGCTCGGCGTTCTCCCCGGTGGACGGCTTCCGGGACCGGCTCCGGCTGCCGTACGCGCGGGGGACGGACGCCCTGGCGGCGGCCCTGCCGGTGCTCCTGGAGTGCGCGGAGCGGGCGCGCGGGTGAGGGGGCCGCGAGCCGGTGTCCGGAGTGCGGGGAGGGCGGGGCCGGTACCCGGTGGCGATCCCGCGGCGGCTGACCCTCGGGCGCGGGTCCGAGCGTCCGCTCGGCTCGCAGGGGTCCGGCCGGTGGGCGGTCCGGCCGGACGGTCCCCGGGGCGTCACCTGGCAGCGGCGCGGCGCTGGACGCGGCGGGCCGTGGCGAGCACGATCGGTGCCGCGAGCCAGCACAGGTACGGGCCGGGGCTCATGACCACGAACGAGAGGGGGATGGAGATCCCGAACACCGCGGCCAGGCAGCTGCTGCGCACCAGGCTCTCGGCGAACACCTGGGGCGGGGCGTCCGCGTAGTACAGGTGTGCCCGCCGGATCTCCCGGATGATCAGCGCGAACGACGTGGAGGCCAGGACCTGCACGAGCGCGTACAGGCTGAACCGGGGCGGGAAGGCGCTGTCGGCGGTGATCATCCGGGTCGCGAACGGCATCAGGACCTGCATGAACAACCACAGCAGGGTGAGGCTGGTCAGGCGGCTGTCCAGCGTGCGGACGTACCGGAAGATCTCGTGGTGGGCGCGCCAGTGGGCGGCGATCACCACGAAGCTGATCCCGAAGGCCAGGTACTCCTCTCTGTGGTCGGCGACCGAGCTGAGCATGGCACCGGTGGTGTCGCCGGAGGGGACGGGGAGGTCCAGCGCGAGGAGGGTGAGTGCGATCGCGACCGCCGCGTCGACGAAGGCGGTGAGCCGGTCGGCGGCGCGTGCTCCCGCCGCGCCGGTCCCGTCATCGGGCTCGTGGCCGGTGTGGGTCGTCATGGTGAGGAACAACTCCCTGTGGCTCAGGCGCCGGTTTCCGTCGTCGTCGGGAGGTGCCCGGCGGGCACCGGAGTCGTCCGTCGGAACCACCTATCGTGCACGGTCACGGCGGGGCGGCGCGCGAGCGGCGCGGGGGGTGGGGCAAGGCAATCCGGCCGCCCCCCGGCCACCGGCCCGACGCCGGAGGCGCCCGGGAGTCCGTCAGGGGTGCATACGGGCGCCCTTGAGGACCTTGTCGACGGCGTTGCGGGGTCCGTACACGGCGAGGCCCGCGAGGTCGAGGTCCGCCGTGGCCACCGCGCGGACGGCGGCCCGGTTGTCGCGGTCGTTGCCGGTGGTGAAGAGGTCCGCCGTGAACAGGGCGGTCGGGAGAGCGCGGGAGAGCGCGCGGCCGTGCGCCGTCACGAGGGTCTTCCCGGTGCCTTCGAAGACCAGGACGGGCTGGCGGAACATCGGGAGGTACGGGGTGTCGTCGGCGTCCGCGTACGGTTCGCCGATCACCTCGGGCAGCAGGGTGCCGAGCCCGCTCACCAGGAAGGCGGTCACGTTCAGCCGCTGCCAGGTCTCCAGGTCCTCCCGCAGCAGGACGGCGATCTTGGTGTCGAAGCGCACGGGCGCGTGGTCGGTGGTGGTCATGCCCCGAGGCTGCCGGTGACGGCCCCGGGGCGTCTTGTACATTCCTTGCATGGTGGCGGGGCAGCGGGTCACGGCGTGGCGTCCCCGCGTCCCCGGGGTGGTGGAGGTGTTCCACGCCCGGTTCACGGAGCACGCGTATCCGATGCACGTCCACGACGTGTGGACGCTGCTGATCGTCGACGACGGCGCGGTCCGGTACGACCTGGACCGGCGCGAGCACGGCACGCCGGGCGACACCGTGTCGCTGCTGCCGCCGCAGGTCCCGCACAACGGCTCCCCCGCGACCGCCCACGGCTTCCGCAAGCGGGTCCTGTACCTGGATCTGACCCAGCTCGACGAGAGCCTGATCGGCGCCGCCGTCGACTCCCCCGACCTGGTCGACCCGCTGTTGCGGCACCGTATCGGGCAGTTGCACACCGCGCTGACGGAACCGGGCGACGAGTTCGAGGCGCAGTGCCGTCTCGCCCTGGTCCGCGAGCGGCTGGGCGCCCATCTGCGGCCCGGCTCCCCCACGCGCGCGCGTGGCACCGCTCCCGGGGTGGCGCACGCTCTGCGGGAGCTGCTCGACGCGCGGCTGTTCCAGGGGGTGACCCTGGAGGAGGCGGCGGGGCTGCTGGGCGCCCACCCCACCCATCTCGTACGGGCGTTCAGCCGGGCTTTCGGCATCGCCCCGCACCAGTATCTGACGGCCCGGCGCCTGGACCGGGCCCGGCGGCTGCTGCTCGACGGGATGCCGCCCGCGGAGGTCGCGGCGACCACCGGTTTCTACGACCAGCCGCATCTGAACCGCTCGTTCAAACGGCTCGTGGGCACGACTCCCGGGCGGTTCGCGGGCGGGCCCGGCGCGGCGGTCAGGCCGGGGGGACCCGCCGGAGCGAACGCGTCAGACCCCGGTGGGCGCGGACCAGGACGGCGGCGGTCGTGAGGAGGACCACGTCGAGCAGCGCGACGGAGGCGAGCGGGGGCAGCCGGACGGCGGCCACCCCCACGACGACGAGGACGGCGGCCCCGGCGAGCCGTTCGGCCCAGGCTCCCCCGGCCGTGGTGCGGAAGTACCAGGCCGTGGTGACGAGGTAGAGCGCGGGCCCGCCGAAGAGGAGCAGGGCGAGCTCGGTGGAACCGTGGCCGGTGGGGTGGGCGATGGCCAGTTCGCTGCCGACGGCGAGGGCGACCAGCGCGGCCAGCACCGGATAGACGCTGTTCACGCCGAGACGGAGCGCCCGCACCGGGTCGGGAGTGGTGGCGAGGACCGTACGGACGACGTCCTCGCCACCGCCGAAGTAGGCGGCCCACAGACAGACCAGGGCCACGAACACCCCCGCGGTCGCGAGCACGCTGGGCGCGTCGACCGGGGCGTCGGCCATCGCCCGGCCCGCGGTGAGGACGGTCTCGCCGAGCAGGATGATGAAGAGCAGCCTGAGGCGTTCGAGCATGTGGTCGGCGTCGAAGGCGAATTCGCGGCTGCTGAGGGTGCGGCCCGGCAGCGGGTGGGCGAGCCAGGTCCCGGTGACGTCCACGAGGGCGGCGGCGGCCCACCACCCCAGCCGGGGGCCCGGGGCGACCGCCGCGCCCACGATCCACAGCGGGGCGGAGAAGGAGATCCAGACCAGGGTGCGGCGGAAGTGTTCGCGCTGCGTCTCGGTACGGGCGGCAGCGGCCGTCACGGCGACGGCGAGGAACTGGATCAGCAGCAGGGGGACGACGAAGGCCGGGGCGTGGTCGCCGAAGGCGTTCGGGATCTCGGCGTTCATGAAGAGGCCGAGGCCCATCACGACGACGATCATCCACCGGGTGACGGCCCGGTCGACGTCGAGGAGGGTGGCCTCGTAGCTGGTGAAGGTCCAGGTGCCGAAGACGGCGGCCAGGAGGACCACGGTCTCCGCCGCGCCCCGCGCGGTGAGGTGCTCCAGGAGGTGGTGGGAGAGCTGGGAGACCGCGAAGACGAAGACCAGGTCGTAGAACAGTTCCAGCGGCGACACTTCCCGCCGCGGCGGTGTCGGTGGGCGGGGCACGCTGCTCATGACCGGCTCCTCCTGGGCGCGGCGGCGCGGTCCGTCCCGCTCGCGGCGGGAGGGGTCCACGGCCGCGCGGGCGGCGGCGGGACGTATGTGTGCCCGGCCACCGGCCCCTCGTAACCGACCGGACTTCGATCGGACCGCGACCGGACCACGACCGACACGACCGGATACGACCGGACCGCGATCGGAATGGAGGCGGGATCATCGCCTCGGCCGCCGTCGGACTCGGCCCGGTCGGTCCTGGAACGGCCCGTCGAGCACCGGGAACGCGGTGCGCGGTGCGCGGTGCGCGGTGCGCGGTGCGCGGTGCGCGGTGCGCGGTGCGCGGTGCGCGGTGCGCGGTGCGCGGTGCGCGGTGCGCGG